>CBHTUE010000092.1:0-17748 GCA_966096115.1 uncultured Phenylobacterium sp.
CTTGCCCTTCCCGCTTGCGGGAAGGGGGGACCGCAGGCCGAGCGCAGCGAAGAGCCGGCGGTGGGAAGGGCACGCGGCCGGCAGCGCGTTCGGAACAGCCCGGTCGATCCACGACGCTTGAGGCTTGCCCTTTCCACCCCCCGCTCTTCAGCCGGCGCGCGCCGGCTTCGGCGGGCGGTCCCCCTTTCCCGTGAACGGGAAAGGCAAGGCCGGGGCGCTTGGTGGAAACTAGAGCTCGTAGACGTACATCACGAACGTCTCGGCCTCGGCGCCGCGGCGTTCGTACAGCGTCCGCGCCGCGGCGTTGTCGACTTCCGTGCCGACCCAGGCTTCCTCGCAGCCCAGCTCGCGGCCCCAGGCGACCAGTTCGTCCAGCATCCGGGTGGCGATCCCTTCGCGGCGGCGCTCTTCCGCCACCCCCAGGTTGTCGATGTAGAGTTCGGTGGGCAGGTCCGGGTGGCGGTGGACCATGCCGCGGGCCTGGCCGATCACCTCGCCGCCGCTGACGGCCAGCACCATCAGGTGGTTGGGCTCGGCCAGGTAGGCCGCCAGCCGCGCCGGGTCGATCAGCTCGTCGAAGACGTCGTCCGCCACCCGCTCCAGACGCCGCGCCTGGGCGGGGCCGATCCGCACGATCTGCGTGTCCATCCCGCGAGCTTAGGGGGTTGCGCGGCGCCCGTGAACGGAGTCACTTCCGAACTTGAACGGCGCGTCACGATGCCGGGAGGAACCCTATGACCCGTTTCGCCCCCTCCTGCCTTTCTGCGGGCCTGCTCGCCGCCACGGTTCTCGCGGGCGTCGCCCAGGCCAAGGTGATCAGCGTCGCCCCCGGTCCGGATGCCCAGGAGCGTATCCAGACCGCCCTGCTGGACGCCACGCCCGGCTACACCGTGCAGCTCGCCGAGGGCCGCTACGAGCTGACCGACGGCCTGTCCATCGACGTGGCCAACGTCACCGTGAAGGGCGCCGGGCCCGACAAGTCGATCCTGTCGTTCAAGGGCCAGAAGGGCGCCGGCGAGGGCCTGCTGATCACCTCAGACAAGGTCACCGTCCGCGACTTCGCCGTCGAGGACACCAAGGGCGACGGCATCAAGTCCAAGGGTTCCGACCAGATCAGCTTCATCAACGTGCGCGTCGAATGGACCGGCGGGCCGAAGGAGACCAACGGCGCCTACGGGGTCTATCCGGTCTCCTCCACCAACGTGCTGATCGACCAGGTGACGGTGAAGGGCGCGTCGGACGCTGGGATCTACGTCGGCCAGTCGAAGAACATCGTGGTCAAGCGCAGCCGCGCCGAGTTCAACGTCGCCGGCATCGAGATCGAGAACTCGTTCAACGCCGACGTCTACGAGAATACCTCGACCCACAACGCCGGCGGCATCCTGGTGTTCGACCTGCCCAACCTGCCGCAGATGGGCGGCCACTCGCACCGGATCTTCGACAACGCGGTGGTCGACAACGACACCCCGAACTTCGCGCCGAAGGGCAACATCGTGGCCGGCGTTCCCACCGGCACCGGCATCATGGTGATGGCCAACCGCGACGTGCACGTGTTCGGCAACCGCATCGAGAACAACGCCACCGCCGCGGTGATGCTGGTCAGCTACACCCAGAAGTTCGACGACAAGACCTACAATCCCCTGCCCCGCGACATCGTCGTGCGCGACAACAAGATCGGCAAGAACGCCTGGGACCCGCAGTTCAAGGGCGGCCCGATGGTCAAGGCGCTGCTGGGCGGCAAGGTGCCGCCGGTGATGTGGGACGGAGTCACCACCTTTCCGGCCATGCCGGGTGTGGCGCGGGTGCGGATTTCCGACGGCCCGGTGCTGAACCTGAACCTGCCGGCGCCCGGCGACATCGAGAAGGCCAAGCCGTCGATCACGCCCACCGTCGGCGACGCCCAGGTGGCCGAGCCCAAGGCGGTGGTGCTGCCGAAAGCCCAGGCCGACCTGGGGGCATGAGTTCATCTGAGCGTGCCCCACAACCTTGATCGTCATCCCCCGGCTTGTCCGGGGGACCCATTCACACCGCACTGCCCGGAAGGCCCGCGCGCGTTGACGCTGTTGAAAACCGCGATCTCACGTGAAGGCGGAAGCATGGGTCCCCCGGACAAGCCGGGGGATGACGAACCGGAATGGGGATAGGGGGCGTGCGACGTCTTCTCGCGGCCCTCGCCGCCATGGCTTGCCTCGGCGCCGCACCTGAACCCGACGCGGTCGCGACGAAGACGCTGCTGGCCCAGGCGCCGGCCCCGCGCCTGGCCGACTACCGCCTGTTCACCGACGCGGGTGGGCGCCATCCGAACGCCGGGCTGACGCCCTATGCGCTGAACACCCCGCTGTTCAGCGACTACGCCGAGAAGCAGCGGTTCCTGTACCTGCCGCCGGGCGCGAAGGCGCGATACCGGCCGACCGGTGCGTTGGACCTGCCGGTCGGGGCGACCCTGGTGAAGACCTTCGCCTATCCGGCCGACTTCCGGCGCCCCGACGAGAAGGTGCGCTATCTCGAGACCCGCCTGCTGATCCACAAGTCGAGCGGCTGGGTCGCGCTGACCTACGTCTGGAACGCCGAGCAGACCAACGCGGTGCTGAAGCGGGCCGGCGCGCGGCTGGACGTGGCCTTCACCGACACGCACGGGCAGGCCCGCACCGTCGACTACGCCGTGCCCAACCAGAACCAGTGCAAGGAGTGCCACCAGCTCGACAAGCGCCTGACGCCGATCGGCCCCAAGGCCCGCAACCTGAACGGCGACTTCCCCTATGCCGACGGGGCCGAGAACCAGCTGGCCCACTGGACGCGCCTGGGCCTGCTGACCGGCGCGCCCAAGCCTGGGGCCGCGCCGCGCACCGCCCGCTGGGACGACCCCGACGAGCCGCTGGACGCCCGCGCGCGGGCCTACCTCGACGCCAACTGCGCCCACTGCCACAACCCCCGGGCCGCGGCGAGCAACTCGGGCCTGTCGCTGACCCTGGAAGAGACCCGCCGCACGGCGCTGGGCATCGGCAAGCATCCGGTCGCCGCCGGCCGCGGCTCGGGCGACCTCAGCGTCGGCATCGACCCCGGCCACCCGGACGCCTCGATCCTGGCCTACCGCATGGCCTCCACCGAACCGGGCGTGATGATGCCGGAGCTGAGCCGCTCGATCACCCACGAGGAGGGCCTGGCGCTGATCCGGCAGTGGATCGCCGGGATGCCCGCCAAGTGAGCCTCACCCGGCGGATGGCGCTGGGCGCCGGCCTCGCGGCCGCGGCGGTCCCCGCCTTCGCCAAGGACGCGCCCGAGATCACCGTCGTCATGGCCCGCGACGAGGCGCCGCCGGCCTCCGACATCGACGCCTGGAGCGCCTACGAGGCCCGCCTGCGCGCCCGACTGGCCGACGGCGGCGGCGGCCGGTTCGACGACGCCGGGGCCCGCGCGGCCCTGACGCTGGTCAACCAGGCCCGCACCGCCGCCGGCGCCGCACCGCTGGCCTGGCACGACGAACTGGCCCAGTCCGCCCGCGCCCACGGCGGCGACCTGGCGCACAGCGGCAAGGTCGAGCATCTGTCGCGCGAGGGCTTCGATCCCAGCCACCGGCTCTGGCTGCTGGGTCGCACCACCATCGGCAGCCCGTCCGAAAACCTGGCCTACCACCACCGTCCCGGCCCGCCCGCCACGCCGGCGACCCTACTGGACCAGTGGCGCCGCAGCCCGGAAGGCCACTGGCAGAACCTGCTGCGCCCCACCCACACCCACGCCGCCTTCGCCCTGCTGCGCGGTCCGGACCAGGCCCTGCTGGTGGGCCTGTTCTGCCGGCCGGTGGCCAACCTGGCTGAGCCTCTGCCGTTCCTGGCCCACGGCAACGAGATCGCCGAAGCGGTCCGCGGCCTCGATCCCAACCTCAATCCGCGCCTGGGACCTCCGCAGGGCGCCCGCCAGGGCGCCGGCGCAACGGGCCGCCGGGTGATGCAGCTCTCGGCCATCCGCCGCGAAGGGCCCGGCCAGGGCGACTATGTCGGCGGGCCGGTCTTCCTGCCGACGCGGTAGGCCCTTGCGATCGCGGTCGCTGGTCCCCAGGAACGCCCACCCGCTGACAGCGCGCTCAGAAACCCTGATTTGCCGGACCTCGCGGAAGGCCGTTATCGCTGCGGCAACTGACCTTTCCCGGAGACCGCGCGTGACCGATCTGTTCTCGCCGATGACGATGTCCCATGGCCCCGCCATGAAGAACCGCTTCATGCTGGCGCCGCTGACCAACCAGCAGAGCCATCCCGACGGCCGGCTCTCCGACGACGAGTTCAAGTGGCTGACCAAGCGTGCCGAGGGCGGCTTCGGGCTGACCATGACCTGCGCGGCGCACGTGCAGGCCGTCGGCCAGGGCTTCCCCGGCCAGCTGGGCGTGTTCGGCGACCAGCACCTGGAGGGGCTCACGCGCCTGGCCTCCACGATCAAGGGCTACGGCTCGGTCGCGGCCGTGCAGCTCCACCACGCGGGCAACCGCTCGCCCAAGGAACTGGTCGGCACACCGGTTTGCCCGTCGGACGATCCCGAGACCGGCGCCCGCGCGCTCTCCACCGGCGAGGTCGAGCAGCTGGTCGAGGACTTCGTGGCCGCCGCCGTCCGCTCGGAACAGGCCGGCTTCGACGGCGTCGAGATCCACGGCGCGCACGGCTACATCCTGGCCCAGTTCCTGTCGGCCGAGGTCAACCGCCGCGAAGACCGCTACGGCGGCTCGCTCGAGAACCGCGCCCGGATCATACATGAAATCATCGACGGCGTGCGCGCCCGCTGCGGCGCCGACTTCCAGCTGGGCCTGCGCCTGTCGCCGGAACGGTTCGGCCTGAAGCTGGGCGAGATCCTGCAGGTCGCCGAAGAGGTCATGACCGGCGGCAAGATCGACTACCTCGACATGTCGCTGTGGGACGTCTTCAAGGAGCCGGTCGAGGAGGCGTTCAAGGGCCGCAGCCTGATGAGCTATTTCACCGCCCTGAAGCGCGGGACCACGCGCCTGGGCGTCGCCGGCAAGGTGACCTCCTCGGCCATCGCGTCGCAGATGCTGGCCGACGGCGCCGACTACGTCCTGATCGGCCGCGCTGCGATCCTGCACTACGACTTCCCGGAGCGGGCGCGCGACCCGGCCTTCACCCAGGTCCCGATTCCGGTCAGCGCCGAATACATGGCGGCCCAGGCGGTCAGCCCCAGCTTCGTCGAGTACCTGCGCAACACGTTCAAGATGGTCGAGCCGGAGACGGTGGAGGCGTAGCGCCGGTCAATCTGAGTCTTCTCCCTCAAGGGGAGAAGGCTTCGGGTTGAGCGGGCTTCAGGGAACCGGCGGTTTCGCTGTCATGGCCGCAGGCTTCGGGCCGCCGGTGACCCAGTCCAGCAGTTCGACCGGATGCACCACCGGCATCGGGAGCGCCGGGGCCAACTGGGCCATGCAGCCGACGTTGCCGGCGGCCACGACCGACGCGCCGGTCGAGGCGATGTTGCCGACCTTGCGGTCGCGCAGCCGGGTCGCGAGCTCGCTCTGCAGGATGTTGTAGACCCCCGCCGAACCACAGCAGAGGTGCCCCTCCGGGACCAGGCGCACGTCGAACCCGGCCTCGGCCAGCAGGCGCGGCGGGGCGTCCTTGATCTGCTGGCCATGCTGCAGCGAGCAGGCGGCGTGGTAGGCGACCGCCAGCTTGTGGGGCTTGGTCACCGGCGGCAGGCCGACCTCCGCGACGAACTCCAGGATGTCCCTGGCGGGCACAGCCTTGCCGGCGATGCGGCGGTAGCTCTTCAGCATCGTCCCGCAGCCCGCCGCGGTGGTGACGATGGCCGCGATCTTCCCCGCCTGCGACCACGCCGCCAGGTTGGCCTCGGCCAGCGCCTTCGCCTCGTCGGCGCGGCCCATGTGCTCGGCGATCGCCCCGCAGCAGCCCTCGCCCGGCGCGAGCACCACCTCGAAGCCGGCGCGGGTGATCAGCCGGATCGCCGCGGCGCGGATCTGCGGCGCCATCGCCGGCTCGACGCAGCCCTGCAGCAGGACGACCCGGCCGCGCGACTTGCCCTCGGGCCGCATCCGCGGCGGCGCGATGCGCGGCTGCGGCGCCGGCACGAGGCGCAGCAGCGCCGCCAGAGAGCCGAGCTTCAGCCGCGCGAACACCGGCTCCAGCGGCCGCGCGATACGCCCCAGCAACAGGGCGGCCGCCAGCCGGCGCGGATGGGTCAGCACCGCCGGGATGAGGTCGCGCAGCAGCCGCTCGGGCCAGGGGCGGTCGTAGTGGACCTCGATATGGGCCCGCGCGTGGTCGATGAGCTGGGCGTAGTCGACGCCGGACGGGCACGTGGTGGTGCACGCCAGGCACGACAGGCAACGGTCGATGTGGGTGACGGTCGAGGCCGGCGGCGGCCCGGGCGTCTCCAGCATCTGGCGGATCAGCTCGATGCGCCCGCGCGGGCTGTCGCGCTCGTCGCCCAGCAGGACGTAGGTGGGGCAAGTGGCGGTGCAGAAGCCGCAGTGGACGCACTTGCGGATCGCCGCCGCGCTGGCGGCGGTCTGCGGATCGGCCAGCTGTTCGGGCGTGAAGGCCGTCCTCATGCGCCAGCGTCCATGCGGCCCGGGTTCAGCACGCCCAGCGGGTCGAACGCCGCCTTCACCCGCTCCTGCAGCGCGCCCAGCGCCCCGGCGCGCGGGCCGAACGCCGGGTGGCCGCGCAGGCACACGGCGTGGCCGCCCAGGCCGGCCGTCACCGCGCGCACCTTGGCGGCCGGCTCCTCGGTCAGGAGCCAGGCCAGGCCGCCGGCCCAGTCGTAGAGCGCGTCACCCGGCAGGCCGTGCGGCCCGCGCCAGCCCACCGCCGGCGGCAGGTTGAGCCGCCACAGCGGGCGGGGATCGCCGGCGAAGGCGTCGACCTCGCGGACCTGGCCCCAGAACTCCCGGGAGTGCGCCCCCTCCAGCTGATCCATCCGGCCGAAGGCCTTGAGCGCCACGACCAGCGCCTCGGCCCGCGCCGCCACCGAGGCCTCGAAACCCCCCAGGCGCAGCGCGGTCACCGGCATCTCGGCCTTCAGCGGCCGCTGGCGGGCGGCGTAGGACGGCAGGTGCGCGGCGGCCGACACCTCGAACGGCCCGTTCATCGCCGCCGCCATCGCCTCGCTGGCCCGCACGTCGGGCAGGCCGAACAGCAGCAGGGTCATCTCCTCGCGCGGCGCCGGCAGCACCTTCAGGGTCACCTCGGTGAGGATCGCCAAGGTCCCCCACGAGCCGGCCATCAACTTCATCAGGTCGTAGCCGGTGACGTTCTTCACCACCTTGCCACCGGCCTTGAACATCTCGCCCCGGCCGCTGATCGCCTCGAATCCCAGGAAGTGGTCGCGCGCCGCGCCGGCCCGGATGCGGCGGGGCCCCGACAGGTTCGCACCCAGCACGCCGCCGATGGTGGGCTCGCCGCGGGCGGCCAGCAACCGTGTCCAGTTCGGCGGCTCGAACGCCAGCATCTGGCCCTTCGCCGCCGTCAGCCGCTCCAGGTCGGCCAGCCGCACGCCGGCCTGCACGGTCAGGACGAGCTCCTCCGGCGAATAGTCGACGATGCGGTCCAGCCGCTGGGTGGAGATCACCTGATCGACGCGGTCCATGGCCCCGATCGCCCGCTTCGTCCCGCCGCCGATCACCTCGATGTGGCGCGCGGCCGCGCCGGCCTCGGCGACGAGGCTGCAGACCTCCTCGGGCGTGGTCGGCTTCAGGGTGCGGACGGCCTCGTCGATCATCAGAACCGCGGCAGCTCCGGGAACGCGACCTTGCCGCGATGGACGTGAACGCGGCCCAGCTCGGCGCAGCGGTGCAGCACCGGGAACACCTTGCCGGGGTTGAGCAGCTGGCCGGGGTCGAAGGCGCACTTCACCCGCTGCTGGCAGGCCAGGTCTGTCTCGTCGAACATTTCGCCCATCAGGTCGCGCTTTTCCACGCCCACCCCGTGCTCGCCGGTCAGCACGCCGCCGACGGCGACGCACAGCTTCAGGATATCCGCCCCGAACGCCTCGGCGCGCTCCAGTTGCCCCGGCTGGTCGGCGTCGTAGAGGATCAGCGGGTGCAGGTTGCCGTCGCCGGCGTGGAAAACGTTGGCCACGCCCAGGCCATGGCGGACGCCGAGTTCGGTGATCCGGGTCAGCACTTGCGGCAGCTTCCCGCGCGGGATCGTCCCGTCCATGCAGAAGTAGTCCGGCGCGATGCGGCCCACCGCCGGGAACGCCGCCTTGCGCCCGGCCCAGAACGCCAGCCGCTCGGCCTCCGAGCCCGACACCTTCACGAAGTCCGCGCCCCGCTGGGCGGCCAGCATGCGCACGTGGCCGGTGAGCTCGGCGCACTCGGCCTCGGGGCCGTCCAGCTCGACGATAAGCAGGGCGGCGGCCTCCACCGGATAGCCGGCGCCGACGAAGGCCTCGGCGGCGCGGATCGCCGGATTGTCCATCATCTCCAGCCCGGCCGGTATCACGCCGGCCGCGATGATGTCGCCGACGCAGGCGCCGGCCGCCTCGACGCTCGGGAAGCCGAGCAGGAGCGCCTTCGCCGTCTGCGGCTTGGGGAGGATGCGGACAGTCACTTCTGTGATGAGACCCAGCAGGCCTTCCGACCCGGTCACCAGGCCCAGCAGGTCGTAGCCGTCGGCGTCCATCGCCTTGCCGCCCAGGCGCACGACCTCGCCGCTCATCAGCACGAGTTCGCAACCCAGCAGGTTATTGGTGGTCAGGCCGTACTTCAGGCAGTGCACGCCGCCGGAGTTCTCGGCCACGTTGCCGCCGATGGTGCAGGCGATCTGGCTGGAGGGATCGGGGGCGTAGTAGAAGCCCTGCCCCTCGACGGCGGCGGTGATCGCCAGGTTGGTCACACCCGGCTGCACGACGGCACAGCGGTTCGGGTAGTCCACCTCCAGCACGCGGTTGAACTTCGACAGGCCCAGCACGATGCCGTCCTGCAGCGGCAGCGCCCCGCCGCTCAGCGACGTGCCCGCGCCGCGCGGCACCACCTTCACCCCGTTGGCCTGGCACCAGGCCAGCACGGCGCTGACCTGCGCCGTCGTCTCGGGCAGCACCACCGCGATCGGCGCCTGGCGGTAGGCCGACAGCCCGTCGCTCTCGAACGGCGTGAGGTCGGAGGGCTCGGACACCACCCCCTCGCCGGGGACCAGGCGGCGCAACGCCCGGACGATCTCGCCCTTGCGGGCGATCAGCGCGTCGTCGGGCGCGGGCATCTTCATGACGCGAGGCTATGCGGAGACTCACCCGCGCGCCACGTCTGCTTCAGCGTGGCCGTCGCGTCGCCGTGGCGGGCTCGCCAACGAAGGAGCCGACAGCAAAAGGGGCGAAGGCCCGTGCGCCTTCGCCCCGATCTGCCTGCCGGACCTGAAAGATCAGACGGCGAAGACAGCCTTGCGGCGGCGCAGGGCTGCGCCCACGCCACCGAAGCCCAGGATCATCAGCGCCCAGGTCGCCGGCTCCGGCACGGCCACCTGGCCCTGGATGACGTCATTGGCGCAGGTCATCGCCCAGGAGAAGGCGAAGTCGTTGCCCAATAGCCCGCCGTCGTTGATGTCGAACACCACCTTGCCGGCGCCCACGGTCCAGTTCGCCGCGGCGACCGGTCCGGCTCCGGGGAAGAACTCGACCGCCTGGTTGTTGCGGAAGTTGGTGCCGCTGTAGGAGCCGCCGACGTGGGACATACCGATGACGCCGCCGCTGGTGGCGTACAGGCCCGAGGCGCCCGTGAAGTTCCCGAGGCCCGGGTTGAACGGCATCGTCACCGCATAGGCCCAGTCGCCGGCCTGATAGGTATCCAGGTGATAACCGGGGCCCGGACCTTGCGGCGTCCAGGCGTTCACGCCCGGCGTCAGGAACAGCGCGCCGTAGCCGGTGCCGAGCGAAGCGCCCGCTTCGGGCGCGCCCGCGAAGTTGGTGTTGATCGTGACGCGCAGGCTGCCGCCCAGCCGCTCGAAGGTCGCCGACAGCGTGTCGAACGTGCTCGAGCCGATGACGTCGCCCGGATCGTTGTAGAAGTTCGCGCCGCCGAAATAGGTGTCGACGACCGTGACCGAAGCCGAGGCGGCCGCCGGCAGCGCCAGAAGGCCACACGCCATCGCCGAGGCGCCAAGCGCCCGCAAAAGACCCCGATACATTGATAGCCCCCCAGTCCCAAACGACGCCGGATAGCGCCGTTCCCCCGTTAACCATATCCACCTGCCGCCTGAGTTCGCTCGGCGACAAGCCGCCTCGCCTGCGGGGGGAATTCGCGACGCGGAGGTTTCAAAACGCATCGGTTGCGGACTGCGTCCTACGGATGAGTCGAGGCGCTCAGCCGTCGTAAAAGAACGCCGGATGTAAGCCCACGACGCGCCGCTCACGCTCGCTGCCGGCCTGGGCGCGCGCGACGGCCTCGGGCGATAGCTGGTTGACCTGCGCCGTCGGGATCAGCCGCTGGGCGATGTCGCGGCGGCCGTAGTGGACCTGCAGGAAGAAGCGGCCGTGGTCGCCGTCGCGGGTGGGCATCCGCCGGTGCCAGATGTCGGAGACGAACAGGCCCGCGTCGCCGGCCTTGGTGATCAGCGGCTCCACGCCGCGCCCCTCGTAGGTGAGGCCGTCGTCCAGGTGGCGACCCGGCGTCGGCGGCTTGCCGGAGAGGTGGCTGCCGGGGATCACGCCGGTGGGCCCGTCCTCGATCGCGCAGTCCTGCAGGTAGATGTGGACGCCGAGCGCGAACACCGGGTGCGGGATGTCGGCCGGCCAGCGGACGCCCTCGGGCAGCGGGATGTGCGGCCCCGCGTCGATGTGCCAGTTCTGGCCGCCGTGGCTGCCCGGATGACCGGCCGGGTTGCGCCAAGCGGTGTTGGCGATCACATGGCAGTCCTCGCCCAGCAGCGGCTCGATCACGGCGAGCAGCCGCGGGTGGGCCACCGCCCACTGCGCCGCGGCGCTGCGGTTGAGCATGGCATAGCGGAACATCGCCGCGTCCTCCGGCGGGCGCTGGCCGCGCTCGTCGGGCGGGTCGCGCTCGAAGACGGTGGCGATCTCGTCGTGCAGCTCGGCGACCTCCGCCGGCGTCAGCAGACCGCGGATGACCGCATAGCCCTCGCGCTCCAGTTGCTCGGACTCCGGCGGCGCCGGCTCCTTGCGCACGGACAGATAGGGCATGCCGCGTCGGATCATGGGCTGGCGCCTCCCGATCGAAGCCTAGCCCTTCCAGGACCCGTTTCAACGTCTCGCCTCGGCGGCGCGCCATGCTATGGCCGGGCGATCTCGCAGCGGAGGACGATCGGATGGACCTGACCGGCAAGGTCGCCCTGGTAACGGGCGGTTCGGGCGACATCGGCGGAGCGATCTGCCAGGCGCTGGCGCGGGCCGGCGTGGACGTGGCCGTGGCCTATGTCGGCAGCCGGGAGCGCGCCGAGGCGACGGTGGCCGCCGTCCGCGCCCTGGGCCGCCGCGCCGAGGCGTTCCAGCTGGACCAGCGCGACCCGGCTTCCATCGACACCTGCGCCGCCGCCGTCCCCGCCGCCCTCGGCCGCCTGGATATCCTGGTCAACAACGGCGCCTGGAACATCGGCATCCCGTTCCGCGACCTGCAGGGTCTGGACGTCGACACCTGGGACCGCATCCTGGAGACCAACCTGCGCGGCCCGTTCCTGCTCGCCCGCGCCCTGGCGGGCGAACTGGCGCGCCACCAGGGCGGCCGGATCGTCAACATCGCCTCGGTGGCCGGCATGTCGCCCGGCGGCAGCAGCATCGCCTACGCCTCCAGCAAGGCCGGGCTCATCCACCTCACCCACTGCCTGGCGGTGGCCATGGCGCCGCACGTGACGGTCAACTGCATCTGCCCGGGCCTGGTCGAGGGCACCCGCATGGCCGAGCGCCTTCCGGACGGGATCCGCGAGGGCGCTCGGGCGCAGGCGGTGCTGGGCCGCACCGGCAGCGCCGACGACATCGGCGACCAGGTCGTCACCTTCTGCCGGGCGGACTCGGTGACCGGCCAGTCGATGGTGGTCGACGGCGGCATGCCGGCCGGGATGCGCTGAGCGGGGCGGCCGCTATTTGCCGCTGAAGCGGGGCGTGCGCTTCTCGTTGAAGCTGGCGACGCCTTCGCGGCGGTCCTCGGTCTTGAAGAGCCGGTTGTAGGCCGAGAGCTCGACCTCCATGGCCGCGGCCAGGTCGAGGTGCTGGGCCTCCTTGACCACGTGCTTGAGGGCGCGGACCGAGAGCGGCGCCTTCGCCGCGATCTCGGCGGCCACGGCCAGCACCGTGTCCATCAGGGCCTCGGGCGCGGTGACGCCGTTGACGACGCCGTACTCCAGGGCCTGGGCGGCGCTGAACGGCCGGCCCGTGGTCAGGAGTTCCAGCGCGCGCCGCTCGCCGGCGCAGCGGCGCAGGAGCTGCGTTCCGCCGAGACCCGGCATGATGCCCAGCCCCACCTCCGGCAGGCCGAAGCGGGCCGTTTCGGAGGCATAGGCGAAGTCGCAGGCCAAGGTCATCTCGCAGCCGCCACCCATCGCCGCGCCGTTGACCGCGGCGATCACGGGCACCGGCACGCCCAGCTGGGCGCGCGACATGGCCTCGAAGATCCGATGCTGCGCCGACCAGGCGTGGTCGGTCATGCCGTTGCGCTCCTTCAGGTCGGCGCCGGCGCAGAAGTGCCGCCCCTCGGCGGCCAGCACCACGCAGCGCAGGTCGTGGCGGGCCGCTAGATGGGTCCAGGCCTCGACCAGTTCCTCGCCCATTCGGGTGTTGAGCGCGTTGGCCGCTTCGGGCCGGGCGAAGGTGACCACGGCGACGCCCGGCTGGGCCTCGGCAAGCTTGATTGTCTCGTAGGTCATCAGAAGCTCTTCGGCTGGCCCAGCACGTGGGTGGCCACGTGGCTGAGGATGAGGTTCGTGGAGATGGGCGCGACCTGGTAGAGCCGCGTCTCGCGGAACTTGCGCTCGATGTCGTATTCCTCGGCGAAGCCGAAACCGCCGTGGGTCTGGAGGCACATGTCGGCGGCGAACCAACTGGCCTCCGACGCCACAAGTTTCGCCATGTTGGCTTCGGTCCCGCACGGCTCGCCGGCCTCGAACAGGGCCGCGGCATGGTCGACCATCAGGCTGGCCGAGGTCATCTGGACGTAGGCGCGGGCGAGCGGGAACTGGACGCCCTGGTTCTCGCCGATCGGGCGGCCAAACACGACGCGGTCCTTGGCGTACTGGCTGGCGCGGTCGATGAAGAAGCGGGCGTCGCCGATGCACTCCGAGGCGATCAGGATCCGCTCGGCGTTCATGCCGTCCAGGATGTAGCGGAAGCCGCGGCCCTCCTCGCCGACCAGGTTCTCTACCGGGACCTCCAGGTCCTCGAACAGCAGCTCGGTGGTGGCGTGGTTCAGCATGGTGCGGACGGGCGTGATGGTCAGGCCGTTGCCCACGGCGGCGCGCATGTCGACCAGCAGCACGCTCATGCCGTCCGAGGTCTTGGCCTCATTGCGTGGCGAAGTCCGGCACAGCAGCACCATCAGGTCGGAATGCTCGGCGCGGCTGATCCACAGCTTGCGGCCGTTCACGACGTATTTGTCGCCGACCTTCCTGGCGAAGGTGGTGATCCGCGTGGTGTCGGTGCCGGCGTCCGGCTCGGTCACCCCGAAGGCCTGCAGCCGCAGTTCGCCGGTGGCGATCTTCGGCAGATAGGCTTCCTTCTGCGCCGGCGTGCCGTGCCGCAGGACCGTGCCCATGGTGTACATTTGGGCGTGGCAGGCGCCGCCGTTGCAGCCGGAGCGGTGGATCTCCTCCAGCACCGCCGTCGCCGCCGCCAGTCCCAGGCCCGAGCCGCCGAACTCCTCCGGGATCAGCACCGACAGGAACCCGGCTTCGGTGAGCGCGGCGACGAACTCGGTCGGATAGGCGCGCTCCCGGTCCAGCGCGCGCCAGTAGGCGCCGGGGAACCGCGCGCACAGCTTGCGCACGGCCTCACGGATCTCGGGGAAGGTTTCCTGGGTCACGGCCTGCTCTGTGCCATGGGGACGTTAGGTGAGCCTAGTCACCACCTATACGTTCATGTATTGTTCTCAAGCACTGAAGCGGCTGGGCTGCCGAGAAGATGGACCACGAACCACACGAACCACACGAACGGCTGCTTCATCGCGATGAGGTGTTCCGGATTCAGGGCGCCGTGTTCGAGGTGAATCGCGTGTTGGGCGTGGGCTTCCTGGAAGCGGCGTATCAGGAAAGCTTGGCTCTTGAGTTTGCGAGGCGCGGCATTCCGTTCGTGGCGCAGCCCATGCTGCGGCTGGAGTATAAGGGGACGGCGCTTCGCGCCGTCTATATTCCCGACTTCGTCTGCTTCGACTGTGTTCTGGTTGAGTTGAAGGCGGTCAGCGCGCTTGGTCCGGACCATCGGGCTCAGGTGATCAACTACCTCAAGGCCGCAAATATGCGGGTCGGGTTGCTCGTCAACTTTGGCGGCTCCTACAAGGCCCAGATCGAGCGGCTCGTTCGCTGACGTTCGTGTGGTTCGTGTGGTTCGTGGTTGAATCAAGGGACATCGCCTCACGCTCCGTCTCTAAGATCGTGACAGCGGAGATCGCGCCCTCCATCCTGCCGAAAACAAGGGAGGCGGGCGGATGGCGGCGCTCAGCTATGTGCACGGCGCGAGTACGCAGCCGCTGATCGGGCTGACGATCGGTGCGCAGTTCGATTCGACCTGCGCGGCCTACCCCGACACCCTGGCGCTGATCTCGCGTCACCAGGGCATCCGCTGGACCTATGCGCAGCTGCAGGCGCGGGTCGACGCCTTCGGCGCCGGGCTCTTGGCGCTGGGGCTGGAGCCGGGCGACCGGATCGGCATCTGGGCGCCCAACTGCGCCGAGTGGGCGGTGACCCAGTTCGCCACCGCCAAGGCCGGGCTGATCCTGGTCAACATCAATCCGGCCTATCGCCTGTCCGAGGCCGAGTACGCGATCAACAAGGTGGGCTGCAAAGCCCTGGTCATCGCGGTGCGGCACAAGACCAGCGACTACCTGGGCATGGTCCGCCAGCTGCGCGAGGGCGGCAAACTGCCGACCGTCGAGGCCGTCATCACCATCGGCGACGATCCGCACCGCGGCTGCCAGTCCTTCCCGCACATCGAGAACACCGCCAAGCGCGCCGACCGCGCCCGGCTGGCCGAGATCGGCCCGACCCTGCAGTTCGACGACCCGATCAACATCCAGTTCACCAGCGGCACCACCGGGTTCCCGAAGGGCGCCACGCTCAGCCACCACAACATCCTCAACAACGGCTTCTTCGTCGCCGAGGCGATCCGGCTGAAGGCGGGCGACCGGCTGTGCATCCCGGTGCCGCTCTACCACTGCTTCGGGATGGTGATGGGCAACCTGGGCTGCATCACGCACGGCGCGACCATGGTCTATCCGAACGAGGCCTTCGATCCGCCCAGCGTGCTGGCCGCCATCGCCGAGGAGAAGTGCGTCGCCCTCTACGGCGTACCCACCATGTTCATCGCTGCGCTCGCCTATCCGGACTTCGGCAAGTTTGACCTGACGTCCCTGCGCACCGGGATCATGGCCGGCTCGCCCTGCCCCATCGAGGTGATGAAGCAGGTGATCGACCGGATGCACATGCCCGAGGTGACCATTGCCTACGGCATGACGGAGACCTCGCCGGTCAGCTTCCAGTCCGGCTGCGACGACCCGCTGGACGTCCGCGTCGCCACCGTCGGCGCCATCCAGCCGCACCTGGAGGTGAAGATCGTCGACGAGGCCGGCCGCATCGTGCCGCGCGGCGTGTCCGGCGAGCTGTGCACCCGCGGCTACTCGGTGATGCTGGGCTACTGGGACGACCCCGAGCGCACGGCCGAGGCCCTGGACCCCACCGGCTGGATGCACACCGGCGACCTGGGCGTCATCAACGACGACGGGACGGGCAACATCGTCGGGCGGATAAAGGACATGGTCATCCGCGGCGGCGAGAACATCTATCCGCGTGAGATCGAGGAGTTCCTCTACCGCCACCCGGCCGTCCAGGACGTGCAGGTGATCGGCGTGCCCGACGTGAAGTTCGGCGAGGAGCTGTGCGCCTGGATCGTGCTCAAGCCCGGCCAGGCGCTGGACGCCGACGACGTACGCGCCTTCTGCGGCGGCCAGATCGCCCACTACAAGATTCCACGGCACATCAAATTCGTGGATGGCTTCCCCACCACGGTCACCGGCAAGGTGCAAAAATTCGCCATGCGCGAGACAATGATCGCGGAACTTGACCTCGTGGTCGAAAGGACGGCCTAGGCCCCGCATGAGGAAGCTCGTCAGCGCGCTGGACGTCACCGGCGCCGCGTTCGCCGCCAACGCCAAGGTCAACCGGGCTCTCGTGGAGGAGTTGCGCGACAAGGCCGGCCAGGCCGCACTCGGCGGCCCGGAAGGCTCCCGCCAACGCCACACGTCCCGCGGCAAGCTGCTGCCCAGGGACCGGGTCATGCGCCTGCTGGACCCCGGCGCGCCCTTCCTGGAGGTCGGCGCGCTGACCGCCAATGGCCTCTACGACGACGAGGCGCCGGCCGCCGGCGTGATCGTCGGCATCGGCCGGGTCTCGGGCCGCGAGGTGCTGATCATCGCCAACGACGCCACGGTGAAGGGCGGGGCCTATTTCCCGCTGACGGTGAAGAAGCACCTGCGCGCGCAGGAGATCGCGCTGCAGAACCGCCTGCCCTGCGTCTATCTGGTCGACTCCGGCGGCGCGAACCTGCCGCACCAGGCCGAGGTGTTCCCCGACCGCGACCACTTCGGACGGATTTTCTACAATCAGGCCCGGATGAGCGCCGAGGGCATCGCCCAGATCGCCTGCGTCATGGGTTCCTGCACCGCCGGCGGCGCTTACGTCCCGGCCATGAGCGACGAGACCATCATCGTGCGCGGCCAGGGCACGATCTTCCTGGGCGGACCGCCGCTGGTGAAGGCTGCGACGGGCGAGGTGATCTCGGCGGAAGAACTGGGCGGCGCCGACACCCACGGCCGCCGCTCCGGCGTGGTCGACCACGTGGCCGAGGACGACGAGCATGCGCTCACGATCGTGCGCCGCATCGTCGCCAACCTGAACACCACCAAGACCCACGAGCTGACCCTGGCCGAGCCGGAGCCGCCGGCCTTCGATCCGGAGGAGCTGTACGGCGTGGTCCCACAGGACGTCCGCGCCCCCTACGACGTGCGCGAGGTAATCGCCCGGGTGGTGGACGGCAGCCGCTTCGACGAGTTCAAGGCGCTCTACGGCACCACCCTGGTGTGCGGCTTCGCGCGGATCTGGGGCTATCCCGTCGCCATCCTGGCCAACAACGGCGTGCTGTTCTCCGAGAGTGCGCTGAAGGGCGCCCACTTCATCGAGCTGGCCTGCAAGCGGAAGATCCCGCTGGTCTTCCTGCAGAACATCTCCGGCTTCATGGTCGGCGGCCGCTACGAGGCCGGCGGCATCGCCAAGGACGGCGCCAAGCTGGTCACCGCCGTAGCCTCGGCGGAAGTGCCGAAGTTCACCGTGCTGATCGGCGGCTCGTTCGGGGCCGGCAACTACGGCATGTGCGGCCGCGCCTATTCCCCGCGCTTCCTGTGGACCTGGCCCAACAGCCGGATCAGCGTCATGGGCGGAGAGCAGGCCGCCAGCGTGCTGGCTACCGTCCACCGCGACGCCGACAAGTGGACCCCGGCCCAGGAAGAAGCCTTCAAGGCCCCGGTGCGCCAGCGTTACGAGGACGAGGGCAACCCGTACTTCGCCACCGCGCGGCTGTGGGACGACGGCA
>CBHTUE010000093.1:0-17580 GCA_966096115.1 uncultured Phenylobacterium sp.
AGCCCGCCGGCCGCCGCCGCGTCGTCGCCGAACGCCACCCGCTGGCCCTTGGCCCAGCCGTATCCCGTGATCGCGACCCAGACCGCGCCGCCGTCCACGATCTCCTCGGCATCGAACCCCAGGCCAGCGAAGGCGCGCGGCCGGGCGCCTGTGATGACAACGTCGGCGGCCAGCACCAGCTCGCGCAACGCGGCGCGGCCAGCGGGCTCGGCGAAGTCGAGGGCGAGCTCGGCCTTGGCGCTGTTGAGGCTGCGGTGGAACTCGGGCGTCCCCGTACGGGTCGGGTCGGGCCGGCCGACGCTCTCCACCTTGGTCACCTCGCAGCCCGCGGCGGCCAGGATCGCGCCGCACATCGGCCCGGCCCAGAGGGCGGAGAGGTCGACCACCTTCGGCGGGCCCTCCCGGTCCCGCGCGGGGCCGCGCAGCCGCAGGTTCGCGTCCGGCGCCTTGCGGACGACCTCGCCGACCGCGCCGGCCGGCAGGCCCAGCAGCGTCGCGTCGGCGACGAGCTCGGCGCGGGTCCGCGACGGGGCGAGGCGTTCGATCTGGTCCCAGGGCTCCTCGCCGAAGTCGCCATGGAGCCAGGCGGGGACGAGGTCGCGGTCCTCCTCGCGGGCGAGGTTGACGGCGATCCAGCCGTCGGAGGCGCGGACCATGCGGCAGGCGCGGTTGCTCGAGATGCGGGTCGGCGGATCGAGCGGCAGGTGGCTCCGGCGGTCGGTCACGCCCATCGCCATGACGTCCACCCGCCGCCCAAGCTGGCCGCTCAGTTGGGCGACGCGCTCGGAAAGCTCCGCCAGCACGTCCTCGAAGCCGGTCATTCGATGCCGTCCACCAGGCCCCAGCCGAGCGCGGTCGGCGCGTCGATGTCGAGACCCGAGATGGCCAGGAACGCGGCGCGGTGGCGGCCGATGCGGCGCGGGATGGTCGCCGTGCCGCCGGCGCCGGGGATCAATCCCATCGACACCTCCGGCAGCCGGAAGAAGGCCCCCTCGCGAGCGACGACCCGGCGGGCCGCGGCGGGAACCTCGATCCCCGCCCCGACGCAGGCGCCGTGCAGGCGCGCCGTGACGCGGTCGCCCAACTCGTGGACCCCGCGGGCGGCCGAGCGGAACGTGCGGATCAGGTGCGCCTCGCCGGGATCGCCGGCCGAGCCGAACTCGTCCAGGTCGCCGCCCGCGCTGAAGGCCGGCCCCGCGCCGCTCAGGATCACAGCCGGCGCGTCGGGATGCTCGGCGGCGAAAGCGAGCGCTTCGCACAAACCGTCCCGCATCCGGGCGTCGAAGGCGTTGCGCGCGGCGGGACGGTTGAGCGTCAGGGTGAGGGCCTCGCCCTGCTGGCCGATCAGCACGCGGGGCGCGGGATCGTCGGGCCGCTCGCGGGGCGGATTGGCGACCCGCCAGGCGCGAAAGCCCTCCGACGCCAGCAGCATCGAGTAGGCCAGCGACTCCTGGGCCAGCGCCTGGTCGAAGCTGAGCGCCAGGCTGGCGCGCAGCGTCTGGGCGGCGACCGCGCAGGCCGCGGGCTGAGCGTCCGCCTGCGCCAGGATCGCCTCCAGCGCGGCGTGGGGATCCTTGAGGCCCACCCACGGCGCCGGCGCTTCTTCGTCGGCGGTCAGCAGGATGTCGAAGGCCTCGGCGACGCGGGACGGCCGCGGCCCGCTGTCGTGGACACCCACGACGACGACGCCGGGACCCAGCGCCGGAGCGTCCGCCGCGCCGGGATCGATGACGGCCACGCCCGCACCGCCCAGTTCGATCAGGTCGGCGATGACGCGGCTCACACGGCCTCCGGCGGCTAGGCGGGCCCCTTGGTCAGCTCCGCCTTCAGCTGGCGGCGCAGGAGCTTGCCGGTGTCGTTGTACGGCAAGGCGTCGCGGAATTCCCAGACCTCCGGCGTCTTCGACGAGCGCAGCCGGTCCTTGACCCAGCGGGCTAGGTCCTCGGTCGCCGGCCGGCCGTCCTTGGCCACGACCACTGCGGCGACAGTTTCGCCCCATTGCTGGTCGGGCACGCCCAGGACGGCCACGTCCTCCACCTGCGGATGGGTGCGCAGGACGTCCTCGATCTCGCCGGGGCTCATGTTCTCGCCGCCGCGCACGATCACGTCGTCCAGCCGCCCCTCGAGGAAGAGGTAGCCCTCGTCGTCCAGGAAGCCGCCGTCGTGGGTGGCGAACCAGCCCTGGTCGTCGGTGACCTTCTTGCCCTGGTACTCGCCCGAAACCTGTTCGCCGCGGACGTAGACCTCGCCCGACTGGTTGGGCCCCAGCGCCTTGCCGGAAGGATCGCGGATCTCGACCTCCAGGCTGGGCAGCGGTCGGCCGACCGAGCCCAGCCGGCGCTGGACCATCGGATCGTCCGAGTAGATCGCCATGCGGTGATCGTCCGGCCCCAGGATCGAGATGGTCGAGGAGGTCTCGGTCAGGCCGTAGGCGTTGGCGAAGTCCACGTGCGGCAGCAGGGTCATGGCCCGCTCGATCACCGGCAGCGGCATTCGCCCGCCGCCGTAGGAGATCGCCTTGAACGCCGGCAGCATCTCGCGGCGGGCCTCCAGCACGTCGAGGATGCGGCCCAGCATGGTGGGCACGACCATGGCGTGGGTGATGCCTTCGGCGGCCGCCACGTCCACCCAGCTCTCCGGCGTGAAGGCGTCCAGGTGCACGATCCGGCGGCCGGAATAGCAGCCGGTCAGCACCGCCGAGACGCCGGCGATGTGGTAGGGCGGCACGCTGACCAGGGCCGCCTCGTCGTCCTCCGAGCCCATGAACTCCACGGTCGAGATCACGTAGGAGGTCAGGTTGGCGTGGCGCAGGATCGCGGCCTTGGGCTCACCGGTCGTGCCGGAGGTGAACAGCAGGACCGCGATGTCGTGGTCCACGTCCAGGAACTCGGCGTCGCAGTCGCCGTGCATCCGACACGCCGCCTCGAAGGCGCTGCGGCTGACGACGGTGACGCCGTCGGCGGGCTGCAGCCGGTGGGCCATGTCGTCGTCGACGATGGCGACCGACGGCGCCGTGCGCGCCAGCAGCTTCGACAGGTCCGCGTCGGGCAGGCGGTAGTTGAGCGGCGCGAATGGCCGCGCCAGCATCCCGGCCGCGAACAGGGCCACCGGCAGCGTCGGGCCGTTCAGTCCGACGAAGGCGATGTTCCGGCCGCCCAGCTGTTCCAGGAAGGCCGCGCCGTGGTGGGCGCGCCGCCGGGTCTCGGCGAAGGTCAGGCCTTCGTCACGCGGGCCCAGCGCGAGCCGGTCCGGCGCCGCGTCGGCCATCATGTCGAGCAGGAGCGCGGTGTGCATGGATCAGTCGGACGCCGGCAGCTTCTTGGCCTCCTTCGCGCCGATCGGCCGGCCACCGATGGTCAGCGTGCCGGCGCCGGTCTTGGTGCACAGCACCTCCATCCCGGTCTCCTCGTCGGCGTAGCGCTTGCCCGCCTGGCTGCCCTCGGCGAAGTCGGCGGCGATGGTCTTGCCCTCCGGCTTGGCCTCGGCGTGCGGGATGACCGGATAGCCGCCGCACTCCAAGGTCGCCTCGACCTTCGGCGGACGCACCACCACGACCTCGGTGTCGCAGACGGCGCTCTTCCAGCGCGATCCGGGTTTCAGGTCCATCGCCTCGCTCCCAACATTCTGTTTCTTCTAACCTAGTCCCTAGCGGCGGCCCTGCCCGTCGTCCACCCGCACGCAGGTGCCAGTGACCGCGTCCGACGCCGGCGACACCAGATAGAGCAGCGTGGAGTCCAACTGGGCCGGATCGCCGATGCGCTTGCGCGGCATGGCCTGCCGGATGTCGCCGATCCGCTCCAGCATGCCGTCCATCATCTCCGACTCGAAGGCGCCCGGCGCGATGGCGTTGACGTTGACGTGGTTGCGCGACCACTCCACGGCCAGCGTCTCGGTGATCCGCACCACCGCGGCCTTGCTGACCGAGTAGAGCGCCGCGCCGTTGCCGCCGTACTCATAGGCCGCCGACGAGGCGATGTTGACGATGCGGCCGGGCTTTCCGGCGGCCAGCAGGCGGCGCGCGACCTCGCAGGACAGCACGAAGGGGGCGCGGACGTTGATGTCCAGCACCCGGTCGATCAGCTCGATCGGCATCTTGTGCGCCCGCTGGGCGTCGGGGATGCCGGCGTTGTTGATCAGGATGGTCACGAGGCCGAGCGCCTTCTCGGCTTTCTCGACCGCGGCGACCAGCTGATCGGCGTCGGTGGCGTCCATCTCGATGGCGACCGCTTCGCCGCCGGCCGCCTTGATCTCGGCGGCGAGACTTTCCAGCCGGTCCAGGCGGCGCGCGGCGACGGCGACCTTGGCGCCCTGGCTGGCCAGCACCTTGGCGAAGCGCAGGCCGAGGCCGGACGAGGCCCCGGTGACGAGCGCGGTCTGGCCGCTCAGGTCGGTCGAGGCGTTGGGCAGGGGGTAGCTCATCGGACGGTTCCTCCAGGCAGGAGGCCACCGTATCGAGGTCGGCGGCGCTTGCCATCGGTGACGTCGCGGGAAGGAGTTTGCGCAGCGTCAGGCGGACGGCGTGCTAAGCCGCCGCAAACCTTCAGGAGGACCTCCCCAATGAAACTCGACAGCTCCGTTTCCGCCGTGGTGACCGGCGGCGCTTCCGGCCTGGGCAAGGCGACCGTGCAGGCCCTGCGCAACCTGGGTGTGAAGGTGGCGATCTTCGACTTCAACGCCGAAACCGGCGAGGCCGCAGCCAAGGAGACGGGGGCGATCTTCTGCCAGGTGAACGTGATGGACGAGGCTTCGGTCGACGCCGGTTTCGAGAAGGCGCGCGCGGCCAACGGCCAGGAGCGCATCCTGATCAACTGCGCCGGCGGCGGCCGCGGCGGCAAGACCGTCGGCAAGAACAAGGAGACCGGCGAGGTCGTGCCGTTCAAGGTCTCTGACTTCTCCTATGTGCTGGAACTCAACACCGTCGGCACCTTCCGCTGCGTGGTGAAGAGCGCGGCGGGCATGATCGCCAACCTCCAGCCCGACGAAACCGGCGACCGCGGCGCCATCGTCAACACCGGCTCGGTGGCGGCAGAGGAAGGCCAGATCGGCCAGGTCGCCTACGCCGCCGCCAAGGCCGCGATCAAGGGCATGACCATCGTCATCGCGCGCGACCTCTCCGGCGACGGCATCCGGATCAACACGATCCTGCCCGGCATCATGGACACCCCGATGCTGGGCGGCCTGAAGACCCGCGCGCCGCAGGTCTATGCGGGCCTCGCCGCCTCGGTGACGTTCCCCAAGCGCCTCGGCCACGCCGAGGAGTACGCCGACCTGGCCGTCACCATGTGCCGCAACGGCTACCTGAACGGCGAAACCGTCCGCCTGGACGGCGCGATCCGGATGGCGCCGCGCTAGAGCCACGCGAAAGGAACGTCATGGCCGGGCGTGTCCCGGCCATGACGACTGTTTGAGAGTGCGGGCGGTCGACCTAGTCTGTCCCGATGACCGACCCAGCCTCCCTCCCGCCGATCGCCGACGGCGGCGCCGCCGTGATCACCGGCGGCGCGAGCGGCATCGGCCTGGCCGCCGCCCACCGCTTCGCCGCCCTCAGACTCCCGGTGGTTATCGCCGACCTGGCCGGCGAGAAGCTCGACGCCGCCGAGGCCGCCCTCAAGGCCGCCGGCGCGAGGGTGCTGGCGGTCCCGACCGATGTCTCCAAACCCGCCGACCTGGAAGCCCTGCGCGACGCGGCGCTCGGCGCCTTCGGCCGCGTGGGCGTGCTGATGCTGAACGCCGGCATCGGGCTGAACCCCGGTGGCGCCTGGAAGAACCCGCAGGCCTGGGAGACGCTGCTGGGCGTCAACATGTGGGGCGTGATCCACGGCGCGCAGGCGCTGGTCCCGTCGATGGTCGAGGGCGGCCGACCGGGGTGGGTGATCGTTACCGGTTCCAAGCAGGGCATCACCACCCCGCCCGGAAACGCCGCCTACAACGTCTCCAAAGCCGCGCTGAAAGCCTACGCCGAGGCCCTACAGCACGAGTTGCGCAACACCGAGGGTTGCCGGGTCAGCGCCCACCTGCTCGTCCCGGGCTTCACCTTCACCGGCATCACCGGCGGCGGCAGGATCACCGAGAAGCCGCCGGGCGCCTGGACCGCCGAGCAGGTGGTCGAGTTCATGCTGGCGAGCCTGGCGAGGGGCGACTTCTACATCCTCTGCCCCGACAACGACGTCAGCCGCGCGCTCGACGAGAAGCGCATGGCCTGGGCCATGGGCGACCTGATCGAGAACCGCCCGCCGCTGTCACGCTGGCATCCGGACTGGAAGGACGCGTTCGAGGCGTACCTGAAGGCGCCCTGAGCCCTATTGCCCCCCGTCCACCCGCACGATCGCGCCGGTCGTGAAGCTCGACGCCGGGCTGGCCAGGAACAGGGCCGCGGTGACGATCTCCTCCGGCCGGCCGGGGCGGCCCAGCGCGTTGTTCGAGTGCTCGCGGGCCTCCGGCGTCCAGGCCTTGGCGATGTCGGTCAGGAACGGCCCGGCCGAGATCGTGTTGACCCGCACCTTCGGCCCGTACTCGCGGGCCATGGAGACGGTCATGGCGTTCAGCGCCGCCTTGGCCCCCGAATAGGGGACGACCGCCGGCAGCGGCATCAGCGCGCCGGACGAGGAGATGTTGATGATGACCCCGCCGTCGGCCTGGTTCATCCGGTGCGCCACCTGGCTGGCCAGCCGGAACGGGCCCTTGAAGTTCAGGCCGACCACGCTGTCGAACAGCTGCTCGGTGACCTCGTGGCTGGGGACGGCGGGGGACATTCCGGCGTTGTTCACCAGGATGTCGATGCGCCCGAACTCGGCGTAGGCGGCTTCGATCAGCCCGTCGATCTCGTCCCAGCGCGCGGCGTGGGCGGCATGGGCCAGGGCGCGGCGGCCCAGGGCGCGGACCTCCTCGGCTGCGGCTTCGCAGGCATCCAGCTTGCGGCTGGAGATGATCACGTCGGCGCCGGCCTTGGCGAAGGCGCGCACCATCTGCAGGCCGAGGCCGCGGCTGCCGCCGGTGACCAGGGCGACCTTGCCGGTGAGGTCGAAGAGGTTGTCGCTCATCAGGTCTCTCCTCAGCCCAGGCCGCGGGCCACGTCGCGGTCGCGGGCATCGCCCAGCTGCGAGCCGCCGTCGCAGTCCAGGATCGTGCCGGTGATGTAGCGGGCGCTGTCGCTGACGAGGAACACCGCGCTCTCGGCCACCTCGCCCACCTCGCCCATACGGCGCAGCGCGATGCGGGCGACGAGCGCACGGTCGGTCTCCGGCGTCGGCGACAGGCGCGCCATGCCCTCGGTGCCGGCGATCGGGCCGGGCGAGATGCCGTTCACCCGCACGCCGGCCGGCCCCCACTCCATGGCCAGCACGCGGATCAGCTGGTTGATCCCCGCCTTCGCCGCGCAGACGTGGGCCTGCATCATCGAGGGGTTCACCGCCTGGCCCGCCGTGATGGCGATCAGCGAGGCGCCCGGCAGGTTCAGGAGGTCGTAGCTGGCGCGGAAGACGTTGAAGGTGCCGTTCAGGTCGATGTCCACCACGGTGCGGAAGCCGTTGGCCGACATGCCCAGCGCCGGGGCCACGAAGTTGCCGGCCGCGCCAGAGACCACGATGTCGAGCTTGCCGAGCTTGCCGGTCGCCTCCTCCAGCGCCGCGCGGATCTGGGCGTAGTCGCGCACGTCGCAGGACAGGCCCAGCGCGTCGGGGCCGATCGAGGCCGCCGCCGCAGCCGCCTTCTCCGGATTCCGGCCGGCCACAGCGACCTTGGCGCCCAGTTCAGCGTAGCGCTGGGCGATGCCGAGGTTGATGCCGCTCGTTCCGCCGGCGATGAAGGCCGTCTTGCCGGCCAGCAGGTTGTCCTTGAAGGCGCTCATGGTGGTGTTTCCCGTATCGTTGTTGGCGGCCACCCTGGGCGCCTGACGCTACGACCGTCCAGACCTTCGCCAGGTGCGTCGCAAGACGACCTCGACGCGCGCGAGCCGGGCGGACGGTCGGTGGACCGCCTTCCCGGCTCAGACCTCATGGGGCCTCGTCCCAAGGGGCTTAGTGATAGGCGTGCGGGGCGCCGGCCGATGCGGGGACGACGAAGGTCACCGTCTGGCCGAGGATGACGCTGTGGTCGGGCCGGGCCAGCTCGAGCAGGATCTTGTGCGGTCCGGGCAGCATGCCGACGATCACCAGAGTCTGATCATCGCTGGCGTCGGCCCAATGCCAGGGCAGGTCGTCGACGGTGACATGCAGGTGGCCGGCGCGGGGGGAGACGTCGAGCGCGCCCACGCCGAAGATCGGCAGGATGCGGAAGTTCTCGGTGCGATACGGAATGAGCACCGCGCCGGCCGCCAGCCGCGCCGGGATCGGGGGTTCGACGATCAGCTTCGGCGGAGCTTCGTTGGCGACGGGCAGGAACGCCGACGTGGCGATCTGGGTCGCGGCCTGAGCGGAGGCGGCGGGCTGGGCCAAGACGGGTTGAACCGAACCGGCGGTCACGAGGACGGCTCCGAGAGCGGCGGTGGCGAGAGTCTGGATGAGCGTGGTCATGAGGGGCTCCTGGGAGTTTGGGTCTGAGATGGGGTTTGGGAGGCGGACGCAGCCCGGGGTCAGGCGACCGCTGACGCGCTAGACGGGGAGCGGCGCGCCGGATTGCTCGGCGGCCAGGTGGGCGGCGTACCAGTCGGGCCAGTTGGTGTCGTAGCCGCCGCCGGCGCGCTTCTCGTGCTCGCCGTGCGCGGCGGCCGCGCGGCGCAGGGCGCTCGCCAGGTCGGCCACGGAGACGAAGCCGGTGACGCCGGAGTCGATACGGCCGGGAAAGCGGGTGGTCACTTCCTGCAGCAGCCAGCTGTTGCCGTCCGGGTCGCTGAAGGTGGCGAAGGAGGCGTAGCTGCGGCGGTCCGGGTCGAGGCCGGCGGCGCGGCTCTCGACGCCGAAGCTGTAGCCGCCGTTCCGGTCGTGGAAGACCTCGCTGACGGCGACGCCTCTGGCGACCAATCCGGCGCGAGCCGCGACGATGTCGGAGACCGCGAGGAAGGTCAGCTGCGCCGAACCCGGCGCCGACGACGACAGGCCCGTGCCGAACAGGACCGAGGCGGCCGAGCCTGGGGGCGTGAAGTGGACGATGCGCGCGTCGCCGTCGCGGTGGTCCACGTCCAGGCGCCAACCCAGCTGTTGATAGAAGTCAGCGGCGCGATCGACGTCGGAAACGGGGAGCAGCAGCACTTCGAGCTTGGTGTCGACGCCGGCGAAGGCCGAAGCGTCGGCGACGGGCCGTTCGAGGGTCTGGGTCTGGGTCATCTGAGGTTCCTTCCGTGTGTGTGAGTTATCTCGATATCGATTTATTCGGTATCGATGCAAATGAAGGAACGCGATCTGCGTGTCAAGCCCTTCCGATTTCATCGGTAGCGATTTATATAGGTGGCGAACGATCACGAGCCCGCGAGACATCCTATGCCCGCCGCCGCATCCCAGCCCGCGCCCGACCCCAAGGCCCCCGGCCTCGACGACTTCCTGTGCTTCGCCGTTTATTCGGCCAACCTGGCGTTCGGCCGGGCGTACAAGCCGCTGATCGAATCGCTGGGGCTGACGTCCTACACGCAGTTCATCGCCATCGTGGCGCTGTCCGAGGAGGACCACCAAAGCGTGGGCGCCCTGGGCGAGAAGCTGTTCCTGGAATCGAACACCATGACGCCGATCCTCAAGAAGCTGGAAGGCCTCGGCTATGTCACCCGCCGCCGCGACCCGGCGGACGAGCGCCAGGTCATCGTCAGCCTCACGCCGGAAGGCCGCCGAGTGCGCGAGATGGCGCGCGCGCCGCAGGCCGGCCTGCGGGTGTCCAGCGGACTCGGCGACGACTTCCCGGTCGTGCAGAAGCTGATGGTCAAGCTGCGCGACAACCTGCTTCGCGCCATGCGCGGCCAGCCGCCGGATCGCTGACGCCTCACCCGGCCGGAGCGACCCCGGCCTCGGCCCCGCGCACGGCCTCGCGGATCCGGCCGATCAGGCCGCCCAGCGGCGAGCCGGCGAGGGCCGGCTTATGGGTGGTCAGCCGCAGGCCGACCGACGGCAGCGGATCCTTCATGCGCAGGGCCACCAGCGACCCGGCCTCAAGCTCCTGGGCCACGGCGTAGGCCGGCAGGACGCCGATCGCGTCGCTGTGCATGACGCCGCGCTTCACCCCATCGACGCTGCCCGCCGAGTCCAGCTTCCCCTGGTGACCGGCCTGGCCCAGCCAGGCCTTTAGCAGGTCGTTGAACGCGCCTTCCGGATCGCTCAGCAGGAAGCTGCGCAGCGCCAGGTCGTCGCGGCTGACGAGGTCCTGCGCCAGCCGATGGCCCGGCGACACCACCAGGCGGATCGGCGCCGGCGACAGGTCGCCCGCCGGATCGTGACCGGGGCCGGGCCGCGCCCCTTCGATGGTGAGGGCCGCGTCCAGTTCCGCCGCCCCGACGCGCCGCCGCAGGTCCGAGCAGAGGCCGATGGTGATCCGCACATCCACGTGAGGCCATAGAACCCGGAAGTCCCCCAGCGGCCCCGGCAACAGGAAGGAGCTTATCGATTCGACGGTGCCGAGGCGGATCGGCGCCTCGCGGCTTCGGGCCGCGGCCACTGCGGCCTCCGAGGCGGCGACCAGCGATTGCGCATGGGGCAGCAAGGCCTCCGCCGCCGCGGTCAGCGTCGCCTCCCGGCCGGTGCGGCGGACGGTGACCGGCACGCCCAGAAGCCGTTCCAGGGACAGCAGGGTCTCGGAGACGGTGGACTGGGCGACCCCCATCGCCCGCGCAGCCGCGCCGACGCCGCCGCTGGCATGCACCGCCAGAAGCGCCCGGCAGTGCCGGATCTCCAGATCGCTCATTCGCGTCCCATCGGGTTTTCCGATGCCTCCATCGTCGTTTTGGCCCCCCTGGGGCGCGGGATCAAGTTGCAGCGCCCCAGGAAGGACCGACGGCTTGCGACCTATCCGAGATGATATCGCCCTGCTCGTGATCGACATGCAGGTCGGGTTCGACGACCCGGCGTGGGGGCCGCGGAACAACCCGCGCGCCGAGACCAACGTCGCGGCCCTGATCGCGGCGTGGCGGACCGCAGGGCGTCCGGTCATCCACGTCCACCACGATTCCCAGGCGCCGTCCGGACGCCTGCGCGCCGGCCGGCCGGGCAACGCCGCCAAGCCCGAGGCCGCGCCCGCGGCGCACGAAGCCGTCTATCGGAAGGCGGTCAACAGCGCCTTCATCGGCACCCCGCTGGAGGCGGACCTGCGCGCGATGGACGTGGGCGCGGTGGCGATCGTCGGTCTGACCACGAACCACTGCGTGTCGACCACCGCGCGCATGGCCAGCAACCTCGGCTTCGCCACCTTCGTCGTCGCCGACGCCACGGCGACCTTCGACCGCGCCGCGCTGGACGGCCGGACGCGGCTTGCCGAGGACGTGCACCAAGCCGCGCTCAGCGACCTGCAGGACGAGTTCGCGGAGATAGTCGACACCGACTGGTTGATCACCGCGCTCGCCTCGCCCGGCGACCCGGCGGAGCTCATGCTCACGGAGGCGCGCGGCGATGCGTAGCCCTCGCTTCGCTCACGCGGCGCTGGTCGCGATTGCGGCCACGCTCGCCGGCCCGGCGCTCGGCGGGCCCGTGGGCAACGGCCGGACGTGGGCGGACGTCGACCCCGCCATCGTCCCCGCCGCCGACTTCTATGGCTACGCCAACGCAGCCTGGCTTCGCGCGACGCCGCCCCCCGCGGACGGCGCGAGCCTCGACACCACCTCGATGCTCCGCGCCCAGAACGCCCAGCGTGTCCGCGCCCTGATCGAAGCGGCCGCCGACCCGGCGTCCCGCCCCGGCAGCGCAGTCCCTTCGGCCATCGTCCGCAAGGTCGGCGACTACTACGCCAGCCTGCTGGACCGCGCCGCGATCGAGGCCCGGGGCCTGGCGCCACTGGCCACCGACCTCGCCGCGATCGCCGCCATCACCGACCGCACGGCGCTGGCGGCCTATCTCGGCCGCACGATGCGCCTGGACGACGGCGCCAACCGGCAGACGGAAAGCCTGTGGGGCGTGTGGATCCACCAGGGGTTCCACGACCCGCGCCACTACCAGGCTCACGTCGTACAGGGCGGCCTGGGGCTGCCGGAGGCGGAGGATTACCTGGACGCCACGCCGGAGCGCGTCGCGCGCCGGGCGCTCTATCGGGCGCATGTCGCCAGCCTGCTACGGTCCGCCGGGCTCGATCAGGCCGAGGTCCGCGCGGCGCGGGTGCTGGAGCTCGAAACCGCGATCGCCGCGACCCACGCATCCCGGGCCGACACCGACGACGTGGCCAAGACCGACAACAGCTGGCGCGCGGCCGACTTCACCGCCAGGGCGCCAGGGCTCGACTGGCCCGCTTTCTTCGCCGCGGCCGGCCTGCCGCCCTCGGCCGGGTTCGTGGTGTGGCAGCCCCGGGCGGTGACCGGCGGCGCGCGGCTGGTCGCCGACCAGCCGCTCGAGGCCTGGAAGGACTACCTGGCCGCCCATCTGGTCGCCCACTATGCGGGCGTGCTGCCGAAGTCCGTCGGCGACGAGCAGCGCGAATTCGCCGCGCGGCTCGCCGGCAAGACCGCCGCCCCGCCCGCCCCGGCGCAGGACGCCGTGGCGGCCACCGAGGCGGCGCTCGGCGATGCCGTCGGCCGGCTCTACGTGGCGAGCCACTTCCGTCCGGAGACCAAGACAGCGGCGACGGCGATGGTGGAGAACATCCGGGCGGCCTACCGCACGCGACTGGCCGGCCTGACGTGGATGTCGCCTCAGACCAAGGCCCGGGCCCTGGTCAAGCTGTCGGCCTTGAGGATCGGCCTGGGATATCCCGAGACCTGGGTGGACTACGGCGACCTCGCCGTCATCCGTGGAGACGCCTTCGGAAACGTCCAGCGGACGGAGGCCTTCGCCTACCGCCGCGAGATCGCCAAGCTGAGCCGGGCGGTGGACCCCGACGAGTGGGCCGGTTCGCTCCACCCCCAGATGGTCGGCGCGATCCTCAACATCAGCCCCAACTCCATGCAGTTCGCCGCAGGCCTGCTGCAGCCGCCGTTTTTCGACGGGGCTGGCGACGCCGCCTCGAACTACGGCTCGGCCGGCGCCGGCCTCGCCCACGAGATCAGCCACAGCTTCGACGAGCTGGGCGCGGACTACGACGCGCAGGGCAACCTGGAGCGCTGGTGGACCGCCCAGGACCTGGAGCGCTTCCGCGCCGCCGCCGCGCCGCTGGCCGCACAGCTGGACGGCTGCTGCCCGGCGCCCGACGTCTGCCAGCACGGCGCGCGGGTGCTCGCCGAGAGTGCGGCGGACCTCGCCGGACTGGCCGCTGCGCACGATGCGTATCTCAGGTCCCTGCACGGCCGGCCCGACGTCGTCCGCGACGGGCTCACCGGCGAACAGCGCTTCTTCGTGGCCTTCGCACAGCGGTGGCGCCGGGCCCAGTCGGACGCCGCCCTGCGCCGGCAGGTGGAGACCGACAGCCATGCCGCCCCGCAATGCCGGGCCGGCCTTGTCCGCAACGCCGCCGCCTGGGCCGACGCCTTTGGCGTGAAGCCCGGCGACCAACTCTACCTCAGCCCGGAAGCCCGCTCACACCTGTGGTGAGCCTCACGCAGAGATCGTCCCGTGCCGTTCCGCCCCCCCTCGTTCAGCACCGTCGTCGCCTTCGAAGCCGCCGCCCGCTACGAGAGTTTCGCGCGGGCGGCCGTCGAGCTGAACCTGACCCAGAGCGCCATCAGCCATGCGATCCGGGCGCTGGAGAGCCGGGTCGGGGAACGGCTGTTCGAACGGCGCGGCCGGCGCGTGGCGCTCACGCCGGGCGGCGTTCACCTGGCGCAGCGCATCCGGGCCGGGCTCGCGCTGCTGGCCGGCGCCTTCGGGGAGGCTGAGGCGCCCGACGACGCCGAGCGCGTGGTGATCGGCGCGCCGCTCGATTTCGTGTCCCAGGTGCTGATGCCGCGCCTCAGCGCGTCGGCCCTGCTGGAGCGCTGCGAGGTCCGCACGACGCTGCTGCCGGGCGCTCTCGTCGACGGCGCCGCCGACCTGGTCGTGGCGCGTGGGCCCGTCGCCTGGCCCGCGCTCGCGCACCGGCTGCTGGCCAAGGACAGCGTGTTCCCCGTCGCCGCCCCGCGGCTGGCCGGGATCGCCGGCTTCCCGGACCTCGACAGCCTGCCGCTGATCGAGAACGTCGCGCATCCCTGGAGCCTGTGGCGCGCCCAGGTCCGCGCCCCGGGCGAGCCGGGCGGCATCGGCCTGGTCGTCGACGACTGGCGCCTGGCGATGGAGGCGGCCAAGGCCGGCGCCGGCGTGTGCCTGGCGCTCAGCAGCCTGGCGCGCGCCGACCTGGCCAGCGGTCAGCTGATCCGGGTCGGGCCCGCGGAGCTGACCCTCGACGAAGGCTACCACCTGCTGTGGAATCCGCGCGCACCGCGGCGGGCGGCGGTCATGTCCGTGGTCGAACAGCTGACCGGCGACGCCGCAGTGCCGCCGGAGCGGCCGAGGACGTTCGCCGTCGAGCCGCGCGACCGCGACGACGGGCCGGATCGCACGGCGCGCCTGAAGCTCGTCGCCCCCATCGGTCCGCGTCCCGTCTAACCGCCGGACCGAATCGCGCCGCCCGGCGCAAGGCCAGGCCCCAAGACGCGGGCCTGGACAGTCATCGTGACACTGGTGACTTCGGTCTCCGGTGACGGGCGGGTATGCATATTTGATATGCGCTACATGCACTGTGTCTCGAACGTCACATATCTGCCAGAATGGCGATCAAGAATTTTCGACATCCGCGCCAGTTCAGAAGAACCGTGAGCGAAAGCGGTCTATTTTTGATGTCGATATCTGCAATAATTTCCAAATATATCTGATATTTGATCCAAAGCTCTTATGCGCTTTCGACCTTCGGCAGGGCGCGGCCGCGTGTCAGTTGAAGATCGCACCTCTGCTGGCAAGCCAAAGTCATTAAGCGGGCCGGCCTGCAAACCCTAGCGTTCGGTATCAGCAATCGACGTCTCGTGACCCTTGTCGCGCGCGCGGTTGACGTCACGCCCGCGCGCTCGCCGCGGACGCCTTGGAGGGACCGACTTGCAGCAGAGATCAATTCGCCGGCGCTTGATGGCGTCCACAGTCATGACCGGAGCGCTGCTCGGCCTCGCCTCGCAGGCGATGGCGGCCGCCGCCGCGACCGCGACGACCGACGAAGTCGCCGAGGTGGTGGTCACGGGCACCCGGATTCCGTCGCCGAACCTCGAGAGCGTCAGCCCCGTGACGGCCATCGGCGCGCAGGAACTCCGCGCCCAGGGCGTGACCCGCGTGGAAGACATGATCAACACCCTGCCCCAGGCCTTCGCGGCCCAGGGCGCGGCGCTCTCCAACGGCTCGACCGGCACCGCCACCGTCAACCTGCGCGGCCTGGGCTCCACCCGCACCCTGGTGCTGATCGACGGCCGCCGGCTGATGCCCGGCACGCCGAACACGGCAGGCGGTGCGCTCTCCGCCGACCTCAACTTCATCCCCGGCGCCCTGGTGCAGCGGGTTGACGTGCTGACGGGCGGCGCCTCGGCCGTCTACGGCGCCGACGCCGTGGCCGGCGTCGTCAACTTCATCATGCAGAAGAAGTTCGAAGGCGTACGCGTCGATGCCCAGTACGGCATCTACCAGCACGACAACAACAACGACGCGATCCAGGGATTCGTCCGCAAGGCCGCGACCACGTCGCCGGCGCCGCAGTTCTACACCGTGCCCAAGCACAACGTGCGCGACGGCGAGCAGTCCGAAGTGACCCTGGTGATCGGCGTCAACGCGCCGGACGGCAAGGGCAACGTCACCGCCTACGCAGGCTACCGCCACGTCGAGCCGGTGCTGCAGGGCAACCGCGACTACAGCGCCTGCACGCTCAACTCGGGTTCGCCGGGGTTCGCCCAGGCGCTGCCCGCGCCCTGCGGCGGATCCGGCACGGCCTTCCCGGCCCGCGTCGGCGGCTTCATCGTCGACCCGGCCGGCCCTGGCAACACGTTCCGCACCCGCACGAGCGCCGATCTCTACAACTTCGGCCCGACCAACTACTACCAACGTCCCGACGACCGCTATGTCATGGGCGCCTTCGCCAGCTACGAGATCCAGCCCTGGGCCACGGCCTACGCCGACCTGATGTTCATGGATGACGTCTCCACCGCCCAGATCGCGCCGGGCGGCATCTTCGCCGGCACGTTCTCGATCAACTGCGCCAACCCGTTCCTGTCGGCGCAGCAACGCGGCCTGCTGGCGGCGACCGCGGCCAGCGGCGGCGGCACCTGCGCCACCAACCCGGCCGGCACCTTCACCGGCACCGTGGCCCGCCGGAACATCGAAGGCGGCGGCCGCCAGAGCCGGACCGAGCACACCCAGTACCGCTACGTGATCGGCCTGCGCGGCGACCTGAACGACAACTGGAACTACGACTTGTCGATGCAGTACGGGCGCGTCGAGTTCCAGTCGCTCAACACCGGCTTCTTCCGCACCACCGCGATCAACAACGCGCTCAACGTCGTGAACGTGGGCGGCGTCCCGACCTGCGTCTCCAAGGTCAACGGGTCGGACCCGGCCTGCGTCCCCTACAACATCTTCCAGCTGGGCCAGGTGAACCGCGCGCAGCTGGACTATCTGGAGACCCCGTCCACCTCGAACGGCAACCTGTTCGAGCGGGTGGTGAACTTCAACATCGGCGGCAACCTCACCGACTACGGGATCAAGAGTCCCTGGGCGGACGACGGCGTCGGCATCTCGTTCGGCGCCGAGTACCGGCGAGAGCAGCTCGACTCGGCCTCCGACTTCGTATCGGCCTCCGGCGCGCTGAACGGCTCGGCGGGCGCGGCGCCGCCGGTCAACGGCAGCTACGACGTCTATGAAGGCTTCGCCGAGGCGCGCATCCCGATCATCACCGACCGCCCCTTCATCAAGCGCGCCCAGATCGAGCTGGCGTACCGCTACTCCGACTACTCGTCGGGCGCGGGCACGACCGACACCTACAAGATCGCGGGCGACTGGCAGATCGTCGACGACCTGCGCCTGCGCGGCAGCTACCAGCGCGCGGTGCGTGCGCCGCACGTGCTGGAGCTGTTCTCACCGCAGAACGTGGTCATCGACGGCACCCAAGACCCCTGCGCCGGCCTGACCCCCGGCAGCCCGCTGGTGACGCGATGCGCCAGCCTGTTCGGCCTGACCGTGGCCCAGGTCCTGGCCATCGAGAAGAACCCGGCCAACCAGTACAACGGTCTGACCGGCGGCAACCCGAACCTGGATCCGGAAAAGTCCGACACCCTGTCGTTCGGCTTCGTGGCCACGCCGACGTTCCTGCCGGGCTTCAACATCTCGGCCGACTACTTCGACATCAAGGTGAAGGACTACATCAACGGGATCGGCGCCGACGTCATCATCAACCGCTGCATCCAGACCTCGAACCCGTTCTTCTGCAACCTGGTGCACCGCGACGCGCAGGGTTCGCTCTGGCTCTCGAACCAGGGCTTCATCACCGACACCACGCTGAACACCGGCGCGCTGAGGACGAAGGGCGTTGACGTCAACGCCAGCTACCGCACCGACCTGGACAAGCTGGGCCTGGAGAACGCGG
>CBHTUE010000094.1:0-17533 GCA_966096115.1 uncultured Phenylobacterium sp.
GGCCAGATGGACCGCTGGTCGATCGTCACCACGCTGAACTACCTCAGCCACGACGTGGAGGCCGAGATCGTGCTGGCCAAGTCGCCGTCCTACCAGACGGCCGAGGGTAAGCGGACGATCAACGCCATGGTCCGCGTGGCCGACATGACCCGCAACGCGTTCATGAACGGCGACATCTCCACGGTCATGAGCCCGCGGACGGTGATCACCTGGGCGCAGAACGCCGAGATCTTCGGCGGCGACATTGGCCTGGCGTTCCGGATGACCTTCCTGAACAAGTGCGACGAACTGGAACGCGGCACCGTGGCCGAGTTCTACCAGCGCGCCTTCGGCCAGGACCTCCCGGAATCGACGGCCCGCGTTCGCGTCGCCTAGGCGCCGCAGGCGAAGAAAACCGCAGAAAACGCAGAGATCGCAGAAGGACACGGGGCGACTCAGCCTCCCCGGCCCCTTCCGCATCCTCTGCGTTTTCCGGCGTTTTGACCACGAAGACCACGAAGACCACGAAGCGTCCCTGCGACCCGGAGCGGCCCAATCCCTCCGGCGCCCTTCGTGGTCTTCGTGGTCTTCGTGGTCTTCGTGGTTCAAGCGCGCCGGGCCGGGGGAGGCTCTCCGAGGTGATCCACGGGCCCGACGATCGAACGTCGGGCTCGGTGGGCGAGCCGCTTTCGCCCCCTTAGCGTAACGTCAACCTCGGGCGTCGCAGGGTCGGCCGATGCGCGCTGTCCTTATCCTCGCCTCGGTCCTCGCGACGCTGTCAGCGACACCTGCGTTTGCCTGCCTGGAGATCGTGACGCCCCAGGGAGAGAGGCGGGCCTTCAGGGAAGCGGACCTGGTCGTCAGGGTGCAGGCGTTGACCGAGGACTATCTCGTCGTCCCCGAAACCCCGTCCCTGAGGGTGGGAGTCGCCACGGGCCGAGTCGTCGAGGTGATGAAGGGCCGGGCCACCGCCGGCAGCGTCATCAACTACCGAGTTGTTGACGGCCAGGGCCGCGGATCGACTTGTCCGGCGCGGCGCTTCACTCGCCCGGGTCGCAGCTACAAGCTCTACCTGAAGCACCCAGCCGACTGGGGACCACCGACCATTCTCCTCCCGACCGATTGACGGGAAGGCGCGGCGGCGCTGGCGCTCGGAAGTCTCCTTCCGCCCGGGACGTCCCGACTGTCCGTTGCTGGTGGAGTCGAGCAGCCTACCGGCGGATCGCCCCCGCCCCCGGCTTACGAACGATGCGGCGGCACTCTTCCTCCCCCGCTTGGCGCGGGAGAGGAAGGGTCGCGGGTCAGTCCGTCGCGCGTCAGTACGGGCGGCGGTCCTGGCGGGTGGCGCGGACCTGCTGTTCGAGGCGCTCGACGCGGTCGGTGAGCAGGGCCTCGTCGCGGCGCAGCGCGTCCAGGGCGCGCTGGGCGTTGTAGGCCTCCGAGCGGGTCATCGAGCCGTTCTGGGTCCCGCGGCGGATGCGTTCTTCCAGGCGGTCGATGCGCTCGTCGAGGCTGCGCGTGTCGTCGGTGGTCTGGTAGTTCGAGTTCTGGACCTGGCCGTCCATGCTGATCCAGCGGCCTCGCGCGTCGTAGTAGCCGCGGGTCTCGCCGCGCACCCAGCGGCCGTTGGCGTAGTAGCCGGGCTGCGGATCGGGGACCCAGACGCCGTTGGCGTCGCGGCGGCCGCCGGCCTGGCCGGGCATCCAGCGCCCGTCGGCGTCGTAGCGGCCGGTCGCCGGGCCGGCGATCCAGCGGCCGTAGCGGTCGTAGTAGCCGGGCGCGGCGGCGGCGACGAACTGGCCGTTGGCGTCATAGTAGCCGCCGGCCGACGCCGGGACCCACAGGCCGCGGTTGTCGTAGTAGCCGGCCTCGGAGACGTCCTGGTTGGCCTGCACCCAGCGGCCGTCCTGGGCGTAGTAGCCCAGTGGCGCGCCGTCGACCCAATTGCCGTTGCGGTCGAAGTAGCCGGAGGCGTTGCTGCGCGCGACGGCGTTGGCGTGCCAGGCGCCGTTGTTGTCGTAGTAGCCGTAGGCGCGGGTGCAGTCGCCCTGGCTGCTGCTGCCCTTCGACACCTGGTTGCCGATGATCGCGCCGGCGAGGCCGCCGATCACGGCGCCCTCGGTGCGGTCGCCGCGGCCGGCCCCCGCGGTGCCCAGCCGGGCGCCGGCGCCGGCGCCGACGACGGTGCCGGCGACACGGTTCGCCTGGCGCTGTTCGCAGGTCTGTTGCGCCATCGCGGCGGCGGGGAGAAGGGCCGCGGCGCAGACGCCGGCAACCAGGGTTTGAATTCGCATGAGGGACTCCTGCCAAGAAGGGCTATTCCCTTTTGGACCTGAAGCCAGAACGAGTAACCGGCGTATTGGTTCACTTCTGCGTCAATAAAGATAACTCGTGTTCAGTTCTGACGGACGTGAATGCGAGATGAACGCGCATTGATATTGATCAATACTTCTAACGCAGCGCCGGCGGCCGGCTGCCCGCAGGGCCATCAGATATGCGGCGCGAGCGGCGCGGCCGTATGAAACCGCAGAGAACGCGGAGGTTTCGCGGAGGACGCAGAGAGCTCGGCGTCTCTGCGACCTCTGCGCGATCTTTGCGATCTCCGCGGTTAGATCGGGCGGCTCCGCCGCACCACCCGAGCCAGCTTGTCTATGTGCGAGAGCGCTATGGACGTGCCTCCCGGCGCATGTCGAATCTGCTTCCCTGCCCGAGCGTGAGGCGTACGACGATCATCCCGGCGCCGCAGAGCAGCTTCAGGAGGCCCACATGACCTATGACATCGTGATCCGCGGCGGGAGCATCGTGGACGGGACGGGCGCGGAGGCCGTGCGCGGCGACCTGGCCATCCGCGACGGCATGATCGCGGCGGTCGGCGACATCGCCGAACGCGGCGCCGAGGAGATCGACGCCACGGGCTGCCTGGTGACGCCCGGCTTCATCGACCTGCACACCCACCTGGACGCCCAGATCGGCTGGGACCCCGATCTCACCCCGGTCAGCTGGCACGGCGTGACCACGGCGCTGATGGGCAACTGCGGCGTGACCTTCGCGCCCTGCAAGCCCGCCGACCGGCCGTTCCTGGCCGCGATGATGGAGACCGTGGAGGACATCCCCCGTGAGGCCATCCTCGGCGGCCTGCCTTGGACCTGGGAGGACTTCGGCGGCTACCTCGACGCGCTGGACGGCCTGAAGCCCGGCATCAACGTCGCCGGCCTGGTCGGGCACAGCGCCGTGCGCTGGTACGTGATGGGCGAGCGCTCGTTCACGGAGGAAGCGACGGCGGACGAGGTCGCCCGGATGGCCCGCATCGTCGGCGAGGCCATGGACCGCGGTGCGCTCGGCTTCTCGGTCAACCGGCTGGCGCTCCACAAGGCGCCCGACGGCCGCGCCATCCCCGGCACCTTCGCGCCGGTCGAGGAGTTGGTCGCCATCGCCCACGCGGTCGCCGCGCGCGGCGGGATCATGCAGTTCGTCGCCGCGCCGCACGCGGAGATGCGCCGCATCGCCGACGAGACGGGGGTGCGGATCCTGTTCAGCCTGGGCACGGGCGCTGAAGCCGGCGCGGGCCGCAAGACCTCCGAGGCGCTGGACGCGCTCTGCGAGGGCCGCGACGTCACCGCCATCGCCCAGACGCGGGGCACGGGCTTCATGTTCGGCCTGCAGGGTGGGCTGCCGTTCAGCGGCGACACCTGGCGGCGCCTGCGCCGCGTCAGCTTCGACGAACGGCTGGCGGCGATCCGCGATCCGGAGACCGCCGCGATCCTCATCGAAGAGGGCGAGCGGAAGCTGCGGTTCGACCTGAACGACGTCTACTACCTGGGCGAGAGCGAGACCCCGAACTACACCCAGACCACGACGTCCAGCGTCGCCCAGCTGGTCGCCGCCACCGGCGAGACCTTCGTGGAGCTGTTCCTGCGCCTGTCGCGCGAGACGGACGGCAAGGCGCTGTTCAGCCAGCGCATGTTCGCGCGCAATCTGGACGAGGTCGCGGACCTGCTGGCCAACCCGAAGGTCTATCCCGGCCTCGGCGACGCCGGCGCCCACGTCTCCCAGGTGATGGACGCCGACTGGGGCACGTTCCTGCTGTCGCACTGGGTGCGCGGCAAGGGGCTCTATTCCCTGGGCGAGGCGATCCACAGGATGACCGCCGGTCCGGCGCGGGTGATGGGGCTGGCCGATCGCGGTGAGCTGAAGCCGGGCAAGCGGGCCGACGTGAACGTCATCGACTATGCGCGCCTGACCACCCTGCGGCCGGAGATCGTGCACGACTTCCCGAACGGCGCGCCGCGGTTCTCGCTGCGGGCGCGCGGCTACCGCGCGACGATCGTCAACGGCCAGGTCAACATCCGCGACGACGAGCTCACCGGTTCGCGGGCGGGCTCCGTACTGCGCGCCACGGCGCACTGAACGGAGACGACATGGCGCGCAAGACGATCACCGACGCGTTCGGCGGCAAGCTGACGACGCTGGAGGAACAGCGGGCGATCTGGGCCGCGGCGCTGCATCCGGACGCGATCTGGGAGGGGCCGACGTTCGAACGGCCGATCCAGGTGATCGGGCGCGCCGCGACGGGACGGTTCTTCGAGCTGCTGCTGAGTGTGGTGCCCAGGTTCTCGACGACGCTGGTGGGCGCCTATCCGACCAGCGACCCGGACACCGTGATCATCGAGAGCCATGGCGGCGGGCCGACCGCGGACGGCGCCGGGGCCTACACCCAGCGCTACTTCTCGATGGTCACGACGAAGGACGGTCAGGCCTTCCGGATGCGCGAGTACTGCAACCCGTTCCAGACCTACAAGGCGTTCGGCAAGGCGCACTGGGAGGCGTCGGTGGCCGAGATCATGGCCGGCAACGCGCCCTGGCCGGCCAGCCAGGCGCCCGATCCGATCACCCTGCCCCCGACGGTCTAGGACGACGGGGCCCCGAGGCGATATCGGCCAAACCTGTCGCGGTATTCTCCGGGTGTGGCCCCTACCCGCTTCTGGAACGCACGGTGCAGGGCCGCGAGGCTGCCGAAGCCGGCGCGTTCGGCGATGCGGGCCAGCGGCCAGTCGGACGCTTCCAGGAACGCCTTGGCGCGGTCGACGCGGGCCGCTTCGACGAAGCCGGCAGGCGTGAGTCCGGCCTCGCGCTGGAACGTGCGGAAGAAGGTGCGCTCGGACATGCCGGCGCGGTCGGCCAGGGCCGGCAGGCTCAGGTCGCCGACCGGATCGGCGGTGACCTCGCTGATCAGGCGGCGCAGCTTCGGCGAGGCGGCGGCCTGGACATTGAGTCCGGCGCTATACTGCGTCTGGCCGCCCGGACGCCGCATGAACAGAACCAGGTTGCGCGCGACGGCGAGCGCGATCTGCGGACTGCAGTCGGCCTCCACGAAGGACAGGCACAGGTCGATGCCGGCGGTGATCCCGGCCGAGGTGTAGATCGGCGGGTCGGCGACGAAGATGGCGTCGGGCTCCAGGCGCACGGCCGGCCGGAACGTCCGCATCGCCTCGCAGGAGCCCCAGTGGGTGGTGGCGCGCCGGCCGTCCAGCAGTCCGGCCGCGGCCAGCACGAAGGCGCCGGAGCAGACGCTGCCGATCCGCCGGGTGTCGTCTCGGCGCGCCCGCAGCCAGCTGAGCACGGCGGGGTCGTCCATGGACCGCAGGCCCGCCTCATCGCCACCGGCGACCAGCAGGGTGTCAAGGTTCGGCGGCAGGTCGCGGAGCGCCGTGGCGCCGCTGAGCGTCAGCCCGGAATTGCCGCGGATCTCGCCGCCGTCCGGGGAAGCCAGCAGGACATCGTAGACCTTCGCGCCGCTGTAGTTGTTGGCCATCGAGAACACCTCGAACGGCCCGGCGAGGTCGAGCGACTGGGCGCCGTGATAGCCGATGAGCGCGATCTGGCGGGGGCGGTGAGGCGCGTGGGTCATGGCATAATTTGCGATACTAATGACATTTCCGCCATAGCGCTCGCGGCCTAGGTTCCCGGCATGTCCACTTCCGGACGCGAGGAGCCTGACATGCCGAACACCTGTCCCTGCCAACCCTGCGCTTGCGAACCCTGCAACTGCGGCTGCGGCCCCAACTGCCAGTGCGGCGAGACCTGCGCCTGCAGCACGCCGGCCAAGACCGAGTCCAACGACTGAGATGGCGCGGCCGGAGCGATCCCCCGCTCCGGCCGACCCTCGCAATCCGGGAGCCCCGCATGCCGTCCCTCGCCGTGAACGCCGCCGCCGTCCTGTCGATCCTGCTGACGGTGCTCCAGATGGGCGCCTTGGCCGCCGCGCCGGGCGCCGCCGCCAATGAGCCCGGGTCCCACACGGTTGTCCGTACGCGCTGACTGCCGCCCCGCCACGAAAGTAGGGACACACACCACTTCCGGGCCACCGCCCGGGAAGCTGCCCTGTCTTGAGCCGGAAGTGGTGTGTGTCCCTACGTTCCAGCTCAGGCCGGCGATGCGCCGTTGACCAGGCCCAGGCCGGCGGTCTTGTAGCCGAGCAGGACCAGGGCGTCGTCGCTGGCGAACTGGCGGACCTCGGGGCGCAGCGACAGGAACCAGTTCTCCTGCGTGCGGTAGATCGGCTTCGTGTACCAGGCGAAGACCCCGGCGCGCTGTTCGTCGGCCGTGCGGTTGTGGCCGGTCTGGTGCCAGACGCGGCTTTCGAACACCACAGCGGACCCGGCCGGGGCCTCCATGGGCACGGTGGGCGGCGCCTCGCCCGGGCGCGGCGCGCGGTTCAGCTTGTGGCTGCCGGGGACGAAGCGGGTGGCGCCGTTGGCCTCGGTGAAGTCGTCCAGGCACCAGGCGACGTTGAGGCCCTGGGGCTGGGCGGCCCACGGCTCGGGCACGAAGATCTGGTCGGCGTGCAGGACCATCTCGCCGCCGCCGGGCCCGGTGATGTTGGCGGAGATGTTGCCCAGCAGCGCGGGCCAGCCCAGCACCTGCTTCACATAGTCGACCGCCGTGGCGTGGAAGGCCAGGTCCTCGAAGACGGGATCACGGCTCAGCACGTTCCAGACCCGCTGGTTGGTGTCGTCGTGCGCGTAGTCCAGGCCGAACTTCTGCTCGCGCCGGCGGGCCCGGTCGGAGGCGGCGGCGCGGTAGAGGGCGTCGCGGGCGCGGGCCAGTTGGTCGCCGGTCAGCACGTCGGGCACGATGGTCAGGCCGTACTCGGCGATGTTGGCAAGGCCCTGGGCCAGGTCGCGGGTGGGCGGCGGCACGGCCGGCCGGCCGGCGTCAGGTCTGGAGGCCGAGGTGAGCGAGGCGGTCATGCCGGCGGCTCCGGTGGGCTGGGGCGCGCAGGTTCCCACCGATGGCGCCGCCACCGCAATCCCTGCCCCAGCGGAAGCGCGGCGGCGCTTCGGCGATCGGTCGGCCCCCTCGGCGGGGAAAGGCTTGCGCCGGCGCGCAAACGCCATACCGTAGTTTCCAACGCGGAAGACCGCGAGGCCGGGGGAACGAAGATGGGTTGGGCGCGCCGCTTCGCCGTCCTGTGGGCGCTTGCGCCGGTGCTTGTCGCCTCGTGGGCGCTGGCGCAACCGCCGGCGCGGCCGGTCCCGAAGCCTGGCTATGTGACGCCGCCGGAGAACTCCGCCGGGCTCTATCCGATCAGCGGCGAGCCGATCTTCAAGGCGCGGTGCGCGTCCTGCCACGAACCGGCGATCGAGCGGGCGCCGGACCGGGCGCAGCTGCGGGCCCGCTCGCCGGAAGAGGTCTACGACGCCCTGACCATCGGGGCGATGAAGCCGATGGGCGACGCGATGACCCCGGCGGAGATCTACGGCGTCGTCCGTTTCCTGACCGGCAAGTCGCCCACGCCGCAGACCGCCCAGGGCCCGGACCCCAACGTCTGCGCGACGCACGGGGCCCTGCAGCCCAACGGCCCGCAGTGGAATGGGTGGGGCCGCGACGTGGCCAACAGCCGCTACCAGCCGAAGCCGGGCTTCGCGGCGGCCGACATCCCGCGGCTGAAGGTGAAGTGGGCGTTCAGCTATCCGGGGACCAAGAACAGCCAGCCGGTGATCTTCGGCGACCGGGTGTTCGTGGCCTCGATGGCCGGCAAGCTCTACGCGCTGGACGGCGCCAGCGGCTGCGTCCACTGGCGCTACGACTTCCGCGGCGGGGCGCGGGCGACCATGAGCCTGGGCAAGGACCCGAAGGCGGCCAGCGGCTGGGCGATCTACCTGGGCGACGACCGCATGGTCATGCGCGCCCTGGACGCCGGCTCGGGCCGCGAGCTGTGGGCGACCAAGGTGGGCGACCACATCGTCGGCCGGATCACCGGGTCACCGACGTTGTACAACGGCGTGTTGTACATTCCGTTGTCGGCCTCCGAGGAGAGCCAGGGCAACGTCGGCGCCTACGGCTGCTGCACCTTCATCGGAACGGTGGTGGCGGTGAACGCCGCCGACGGCAAGATCCTGTGGACCCGGCGCATCCTGGAGGCGACGCCGCAGCCTACCCGCAAGAACGCGGCCGGGACCCAGATGTACGGGCCGGCGGGCGGGGCGATCTGGTCGGCGCCGACCATCGACGCCCCCGCCCCGCGACGCCCCCCCCAACCCCCAATAACGCGCCCGGCACCAATATGTACGGCCCGGCGGGCGGGGCGATCTGGTCGGCGCCCACCATCGACGCCCGGCTCGGCCAGCTCTACGTGGCCACCGGCGACAGCTACACCGAGATCGACCACCCGGCGTCCGACGCGGTGCTGGCGATGGACCTGAAGACCGGGGCCATCCGCTGGACCCACCAGGTGCTGGCCGCGGACAACTTCGTGTCCGGCACGGTCAACGGGCCCCTCGGCGAACGGGGTCCGGACTACGACTTCGGGTCGTCGCCGAACCTGGTGACCCTGAAGGACGGGCGGTCCCTGGTGATCACCGGCAACAAGTCCTCGATCGTCTACGCCATGGATCCCGCGACCGGGAAGATGGTCTGGCAGACGCCGAAGCTGGGGATCGGTGGGGCGGCTGGCGGGGTGGAGTGGTCCACCGCCACCGACGGCCGGATCGTCTATGCGCCGCTGGCCGACCGGGCCGGTGGGGCGGGCCGGCCCGGGCTGGTGGCGTTGGACGCCGCGACGGGCAAGGAACTGTGGCGGGCCGACGCGCCGCGGATCAGTCCCTGCAACGTGCCGTCGGGGTCCTGCCGCCCGGGCTATTCAGCGGCGGCGACGGCGATCCCGGGGGCGGTGTTCACCGGCGCGCAGGACGGCCACCTGCGGGCCTATGCGGCGGACGGGAAGCTGCTGTGGGACTTCGACGCCACCGTCCCGCACGACACCATCAACGGCGTGAAGGCCGCGCCGGGCGGCTACCTGGACATGGGCGGCCCCACGATCGCCGGCGGCCGCATGTTCATGCACACCGGCTACAATGGCAGCGCCGGCGCCAACAACGTGCTGCTGGCGTTTACGGTGGACGGGAAGTGACGGCCCCCTACGGCAGCGCGTAGGCGATCACGTAGTCGCCCTTGGCCGGGCTCTGCGACGCGCCGCCGGCGGTGACGACGACGTACTGCTTGCCGGTCCTGGGCGAGACGTAGGTCATCGGCGTGCCGGCCACCTGGATCGGCAGGGGTCCCTTCCACAGTTCCTTGCCGGTGGCGTTGTCGTAGGCGCGCAGGTAGGCGTCGGTGGTGGCGGCGCGGAAGCTGACGCCGCCGGCGGTGGTGATCGTGCCGCCGATGCCCAGCGTGCCGATCGGGATCGGCAGGTGCGACTCCAGGCCGAGCGGAGCCTGCGCCTCGGCGGTCCCGGTGGGCACCTGCCAGACGATCTGGCGGCTCTTCAGGTCGACGGCCGTCAGCATGCCGTGCGGCGGCTGCAGGCAGGGGGCGAACAGCGGGCTGAGCAGCCACTGGTTATGGCTCTTGTAGGACACCGCCTTCAGGCTGATCGCCGGCCGGTCCCTGGACCGGGAGAGCGCCAGGGCGGGCTCCTTGGTCGGCTCCAGCGCCACGCTCTGTGGCATGCGGATGTCGCTGAAGATCAGCAGGCCACGGCGGGGGTCATAGGTCCCGGACCCCCAGTTCATGCCGCCCCCGTTGCCGGGGTACTGCAGGCTGGGATGCTTCATGCTGCCGGGCGGGGTGAAGTCGCCGTCGTAGCGCAGGCTCTTGAACCGGATCCGGCAGTAGAGCTGGTCCAGCGGGGTCGCGCCCCACATCATCTTCTCGTCCAGGTGGTCGGCGCCGATGGACGGCATGTCCACCGAATAGGGCTGGGTGCGCGACGTCCACTCGCCCTTCTGGGTGCCGCTGGGCACGGTGGACTCGATCACGCGGCTGAGCGGCGTGCCGGTGCGGCGGTCCAGCACGAAGATCTGGCCGCGCTTGGTGAGCTGGACCAGGGCCGGGGCCGTGCCGCCCTTCACGGGGAAATCGATCAGCATCGGCTGGGACGGGACGTCATAGTCCCAGAGGTCGTGGTGCGTGGTCTGGAAGCGCCAGCGCTCACGGCCGGTCGCGATCTCGAGGGCCACGACCGAGGACGAGTAGACCTCCGACTGCTTGGAGCGGTGCGAGCCCCAGTAGTCGGGCGTGGCGTTGCCGATCGGCAGATAGACCAGGCCCAGGGCCGGATCGAAGGCGGGCGTCGACCAGACGTTGGGCGTGCCCCGCGTATAGGTCTGGCCGGGGGGCGGAAGCTTGGTGATCGTCGGGTCGCCCAGGTCCCAGGCCCACACCAGTTCGCCGGTGACCACGTCGAAGGCGCGGACCACGCCGGAGGGCTCGGCCAGCTCCTGGTTGTCGGCCACCCAGCCGCCGATGAGGATGCGGTCGCCCACCACGGTCGGCATCGAGGTCTGGAAGTAGAAGCCGCGCTTGATCGGGCCGATGCCGACCGAGAGGTCGACCACCCCGTCCTTGCCGAAGCCGGGGCAGCGGCGGCCGGTGTCGGCGTCCAGCGCGAACAGCTGGGCGTTGATGGTCGAGGAGATGATCCGGCGCTTGCAGGCCGGCGGCGCGGGGCCGGGCGCGGCGGCGGCCACGGCGGTGGCCTCGGGCTTCGGCTGCGGCTTGGGGGCGGCAGGCTTGGCCGCCGCAGGCTTCGCCGCGGCGACGATGCCGGCCGGAGCCGGCGTGGGCAGCTTGGGATCGGCGGCGTCCCAGTAGCCGACGCCGCGACAGCGGTTCCAGAAGAACGGCTTCACGTGCGGGTCGTGGCGCCACTTCTCCTTGCCGGTGTCGGCGTCCATCGCGATCACCACGTTGGTGGGCGTGCAGACATAGACGGTGTCGCCCACCTGCAGCGGGGTGTTCTGGTCCTGCGATCCGCGGTTCGGCTTCTCGCCGGTGCGGAAGGTCCAGGCGACCTTCAGGTCGTCGACGTTCTCGCGGTTGATCTGGTCGATCGGGGCGTAGCGCGTGCCGCCCGGGTCGCGGCCGTAGTAGCGCCAGTCGGCGACCTGCTTGGAGGCGGGGGCGACGCCCTGGGCCTGCACCGGCGCGTCCGCGTCGGCCTGGCCCCAGGTCAGGGTGGCGGGGATCGTCGCGCCCAGGACGCAGAGGCAGGCCACCGAGGCGGCGCCGACCGCCATGGCCGACTGGCTGCGCAGGCGGCCCTTGGGGCCGGACGGGATTACCAGCAGGATGAAGAGGCCCAGCACCGCCGGGGCGAACAGGCGCGGCAGCAGCGGCCAGAACACCAGGCCCGATTCCCAGTAGGCCCAGGCCAGCGTCGCGGCCAGCACGCCGGCGTACACCAGCCCTGCTGCAGGATGGCGGCGCACCAGCAGCACGCCGACGGCGACGATCGCGGCGCCCGCCAGCAGGTAGTACGGCGAGCCTTCCAGCCAGATCAGGTAGCCGCCGCCCAGCAGCAGCACGGCGCCCACGAAGGCCACGAGCCCGCCTCCGATCGCGGCCCAGATCCGCGTCGGCCAGCTGGCTTGAATCTCCGTCGCCATGGCGCGCCTTCCCCCGACATCTTGTGCGCGCATTAGCACCTGAATCGCGCCTGTCTTGAAGGGTGCTGGACGACCCCGCGGACGCACGCGATGATCGTACGCAAGTTTCGAAAACGAGACGGCGTTCGGGAAGGAAAGTGATGCTCGGAAAAGCTCTGGTGGCCGTGGCGTTCGGCGCGTCCGTGGGCCTGTCGGCCTGGGGCGCCCAGGCGCAGATGGCCAAGAACGACTACGCCAAGCCGGAGGCCTGGGTGTGCTGGCCGGGCAAGGCCGGCGACGCCTGCGCGGTGGACATGACCACGACGGTGATCAAGGCCGACGGTTCGATGGCCAAGGAGGCGTTCAAGGCCGATCCGAAGGCGCCGATCGACTGCTTCTACGTCTATCCGACCGTGTCCAACGACCCGGGCGTGGTCTCCGACATGACGGCCAACGCCGAGGAGACCAACGTGGTGCGCGCGCAGCTGGCGCGGTTCGGGTCGAAGTGCCGGATCTATGCGCCGCTGTACCGCCAGTTCACCCTGACGGCGCTCAGGGCCGGGATCACCGGCAAGCCCCTGCCCGGGTCGACCGATCCGGCGGTGCGGCTGGTCGGCTACAACGACGTGGTCGACGCCTGGAACTACTACCTGGCCCACGAGAACAAGGGCCGCGGCGTGGTGCTGATCGGCCACTCGCAGGGTTCAGGCGTGCTGACCCGGATGATCGCCGCCGAGGTGGACGGCAAGCCGGTGCAGAAGCAGCTGGTCTCTGCGATCCTGATGGGCACGTCGCTGGGCGTCGACAAGGGCAAGGACACCGGGACCTTCAAGGCGATCCCGACCTGCAAGTCGGCCAACCAGGTGGGCTGCGTGATCGCCTACGGCACGTTCCGCGACACCGTCCCGCCGCCGGCCAACAGCCGCTTCGGCCGGGTGCAGAACCCGGCGATGGAGGCGGTGTGCGTCAACCCGGCCAACCTCGCCGGCGGCAAGGGCGAGTTCCACGCCTACCTGTCAAACGCCGCGGCGCAGATCGCGAGCTCCGCGGCGCCCAACCCGCCGTGGGTGAAGGGCAAGCCGAACCCGACTACCCCGTTCGTCTCGGTCCCGGGCCTGCTGAGCGGCCAGTGCGTCTCGAAGAACGGCTTCAACTACCTGGAAGCCCACGTGAACGCCGATCCGGCCGATCCACGCACCGACGACATCCCCGGCGACGTGCGTGGCCCGGACGGCCAGGTCAGCGCCGACTGGGGCCTGCACCTCATCGACGCCAACATCGCCATGGGCAACCTGGTGGACGTGGTGGGCGCGGAGTCGAAAGCGTACCTGGCGCGGAAGTGAGGGCGCCGCCCTTCCTTTCCCGCGCTTGCGTGGGAGAGGGGGACCGCTCGCCGAAGAGCGAGCGGTGGAGAGGGAAAGCCTCGGACTCCGAGAATGGTGATTCGTCAGCTGAGCTCAGCTGACGGGGCGTTGAGCATTATGGGTGTGGCTCGCCCTCTCCACCATCGGCTCTTCGCTCCGCTCGGCCGACGGTCCCCCTCTCCCACTTCGTGGGAAAGGAAGGCTAGTTCCCGCTGAGCTTCTTGCCCGCAAACACGCCGAGGGCGACGAAGATCAGGAAGCCGACCACGGCGACCAGGAACAGCAGCTTGGCGACGCCCGCGGCGGCGCCGGCGATGCCGCCGAAGCCGAGCGCGCCGGCGATGACGGCGACGATGGCGAAGATCAGGGCCCACTTGAGCATGTCGGTCTCCTCAGACTTGAACCTAGGCCGTGGAAACGCCGATCAAGCGAGGCCGTTCCCGCCGATGCGATTCGGTGTTCGCAGCCGCCGCCCAGCGGGCTATGTCCTCCCCTGACATGGCGAAGAACCCGGAAAGCCCCCTCGAGCCCTTCAAGCGCGCGCTGGCGCACGCCGCGCGATCGCTCGCCGAAACGCCGGACCTGGAGATCGTCTATTCGGGCGAGGGTCCGCAGCTTTCCGGCAACCGCGCCGTCCTGCCCCACCCGCCGCGCGACCTGACGCCGGCCGACGCCTCGCGCATCCGCGGGCTGGCCGACCAGATGGCGCTGCGGGTCGCCCACCACGACCCGGCCGCCCACGCCAAGACCCGGCCGCAGTCAGGCGCCGGCCAGCCGATCTATGACGCCCTCGAACAGGCGCGCATCGAGGCGATCGGCGCCAACGCCATGGGCGGCGTGCGCGAGAACCTGCGCACGGTGATGGACCACGCCTGGGCGCGCCGGGTGTTCAACGAGACCGAGGCGATGGCCGCCCCGCCGATGGCCGAGGTGGTGAGCTTGATCGTGCGCGAACGCCTGACCGGCGAGCCGCCGCCGCCGATGGCGCGCGCCCTGGTCGAGATGTTCCGCGCCGAGGTCGAGGCCAAGGCCGGCGCCGACCTGGACCGCCTGACCGGTGCGGTGGAGGACCAGAAGGCCTTCGCCCGCATCTCGCGCACCATCATCCGCGATCTGGAGATGGGCGACGACCTGTCGGACGCCCCGGACCAGCCCGACGACAGCGACGACGGCGGCGAGGAGGGCGAGCCCGAGGCCTCGGACAGCGACGAGGACGGCGACGGCGAGAGCCAGTCGCCCCAGCAGTCGGCGATGGACGACGACGAGTCGAGCGCCCGCGACGCCGACGACGCCGACGCCCAGATGACGGAGTCCGAACAGGACCCCGACGCCGACGCCGAAGAACCGCCGGAGATGGGCGACGGCGAGCAGCCGGCGCGGCCGGACCCGTCGGGGGACAACCGCGCGATCACCTACAAGGTCTTCACCACCAGCCACGACGAGGTTGTGGCGGCGGAGGAGCTTTGCGATCCCGAGGAGCTGACCCGGCTGCGCGCCTACCTGGACCAGCAGCTGGCGTCGGTGTCCAACGTGGTGTCCCGTCTCGCAAATCGCCTGCAGCGCAAGCTGCTGGCGCAGCAGAACCGGTCGTGGAGCTTCGACCTGGAGGAAGGGATCCTCGACACCGCGCGCCTGACGCGGGTGATCACCGATCCGACGGCGTCGCTGGCCTTCAAGGAGGAGGAGGACACCGAGTTCCGCGACACGGTGGTCACCATCCTGATCGACAACTCGGGCTCCATGCGCGGCCGGCCGATCATGGTGGCGGCGGTCTGCGCCGACATCCTGGCGCGCACGCTGGAGCGGTGCGGGGTGAAGACCGAGATCCTGGGCTTCACCACCCGGGCCTGGAAGGGCGGATCCAGCCGCGAGGACTGGCTGAAGGCCGGCAAGCCGGCCCAGCCTGGGCGGCTCAACGACCTGCGCCACATCATCTACAAGGCCGCCGATGCCCCCTGGCGGCGCGCGCGGCGGAACCTCGGCCTGATGATGCGCGAGGGGCTGCTCAAGGAGAACATCGACGGCGAGGCGCTGATGTGGGCGCACCACCGCCTGATCGGCCGGCCGGAGGCGCGGCGCATCCTGCTGGTGATCTCCGACGGGGCCCCGGTGGACGACTCGACGCTCAGCGTGAACTCCGGCCACTACCTGGAGCGCCACCTGCGCGAGGTGATCACCGAGATCGAGGGCAAGAGCCCGGTGCAACTGATCGCGATCGGCATCGGCCACGACGTGACGCGGTACTACCGCAACGCCGTGACCATCGTGGACGTCGAGCAACTGGCCGGCGCCATGGTCGAGCAGCTGGCCGACCTGTTCGACGAGGAGGTCCGCCGGGTGACGCGCAAGAACGCCAACCTGCTGCAGCCGCCGCCCAACACCCAGGGCCCACAAGGCCCGATGCGCCGCTCGAGCTTCAAGGAAGTGCGGAGGGCGACCGCTTGAGGCTGCTGGCGGGCCTCGCGGCCGCGCTGGCGCTCGTCGCCTGCGCTCCGTCGAAGGCCGCGCCGGAGCCGCCCGTCGCCGTGGCGGTCACCGCCAGGCCGGTGGGCCAGTGGCCAGCGGGCAGCGAGCCGCCGGTCAACGTCGGGACGTTCCTCTACGCGGGCGGGCTGGAGTTGTCGGCGGCGAAGCCGGCCCATTTCGGCGGGCTCTCGGACCTGGACATCCAGCCGGGCGGCGCGCTGCTGGCGGTGAGCGACGAGGGCCAGCTGGTGCATGGCCGGATCGTGCTGGACGCCGAGGGCCGGCTGGCGGGCGCGCAGGACTTCACCAGCGCGATGCTGGGCGACCTGACCGGCGGCCAGGTCAGCGGGGCCAAGCGCGACTCCGATTCCGAAAGCCTGGCGCTGTGGCCCAACGGCGACCTGATGATCGGCTTCGAGGACGACCACCGGATCTGGCTGTACCCGGCCGGCGGCGGCGTCCCGCACGCGGTTCCCAAGCCCGACGCGCCCTTCCCCGTCAACGACGGGATGGAGGCGATGGCGATCGACCCGCAGGCGGGCGGGCCGGCCTACCTCGTGGGCCGGGAAGACACGCGGGAGACCTGGACCTGCCGGCTGGGCGAGGCCTGCGTGCCCTACCTCACGGCCGGCCGCGCCGAGTACGGCAAGCTGGTCTCCGCCCGGGCCCTGCCCGGCGGACGCTGGGTCTTCCTGTTCCGCGACTTCAACCCGCTGGCCGGCGTGACCACCCACCTGCAGGTCGCCGATCGGATGGGCCGGGAGCTGGACGTGCTGACGATCGCGCGGCCGGCCACGGTGGACAACTTCGAAGGCGTCGCCGCCCTGCCCCGGCCGGACGGCAGCGTGCGCTTCTACCTGATCTCGGACGACAATTTCTCGAGCAACCAGCGGACCCTGCTCCTGGCGTTCGACTGGCGGCCGAAGGCGGGAGGCGCGCCATGAAGACCGACATCACCCTGCCCACCGACGACGGCGACGCACGGGCGTTCGTGTTCACGCCCGACCAGGGCTCCGGCCCCTGGCCGGGGGCGATCCTGGTGATGGACGCACCGGCGATCCGGCCGGCGATGTTCGAGATGGGCGAGCGGCTGGCGCAGGCGGGCTACTACGTGATCCTGCCGGACATGTTCTGGCGCGCCGGACCCTACGATCCGCCGGACATCAAGGCCGCGCGGGCGGGCGATCCCGCGGCGGTGGCGCAGTTCCAGAAGCTGCGCGGCTCCACCGGCGCCGGGCGGCAGATGACGGACGTGAAGGCCTGCCTGGACTGGCTGGAAAAGCAGCCGCAGGTGAAGGGCGAGAAGGTCGGCATCACCGGCTACTGCATGGGCGGCGGCATCGCGCTTCGGGCCGCCGGGACCTTCCCGGAGCGGATCGCGGCCATGGCCAGCTTCCACGGCGGCAACATGGCCACCGACGACGAGAAGAGCCCGCACAGGCTGGCCTCCAACATCCGCGCCAAGGTGCTGGTGGCGGGCGCCGAGGAGGACTCGGGCTTCGACGAGGCCCAGAAGGACCGCCTGGCCGCCGCGCTGAAGGACGCCCACGTCGACGCCGAGGTCGGCATCTGGAAGGGCTGCAGGCACGGCTGGGTGCCCACCGACATGGCCGTCTACAACAAGGACGGCGCCGAGCGCCACTGGCGCGAGCTGGTGGCGCTGTTCGACGGGGTGCTGAAGTAGGCACGGACCCGTTGCTCCCCCGTTGGGGGAGCTGTCGGCGAATGCCGACTGAGGGGGTCCTCCACGGCGGTCGGAGCCGTGTGGCGCACCAAGTTCTGAGCGGAGCGCCCCCCGCCCCCCGCGGGGGGGCCCCCCCCCCCCCCCCCCCCCCCCGCAACGCAAACACAACA
>CBHTUE010000095.1:0-17421 GCA_966096115.1 uncultured Phenylobacterium sp.
AGGTTCTCGGCCGACAGGATGTTGCGGGTCTTGTCGGTCAACGGCGTGTGCAGGGTGATGAAGTCGGCGCGGGCCAGGAGCTCGTCCAGCTCCACCTTCTCGACGCCCATCTCCACGGCCCGCTCGGGCGACAGGAAGGGGTCGTAGGCGACCACCTTCATCTTCAGACCCAGCGCCCGGTCGGCCACGATGCCGCCGATGTTGCCGGCGCCGATCAGGCCCAGGGTCTTCGAATAGAGCTCGACGCCCATGAACCGGCTCTTCTCCCACTTGCCGGCCTGGGTGGAGGTGTCGGCGGCGGGCATCTGGCGGGCCAGGGCGAACATCATCGCGATGGCATGCTCGGCGGTGGTGATCGAGTTGCCGAAGGGCGTGTTCATCACCACCACGCCGGCAGCGGTGGCGGCCGGGATGTCGATGTTGTCGACGCCGATGCCGGCGCGGCCGATCACCTTCAGCTTCTTGGCGGCGGCGATGACGTCCTTGTTGGGCTTGGTGTCCGAACGGACGACCAGGCCGTCGTAGTCGCCGATCACGGCGATCAGCTCGTCCTTGGAAAGGCCGGTCTTGATGTCGGTGTCGACGCCGCGCTGGCGGAAGATGTCGACGGCGGCGGGGCTGAGGCTGTCAGCGATGAGCACGCGGGGCATGGGTGGTTTCCTTGGGCGGAGTCCTCCCGGCCGGGCCAGGAGGACGCGTTTCAGACGTGTACGAAGAGGGTCGCGTTTACGCGGCTTCGAGTTCGGCGATGACGGAGGCGAAGGCCCAGTCGAGCCAGGGCGTGAGCGCGTCCACGTCGGACGTCTCCACCGTGGCGCCACACCAGATCCGCAGGCCCGGAGGGGCGTCGCGGTAGCCGCCGATGTCCAACGCCACGCCTTCCTTTTCCAGCACCGAGGCCAGCTTCTTGGCGAAGTCGGCCTGGGCGTCGTCGGAGAGCGACGTCACGCGGCTGTCGATCACCTTCAGGCAGACCGAGGTGTTGGAGCGCGTCTCGATGTCCTCAGCCAGGAAGGCGGCCCAGGGCGCGCGCTGCGTCCAGGCTTCCAGCACCGCCAGGTTGGCGTCGGCGCGCCGGCGCAGTTCGGGCAGGCCGCCGATCTTCGCCGCCCAGTTCAGCGTGTCGAGGTAGTCCTCGACGCACAGCATCGACGGCGTGTTGATCGTGGCGCCCTCGAAGATCTCGGCGTTGACCTTGCCGCCCTTCGTCATGCGGAACAGCTTCGGCATCGGCCACGGTGGGCTGTAGCTCTCGAGCCGGGCCACCGCGCGCGGCGACAGGATCAGCACCCCGTGCGCGGCCTCGCCGCCGAGCGCCTTCTGCCAGGAGAAGGTCACCGCATCGAGCTTTGCCCAGTCCAGCGGCTGCGCGAACGCCGCCGAGGTGGCGTCGCAGATGGTGATGCCGGTGCGGTCCGCCGAGATGAAATCGCCGTTCGGCACGCGGACGCCGGAGGTGGTGCCGTTCCAGGTGAACACCAGGTCCGCGTCGGGGCGCACCTTGGCCAGGTCCGGCAGCTGGCCGTAGGGCGCATCCAGCACCTCGGCGTCCAGCTTGAGCTGCTTCACCACGTCGGTGACCCAGTCCTTGCCGAAGCTCTCGAAGGCCAGCAGCTGCACGGGCTTGGGGCCCAGCATCGACCACATGGCCATCTCCACGGCGCCGGTGTCGGAGCCGGGGACGATGCCCACCAGGAAGTCGTCGGGAACCTCCAGTACCTCGCGGGTGAGGTCGATCGCCTGCTTGAGGCGCGCCTTGCCCAGCTTGGACCGGTGCGACCGGCCCAATACGGCGGAGCTGAGGTTCTCTGGGGTCCATCCGGGGCGCTTGGCGCACGGGCCGGATGAAAATTCGGGACGAGCCGGGCGCATGGCCGGCTTCGGCGTGGTCGTCATAGCGATGTCTCCCATCCTTACAGATGAGCAGCGCCCCGTTGGGAGGGCGTGGCCCGCGCGCCAAAGGCCCGGGTTTGCGCCGCGGCGCAACAAAAAGATTCTCAACGAGGCCTTAAGAGGACCTGGGGCGCAGGCGCCGCTGGCGGCGCCTGCGACGATTCGGATCAGGTCCGGGTGGCCGCGGCGCGGCGTCGCCGACGCCAGGCCAGCAGCGCGCCGACCCATAGGCACAGGCTCACACCCAGGAACACCATGTTGTTGATCCGCGCGTGCAGCAGGTCGGACGGCCGCTCCGTCACCGCATAGAAGGAATGCAGCGCGAACTGCGCGGCGAAGAGCAGCATGGTGACGCCCAGCCAGGCGCGGCCGTAGCGCAGCGTCAGCAGCAGGAACGCGATGCCCACCAGGCCGTCGGCGGTCAGGTCGACTAGGGCCGACAGTCCGGCCGGCGCGGTCGCCCGCACCACCGGCGGCCCGGCGGTCGCCAGGAAGACGACAGCCGCGCCCAGCCGTTCCGCCGGCCCGCCCTTCCAGGCGGCCAGCGCGCAGGCCAGGAACGTCCACAGGTAGAGAAGCTGGACGATCAGGGAGGTTGGCATCATCGGCGGCTAGGTCGCCGGGGCGGCCGGGCGGCGCGGCCGGCGCCTGCGCCACGCCACGACCGTCCCGATCACCAGGCACAGGTTGATGCCGATGAAGTCGAGGTTGTTGATGAGAGCGTGCAGGTAGTCGCCCTTGTGCTCGAGCACCAGATAGGCGGCGTGCATCGAGAACTGCGCCGCATAGAACAGCATGACCACGCCCATCCACGGCGCGGCGAAGCGCACTGTGATCGCCAGCAGCACCAGCGCCGTCAGGCCGTCATTGGCCACTCGGAGGGGTTCGTCGAGGTGCGGCGCGATATGGTGGACCACCTGGCCGATCAACAGGTTGGCCAGGACCGCAGCCGCCGCCGCCCGTTCTCCCGCGCCGCCTCTCCAGCAGGCGAACAGACAGCAGAGCGCCGATGTCAGGTCGATGGTCTGGGCGAGGCTCGGCGCTGAGGCGCCCATCTGGTGACTCTAGGCCGTGGCCTCTGCCGCCGCCTTGGCCGCCTTCGCGCGACGCTCGCGCCCCCGCCAGGCGACCGCCGTGCCGATGATCAGGCACCAGGTGATCGCGCTCCAGTCGATGTTGTTGATCAGCGCGTGCAGCCGATCCATCGGGTGGTTCGTCACCAGGTAGTAGGAGTGGAGCGAGAACTGCGCCGCGAAGAACAGCATCACGCCGCCCATCCACAAGGCGCCGTAGCGCAGGGTCACCGCCAGCAGGGCCAGGGCGGTCAGGCCGTCGTTCAGCAGTCGGATCACGCTCTCGCTGGCCGGCAGCAGCCAGTGGATCGCTTCGCCCAGCAGCGCGTTGGCGATCACGATCGCCGCGGCGGTGCGCTCGGCCCGTCCCCCCTTCCAAAGCGCGAACAGCGCGCCGGCGATGGAGAACAGGTTGATCAACAGGCGGACTGACAGGTCTGGCATGATTAAGCGCCCCTAATGCGGATTAGAGGCGCCCAACCAGTTAATCTATTGCAATGATCCGTCGGGCAACCGACCGATCGGCAAATCAGCCGACGCCGCGGAGCGTGGTTTCGGTGCGCACGACGGCTTCCGGCGGCTTGTCTTCGCCGCTCATCTTGGTGCGAACGCCCAGGCGCAGCTTGGCTTCGTTGAGCTCGTTGTGGACGGCGACCATCGCGGTGCGCGCCTCGCTGAGAGCCTTCATCGCGTCCATCATCTTCACCTGAACGTCGTCGGCGAAGACCATGGAGACGTGGACGTCTTGGCGAGCCTTGAGCATTTCGCTCATCAGCTCGGTCGCCTCGACCAGAGCGCCGTCAACCGCGGCCTCGGTCGTGAACAGCTTCTTGGCCACGCGCTGGGCCACGAACGCCTTTTCCATTTGGAAACACCCCTTGAAGTTACCCGACACCCGTTAAGGTAAAGCAGAGGTTACCCTGCACGCAATGGATTCAGCGGTTGTTAACCATAATTTTTACCTGCGGCAGGTTGTAGCGTGGCGTCGATGCCACAGTGAAGCCGGACTACGCTGAGTTGCAAGCCGGGCGACGGAAGCGAAGGATTCACATTTGCCGGGCTAGAAACCCGAGCATGAAGTTCCTGGGGGACAAGCCGGAGGACGCCTCGCCGCAGGGTGGTGACGCTCGTGCGCCCACCGCGACCTTCCACGCGCGCGTGGCTGGTGTCGGCCTGATCACGACCGTCGTCGTGCTGCTCGCCGCCTGCCTGACCTTCATGCTGCAGCAGTGGGCCGTGGCCCGCACCCAGTCGCACCGCTTCCACGAGGGGCTGGCCGAGGTCGCCGCCCAGATGGCCGGGCCGTCGATGGCGCCCGACCAGCGGATCCATCTGAGCCAGGCGATCGGCGCCGTGCGCGCCAGCAAGGAAGTGGTGTCCGCCAGCGTCACCGACGCCGCGGGCCGCGAACTCGCCGGATTCGGCGGCAAGCCCGCCACCGACGCCCCGATCGAGACCATCCAACACCCGGTGATGCTGGACGGCCGCGAGGTCGGCCGTTTCACCATGACCGTGGCGCAACCGTCGCTGGCGCCGATGCTGCCCCAGTTCATCGCACTGACCTTCGTGCTGCTGTTCGGCGGCGTGGGCGTGGCCCTATTCCTGGCTCGCAGCATGGCGCACCGGGTGATCCAGCCGGTGCAGAGCCTGTCCAACGCTATGCACGACGTCGCCGCCGGCGGCAGCTTCACGCCGATCGCCGTCGACGCCTCCGACGAGCTGTTCCAGAGCCTGACCGAAAGCTTCAACCACCTGCTGGCCAAGCTGGCCGAGCGGGAGGACGACCTGAAGGCCGCCATGCGCGAACTGGAGGCGGCCCGCGACGCCGCCAACGCCGCCAATGTGCTGAAGACCCAGTTCCTGGCCAACATGAGCCACGAGATCCGCACCCCGCTGAACGGTGTGCTGGCCATGGCCGAGGTGATGGCCCTGGGCGACCTGGCGCCGGTGCAACGCGACCGCCTGGACGTGATCCGCCGCTCGGGCGGCCTCTTGCTGGCGGTGCTGAACGACGTGCTCGACCTGTCGAAGATCGAGGCCGGCAAGCTCAGTCTGTTCGAGGACGACTTCGACGTCGCCGACGTGGCCGGCCAGGCCCGCGACGCCTACGAGGTCATGGCCCAGGCCAAGGGTCTGCAGTTCGGCCTGGAGGTCTCCGAGGCCGCCAGCGGCTGGTGGCGCGGCGACGCCGACCGCCTGCGCCAGATCGTCGGCAACCTGCTGTCGAACGCCGTCAAGTTCACCCCGCAGGGTTCGGTCACCGGCAAGGTCGACCTGGGCCCGTCCGGCGCGCTCCGCATCGTGGTCAGCGACACCGGCGTCGGCATCGCGCCCGAAAAGCTGCCCAGCCTGTTCGAGAAGTTCACCCAGGCCGACAACTCCGCCACCCGCCGCTTCGGCGGCACCGGTCTTGGCCTGGCCATCTGCCGCGAGCTGACCCAGATGATGGGCGGCTCGATCGACGTGGAAAGCCGAGAGGGCCACGGCTCGACCTTTACCGTGGAACTCCCCCTGAAGCGCGGCGCCGCCGTCGCGGCGGTCGCCGCCGACGCGGCCCAGCCCAACGACGACGGCGACCTGCGCATCCTGGCCGCTGAGGACAACCCGACCAACCAGCAGGTGCTGGCCGCCGTCCTGGGCTCGCTGGGCATCGACGTCCACATCGTGCCGGACGGCAAGGAGGCCGTGGAGGCTTGGCGCACGGGCGCCTATGACCTGATCCTGATGGATATCCAGATGCCGGTGATGGACGGGATCAGCGCCGCCGCCGCCATCCGCGAGGCCGAGAAGACCGCCACGCGCCGCCGCACTCCGATCATCGCGCTCACCGCCAACGCGCTCACCCACCAGGTCGAGGAGTATCTGGCGGTCGGCATGGACGCCCACGTGGCCAAGCCGATCGAGATCGCCAAGCTGTACGACGCGATCTCCGCGGTCCTCCAGGCCGCCGCCACCGACGGCGTCTCGCCCGCCCAGGCCGGAGCCGGCGCCGCCGCCTGAGGGCCGCCCCGCAGCGTGACTTTCAGGTCACGTAGGTGAACCTCACCCAACAGCACGGCTCAGAACCGCGTCACACGCGTTGTGGTCTCTTCACGTCATTGAAGGCCGGTCTCCCCCCACCGGTCCAAGACTGGAGACAAGACCATGACCGCCCGCAAGACCCTCTTCGCCGCCCTGGCCGCCGCCACCGCCGTGGCCGCCATCGCCGCGCCTGCCGCCGCCCAATCCTACGGCTCCGACCGCCAAGCCTACGGCTATGACCATCAGTCGCGCTACGAGCAGGATCGGGACGGCGACCGCTGGAACAGCGACCGCGATCCGGCCCGCTATGAGCGCGACCGTGGATACGATCGTTGGGACCGTAGTTCACAGATCGACGCGCGCCTGATCGAGCTCCGCAACCGCATCTATGTCGGTCAGCGGCGCGGGACCCTGACCGAGCGCGAGGCTGCCGCCCTGCGCAACGACTACGCCCTGGCCGCCAGCATGGTGGCCCACATGAAGCCCGATGGCCTGACCCGGAGCGAACGCATCCAGATCACGCGTCGGCTGGACGGCCTGGAGGCGCGGGTCGCGCGCGAAAGCCGCGACCGTGACTACGGCTATGGATACGGCCGTGACCGCGACTACGACCGCCGCTAGCCCCCACCGGCCTCGCCGCCGGTGAGTAGAGGGCGCCCTCGGAGCTTCGGCTTCGGGGGCGCTTTCGCGTGGGGATTAGAGGCGCAGCGTGCTTTCGATCACCGTCACCGCCCGGCCGCGGATCCTGACCCGCTCCCCGGCCGCGACGGCCTCCACCTCGGCGCCCCGGCCCGGATACGCCTGGTGGAACCGGATCGTGTCGCGCTCCAGCCGCTCGGCGAACATTGGCGCCAGGATGCAGTACAGCGACCCGGTCGCCGGATCCTCCGGGATGCCGGACCCCGGGGCGAAGAAGCGGGCGACCACGTCGTGGTCCGCACCGGCGTCGGCCAGGGCGGCGACCGCCACATTGCCGACGCCCCAGCCGGCCGCCTCGCCGATCTTGCTGAGCGCCGCCAGGTCCGGGGCCAGCCCGCGCACCGTCGCCGCGTCGTCGAACACCGCGACGACATAGGGCCCGATCCACACCTCCGAGGGTTCGGCGCCCAGCACCTCGGCCAGACCGTCCAGCGCCGTCGGCTTCGGCGGATGGGACGGGAAGTCCATCTCGTAGCGCTCGCCCGCCCGGCGCACGGTCAGCGGTCCGGACTGGGTGTCGAAGGTCAGCACTTCACACGCGACACCCAGTTCGCTGAACAGGACGTGCGCGGAGGCCAGGGTCGCGTGGCCGCACAGGGGCACCTCCACCGCCGGCGTGAACCATCGCAGGCCGAACCGGCGCGGGTCCTCGGTGCGGAGCAGGAACGCCGTCTCCGCCTGGTTGTTCTCCGCCGCCAGCGCCTGCATCCACGCCGTGTCGCGCCAGGCGGCACCGGGCTCGGTCACGCAGGCGGGGTTGCCGCGGAAGGGCTGGTCGGCGAAGGCGTCGACGGTCCACTGGCGCATGGGAGGCTCCTTGAGGCGCGTAGGCCCCGGACTTGCGTTCGCGCCCGTCCCTCGGCAAGGGCCACTTCCCGCGCGGCGGACCCAGGCGCCCTCCTATGTCGCTCTGGTGGGGCTAGCCGATCACATCGATTTCGGGCCAGCGGGCCTTGGCGGAGGCGGCGATCTTGCCGAAGTTGGGGCTCATCCGGTGCGGATTGGGCCGCAGACGCAGGGCGAACAGGTCGTCCAGGCCGAATGGCGCGTGGATCGTCAGCCGGTCGTCGGCGTCCAGCCGCACGGCGACCGCGAACACCGGGCTCACGAACCGCCCCAGCGCCTCGGCGCTCGACGCCAGCGGCGCGTAGGGCTCGTTGAAGTGGCCCTCGAACCACAGGTGCACGCGGGCCTGGTTACGCACCTCGACCATGTCGCGCAGCGGCGGCTCGAAGGCGGCAGCGACGTGGCGGATGACCACGTCCTCGGCCTCGTAGGAGGTGTCCGAGCTGTCGAAGTAGGCGACGTCATAGTCCTTGATCCCGTAGTCCAGCGGCCGCCCGGTCAGGTCGTTGAACACCCGCTGGTAGACCGCGCCGGAGAAGATCAGCCAGTCGGGCAGGTCCAACCGCGTCAGGGTCCGGAGCACGTGCATCAGCGGCTCCGACCGGCGCACGATCGCCTCCAGCCGCCCCTCCAACCCGCTCACGTCCGGCCCCGCAGCGGCCAGCCGTGGTCCAGTGGCCCGTGGCCCGCTCCGAAGCCCGGCGCGCGCAGGATCGCCTCGTGGACATAGTCCCAGGCCCGCGCCACAGCCTCCACCAGCGGTAGCCCCTGGCCTAGCCCCACGGCGCACGCGGACGCCAGCGTGCAGCCGGTGCCGTGGGTGTGGCGGCTCTCGATCCGCTCGCCCTCGAAGGCGGTCTCGCCGCCCGGGGTCATCAGGACGTCGACGACGCGATCGCCCGGCACATGGCCGCCCTTCATCAGGACCGCACGGGCGCCCGCCGCCAGCAGCGCTTCGCCGGCGCGGCGCAGGTCGTCGGTGGTCGCCACCGTCAGGCCGGTCAGCGCCTCGGCCTCCGGGGCGTTGGGCGTCAGCAGGGCCGCCCGGGGGACCAACAGGTCGCGCACCGCCGCTACCGCCGCCTGCGCCAGCAGCGAGGCGCCGCCCTTGGCCACCATGACCGGGTCGACCACCGCAGGGACCGCCGCTTCGTCGAGCAGTTTTGCCACCAGTTCCACCGTCGTGGCGTCGCCCAGCATTCCGGTCTTGATGGCGTCGGCGCCGATGTCGCCCAGCACCGCGCGCGCCTGGGCGGCGATCACGTCCAGCGGGATCGGATGCACGCCGCTGACGCCCAGGGTGTTCTGCACCGTGACCGCGGTGATCGCCGTGGCCGCATAGCCGCCGAGGGCGGTCACGGTCTTGATGTCGGCCTGGATCCCCGCGCCGCCTCCGCTGTCGGACCCGGCGATGATGAGGACTCGGCCCAACGGATTCATCCGTTGCGGATAGCTTGAGCGCGGCCGAAATGCATCGGGATTTACGAAGGATCGGATCGCCGCCAACGTCGCTCCATGGACGCCACGACCTTCGCCGACCGCTTCGCCCAGGCCCACCAGGACGTCTACCTGCACGCCGTGCGCCGGGTGCGCGACAAGCGCGAGCAGCTGACCCGCGAGACCTCCGCCTTCCTGCTGCACCTGGCCGAGGCCGGGCCGATGACGCTGACCGAACTGTCCCGCCACCTGGACCGCGCGCCGTCGACGTTGAGCGAGATGGTCGACCACCTGGCCGCCAAGGACCTCATCCGCCGCGAGCCCGATCCCGCCGACGGCCGCCGCGCGCTGATCTGGCTGACCGCCCACGGCCGCGAGACCCAGGCTCGGGAGATGTACGCCCTCGACCGCGACCACCTGCGCCGCGCCGCCGACCAGCTTCCGCCCGAACGCCGGGCCCTGCTCGCCGAACTGCTCGGCGAGCTCATCGCCACCCTCAAGACGGAGAGACCCGCGTCATGACCCACCAATGCGAGAGCTGCGGCATGCCAATCGAGAACGGCCGGTATTGCCAGTACTGCGTCGACGAGACCGGCGCCCTGCAGGCCTTCGACGAGCGCTTCGACCGCATGGTCGACTGGCAGCTGCGCGAGAAGGGCGGCGCCCGCGAAGACGCCGAGCGCGAGACCCTGGCCTACATGGCGACCCTCCCGGCGTGGCGGGACCACCCGCGCGTCGTGGCGCCCAAAAATACGCATTGAGTTATATTCCCAGACGTGAATATATCGAGAGGTGAGCCCCTTCGAAGCCATCGCCGAGCCGAACCGCCGCCGCATCCTCGACGCTCTGATGGCGGGCGAGCGGCCGGCCGGGGACCTCGTGGACGCCCTGGCCATCAGCCAGCCCGGCGTCTCCAAGCACCTCAAGGTCCTGAAGGCGGCAGGCCTGGTGCAGGTCCGCGCCGACGGCCAGCGCCGGCTCTACCGGCTCGATCCGCGCGGTATGGCCGAATGCTTCGCCTGGCTGCAGCCGCACCGCCGGTTCTGGGCCGAGAAGCTGAACGCCCTCGAAGATCACCTGGAGCGCGACCAATGACCCCCGGACCCTTCGCGGCCCTGATCAGCGACGAGCTCGGCCAGGTGATCGACCGCGGCGGCGGCCGCTATGACGTGGTTTTCGAGCGCCGCCTGAAGAAGCCGATCGAGAAGGTCTGGGCCGCCCTGACCGTGGCCGAGCGCATCGCCGACTGGTTCACCCCGGTCGAGATCGACCTGCGCGTCGGCGGCCTCTACCGGATCTGCTTCGAGGGCATGGACGCCATCGACGGCAAGATCGTCGAACTGGGGCCGCCTCGGCGGCTGGTCCACACGTGGCCGGACTCCACCGACCCCAACAGCCCGGACTCGCTGATCAGCTACGTCCTCGAGCCGGACGGCGACGGCTGCCGCCTGCGATTCAGCCAGACCAACCTGCCCAGGATGTACCTGGGGGCCGTGGCCGGCTGGCACACCTTCTTCGAGGCCCTGCCCGGCGCGGCGGAGGGCATCCGCACCCCGTGGAGCCAGGCTCGCGAGACCGAAATGGGCGAACGCTACAAGCCGATCATGGAGGCCCTGGGATGAGCTTGATGACCGAAGACCTCGGCGCCCTGCGCCGCACCGGCGAGACGGTCGAGATCGTCTTCCACCGCCGCTACGCCCGGCCGATCGAGAAGGTCTGGGCGGCGCTGACCGTCCCCGAACGCATCGCCGACTGGTTCGCTGAGGTCGAGACGCTGGACCTGCGCCCGGGCGGCGCGATCCACCTGCGCTTCCCGGAGGTGCACTTCAAGATCCAGGGCGTGATCACCGCCTACGCGCCGCCGCGCCTGCTGACCTGGACCTGGCCACAGCCGGACGGCTCGACGTCCACTGTGACTTTCGAGCTGGAGCCGGACGGCGACGGCTGCCGCCTCACCCTCACCGAACGCGGCCTCACGCTGTCGCAAGGCGCCGGCAACGCCGCCGGCTGGCACGCCCATCTGCAGGCCATCGTGGACGCCTGCGACGGCGTCCGCACGTCCTGGGCCACGCTGCTGGACCGCGAGAAGGCGGTGAACCAGACCTACAAGGACCGCGCGCCCTAACCCCCAACTCCAACGCTCGTCATCCCCCGGCTTGTCCGGGGGACCCATTCACACGGAACCCATCGGAAACGCCCGCGAGCGTCGACGCTGCGAGCGATCACGTTCTCACGTGCGGCAGAGGTATGGGTCCCCCGGACAAGCCGGGGGATGACGAGGCTAGGGGGTGTTCCCCGCCTCCCGGATCGCCGCGTCCACTGCCAGGGCCTGCACCGTCTCGCGCACGTCGTGGACGCGTACCATCGCCACCCCCGCCGCCGCCCCGGCCAGGGCCGCGGCGATCGAGCCGCCCAGCCGGTCGTCAGGCCCAGCGCCGTTGTCGAGCGCGCCGATGAAGCTCTTGCGGCTGGCGCCCAGCAGCACCGGGAAGCCCAGCGCCACGATGCGGTCCAGGCCGGCCAGCAGCGGCAGGTTGTGGCGGATCATGTGCTTGCCGAAGCCGACGCCGGGATCGAGCCAGATCCGCTCTCGCGCCACGCCCGCCGCCATCGCCGCCTCGGCGCGACGCAGCAGGAACTCCGCCACCTCCGCCACCACGTCCAGGTAGTGCGGCTCGTGCTGCATGGTCCGCGGTTCGCCGCGCATGTGCATCAGCACCACCTCGCAGCCCAGCTCAGCGGCGATCGCGGCGCTGTCCGGCGCCTGGCGCAGCGCCGAGACGTCGTTCCACATCTTCGCCCCCGCCGCCACCGCCGCCCGCGCCACCTCGGGCTTCATGGTGTCGACCGAGATCGGGATCGCGCTCTCGGCGCGGATCGCCGCGATCAGCGGGACCAGCCGTTCGATCTCGACCTCGGCGGCCACCGGCTCGGCGCCCGGCCGCGTGGATTCCGCGCCCAGGTCCAGGATGTCCGCGCCCTCCGCGATCAGCCGGCGCGCATGCGCCAGCGCCGCCTCGGGGGCCAGGTGGCGGCCGCCGTCGGAGAAGCTATCGGGCGTCGCGTTGACGATCCCCATGACGCGCGGACGGTGGATGCGGGTGGAACTCATGCGGCCTCCGCATCGTCATACTGTCAGGCGACGCTCCCCGTGAAGCGGCGCATGCGGAGGGGCCGACGCCCCGGGGGCTGACCTGCCGCGCGATCGCAGCCTATGGTGGCCGCGCGGCAGGGTCTGTTGGGCCCGCGTTGGGGGGCCCGCATGGCACAGATCGACGGCGGGGGCGCCCGCGACAGCCTGACCGGAGCGGTCGGGGCCGATACCCTGTCCGGCCGCGACGGATCAGACAGCCTGTTCGGCGGCGCCGGCGACGATGTGATCTACGGCTTCGGGGTCGAGGACACGCAGGCCGGCAGCGGGACCATCACCGCGGTGCGCGTGGCGTCCGGCCTCTCCGGCCCGCTGTTCGCCGTCTCGGCGCCGGGCGACCCGGACCGCCTGTTCATCGTCGAACAGCACACCGGCCGGATCCGCATCTTCGACACAGTCAGTAACAGCTTGCAGGCCGATCCCTTCTTCGACCTGCCCAACGGCAGCCTGGCGACGGGCTTCGAACAGGGCCTGCTGGGCCTGGCGTTCGACCCCAACTACCAGGCCACCGGCAAGTTCTACGTCTACCTGACCAACCCGGCCGGCGACACCGAGGTGCAGGAGTACTCGACGCTCGACCGCAACCACGCAGGCGCCCAGCTGGACCTGATCCTGACCATTCCGCGGAACGGCTCGGGCAATCACGTCGGCGGCTGGATGAGCTTCGGGCCGGACGGTATGCTCTACGTCGCCTCGGGCGACGGGCACTCCGCCGAGACCGGCATCCTGATGAACGCCCAGCAGACCGACAACCTGCTGGGCAAGATCCTGCGCATCGACGTGCGCGGCGACGACTTCCCGCTGGATCCCTTGCGCAACTACGCCATCCCGGCGGGCAACCCGTTCGTCGGCAAGGCGGGGCTGGACGAGATCTGGCTGATGGGCCTGCGCAACCCCTGGCGGCCCAGCTTCGACACCGCCACCGGCGACCTCTACATCGGCGACGTGGGCGCCAACGCACGTGAGGAGGTCGACTACGTCCCCGCCGGCGTCTCCGGGCTCAACTTCGGCTGGCCGCTGCGCGAGGGGTTCGCGGAGCTGAAAGGGCCGCTCAGCCCGGACTTCACCCAGCCGATCCTGGACTATGATCGCACCACGCCGCTCTATCGCGGGGCGGCGGTGACCGGCGGCTACGTCTACCACGGTCCGGGCGGCGCCCAGGGGCTCTACGTCTTCGCCGATTTCGTCTCCGGCAACCTCTGGACCACCGGCGTGGTCGGCGGCCTGTCGCAGGACTTCCTGAACCGCAACGGCCAGATCGTGGTCCAGGGCGGCGACCTGGACGGCGTGACCTCGTTCGGGGTCGACGGCCGCGGGCGGCTGTACGCGATCGGCCAGGACGGCGATATCCACCGCCTGGACTTCGGGCCCGCCGCCGGCGACGGCCAGGACTACCTGCGCGGCGACGAAGGGAACGACCGCATCTGGGGCGGCGTGGGCTTCGACGACATCAACGGCAACATGGGCGACGACACCGCCTCGGGCGGCCCCGGCGACGACTGGGTCGTGGGCGGTAAGGACCACGACCGGCTGGCCGGCGACGACGGCGCCGACCTGATCTACGGCAACCTGGGCGACGACACCTGCGACGGCGGGGACGGCGCCGACACGGTGCGCGGCGGCCAGGGGAACGACGTGGTCCTGGGAGGCGACGGCGCCGACTTCGTCTCCGGAGACCTGGGCGACGACACCATGACCGGCGGCGCGGGGGCTGACATCTTCCACAGCTTCGGGGCCGCCGGCCTGGACCTGGTCACCGACTTCAACCGCGCCCAGGGCGACCGGGTGCAGCTCGACCCCGGAAGCCCCTACACGGCCAGCCAGCGGGGCGCCGACACCGTCATCGAGATCACCGGCGGGGCGAGGATGGTGCTGGCGGGCGTCACCCTGGCCGACCTCGATGCCGGGTGGATCGTGGTGGGTTGACGCGCCGACCCTCCCCCTACGGAGGAGGAGCGCAGGAGCCGCTTAGCCGCCCTTCTTCATCGTCAGCGGCAGGGAGCTGCCGCCCTGGCGCCAGTTGCCGTCGATGGTCTTGCCGTCGGCCGACAACTTGCCGTCGAAGCCGCCCAGGCCCTTCAGCTGGAACGTCACCGTGTCGCCCACGTGGGTGATCGCGGCGGCCATGGCGCCCGGGCTCTGGTCGGGCGACGAGAACATCGCCAGCGTGCCGCCCGCGTCGGTCTTCACCTTCAGCACGAGGTGCAGGTCGCCCTGCGGGACCTCCAGCACGCCGGTCCATTCGCCGTCCAGCCCCGCCACCGTCGGGCGCGGCCCGACCGTGCCGTGGGCCAGGCTGAGCGGCATGTCGAAGCCGGCCTGGCTGAACGTCCCGACCCAGGCGGCCTTCGACGCATCCCACTTGCCGGAATAGCTGCCCTGCACGATCGGCACGGCGAAGGTGAGGGTGCCATCCTTGACCACGATGTCGCTCATCGGCAGCGGCGTGGGCGTCTGGTCCGGGCTGCCGGCATAGCCCTCCAGAGCGCCGTTTGCGCCGGCCTTGACGTGCATCGTGATGGTCAGCTCGGCGCCCGGGGTCTTCACCGTGCCGATCCAGTCGCCGGTGGCGTCCTGCGCCAGGGCGGCGGTTCCGGCCGTGGCGGCCATCAGCGCCGCCAGCATCAAGGTCTGCTTGATCATCGTCGCTCCTCTCCCCCGCTCAGCGGGCTTTGCCCACCGCCGCGATCAGGGCGGCGGGGTTCATGGCGTCCACCATGGCCGTGGGCATCAGGATGGTCGCCCCGCGCTCCTTGGTGGTCTCGTAGATGATGTTCATGGCGCGCAGCTGCAGCGCCGCCGGGCTGCGGCCGTAGATCTCTGCCGCGTCGACGAACTTCTGCGCCACCAGCAGCTCGGCGTCGCCCAGGTGCACCCGCGCGGCCGCCTCGCGCTGCGCCTGGGCCTCGCGGCTCATGGCGTCCTGCAGGGCGTCCGGCACGCTGATGTCGCGGATCTCCACCGACATGGCGGTGACGCCCCACTCCGAGGTCTTGCGGCCGATCTCCTCGCGCAGCAGCTCATCGCCCTTCTTCCGGTCGCTGAGCAGGGTCGACAGCAGCGACGAGCCGACCATCTCGCGCAGGCTGGTCTGCGCCACCCGGCTGATCGCCTGGCGGTAGTCGGTGATCTCCAGGGCCGCGCGCTCGGGATCGTGGATCTGCCAGAACACCACGGCGTCCACGTCCACCGGCACGGTGTCTTTGCTGAGCGCCTGCTCGGCGTTGAACTCGGTGGTCTGGATCCGCTGGTCGAGCCAAGACGAGACCTGGTCGATGAACGGGATGATCACGAACAGCCCCGGGCCGCGAATGGCGTGCAGGCGGCCCAGGCGCAGGACGACGGCCCGCTCCCACTGGTTGGCCATCCGCAGCGAGACCGGGATCAACGCCGAAACGAGCACCAGGACGACGCCCAGCGCGTAGCCGAACGCGCCGCCGCCGGCTGATTTCCCCCACCAGATGGCGGCGGTGGCGGCCAGCACCGTGACGATGCTGAGCAAGACCGCGAGGGGGCTCGCACCTGTGGTTCTACCCATCGAGGGTCTCCTCCGAAGTCTGCGCCAGCGCGGCGATACGCTGCGCCAGGGCAAGGGGTTGGATGCCGCGCGCCTGGGCCAGGCCGATCGCCTGGCGGGCGACGTCCTCCAGGGTGCGGTCGTGTTGTTGCGCGTCCGGCGGGTCCGGCGGCTGGGCGACGAAGCTGCCGCGGCCGCGCTCCAGCCGGATAGCGCCCATCGCCTCGAGCTCGTCGTAGGCCCGGCGCGCGGTGTTCAGGTCGATCTTCAGGCTCACGGCCACCTGCCGCATCGTCGGCATCTGGTCGCCCGGCTTCAGCCGCCCCTCGCCCAGCGCCCGCAGGATCTGGTCGCGCAACTGCACATAGATCGGCACGCCGCCCCCGGAGAGGGCCAGACCGGCGATCAATGATTGAGCCTGTGTATGCATACACTCATACAATCGCACAAACACGGCAAAGGTCAAGCTCGGCGTCGTCGCCCTCCCCTTCTGGGGAGGGACAGCTCGCCGCAGGCGAGCAGGGTGGGGACGTGTGGGCGAGGAATTCTGAGATCGGGGATTGTCGGGGCTCGTTCTGGTACGCCTACGCCCGGTCGTGACTTCCCCACCCTGACCGCTTCGCGGTCTGTCCCTCCCCAGAAGGGGAGGGCAAAGAAAAAGGGCGGCCGCTGCTCAGCGACCGCCCTCTCAACTCTCAGTCTGTATCCGCCGTTTACGCCGGCTCGGCGCTCGGGCGGGGGGAGATCGGGACCGCCACCGACGGGCCGGTGGGCCGCTTGGTGTCGCTCTCGTCGCGGTTCGGGGGCACGCCCTTCAGCGCGTTGACGATCTCGTCGCCGCTCAGGGTCTCGTACTCCAGCAGCGCCTTGGCCAGCGTGTGCAGATCGTCGATCCGCTCGGTCAGGATCCGCTTGGCCTCGTCGTAGCCGCCCTGCACCAGACGCTTCACTTCGGAGTCGATGATCTTGGCGGTCTCCTCCGAGACATTCTGGGTGCGGCTCACCGAGTGGCCCAGGAACACCTCTTCCTGGTTGTCGCCGTAGGAGACCAGGCCCAGCTGGTCGGAATAGCCCCAGCGGGTGACCATGTTGCGCGCCAGGCTGGTCGCGGCCTGGATGTCGCTGGAGGCGCCCGAGGTGATCTTGTCCTTGCCCAGGATGATCTCCTCGGCGACCCGGCCGCCCATCATGATCGCCAGGCGCGAGGTCATCTGCTCGAAGTTGATCGAGTAGCGGTCGCCTTCCGGCAGCTGCATCACCATGCCCAGGGCGCGGCCGCGCGGAATGATGGTGGCCTTGTGCACCGGGTCGGCCGAGGGCACCGTCATCGCCACCAGGGCGTGGCCGCCCTCGTGATAGGCGGTGTTCGACTTCTCCTCGTCGGTCATGACCATCGACCGGCGCTCGGCGCCCATCATGACCTTGTCCTTGGCGTCCTCGAAGTCGCGCTGGGTGACCATGCGGCGGTTCTTGCGCGCGGCCATCAGGGCGGCTTCGTTGACCAGGTTGGCTAGGTCGGCGCCGGAGAAGCCGGGCGTGCCGCGGGCGATGACCTTCACGTCGACGTCGGCGGCCAGCGGCACGTTCTTCATGTGCACGCGCAGGATCCGCTCGCGGCCGTTCACGTCGGGGTTCGGCACCACGACCTGGCGGTCGAAGCGGCCCGGACGCAGCAGCGCCGGGTCCAGCACGTCGGGACGGTTGGTGGCGGCGATCAGGATGATGCCTTCGTTGGATTCGAAGCCGTCCATCTCGACCAGCAGCTGGTTCAGCGTCTGCTCGCG
>CBHTUE010000096.1:0-16947 GCA_966096115.1 uncultured Phenylobacterium sp.
TCGAAGTCGCCGTTGGAGGCGATCGGGAAGCCCGCCTCGATCACGTCGACCTTCATGTCTTCGAGGATCTTGGCCAGTTCCAGCTTCTCGTCGTGGCTCATCGACGCGCCGGGCGACTGCTCGCCGTCGCGCATGGTGGTGTCGAAGATGATGACGCGGTCCGCGTCATTCGGGGCGGCGTCAGACGGGGCCTCGCTGACAACAGCGGCGGCGTCGTTGGATACGGGGTCGGTCATGTCGGTCTCGCGGTGTTTCGTTCGATGGGGCGGAGGCGGAAAACCCCTGGTTCGCCCGGCCGCGAGTCTGCGCGTGCCTAGAGAGGCGCCCAGGGGCGGCTAAGCCCCAGCGAGAGAAGAAGCAGGCTGTCGAGCCGCGTGCGCATGGGGCGCTGTCTAACGAAAGGGCCGCCGCGCCGCAAGCATCTTGCGCCCGGCGCGCGGATTCGGCGCGGCTTGGGAATTTTCTGCCTGCGCGCCGTCGTTGCGCCAACCCTCGGCGCGGGCCGCGATGGGGGAACCCCGTTCGTCGAGTCTCCTCCCGACAACCCCTCTTTCAGGAGACCTATGATGATCAAGACCCTCGCCTGCGCCTTCGCCATCGGCGCCCTCAGCTTCACCGCCCCGTCGGCCGAGGGGGCGCAATCCGAAACCGTGCAGTTCGGCGACCTGAACCTGGCCAACCCGGCCGGCGTGCAGACCCTGCATCAACGCCTCAACGCCGCCGCCCGGCGGGTGTGCGACGAGAAGCTCGCCCTCAAGAGCGACATGTTCGCCAAGCGCCGCGCCCGGACCTGCCAGAACCTGGCGGTGCAGCGCGCGCAGGCCACCGTCACCGCCTCCCGCGGCGTCGCCTTCCTCACGGCCTCCCGCTAGGCGGCCGTCCCTCTCTCACGTCTGGATTCCGCTATGACCAAGTCTTTCGCCGCCGCCCTCGCCGCCGCCCTCATCGCCGCCTCGGCGCACGCCGACACGCGCACGGTGGTCGTGGTCGCGCGGACCCTCACCTACGACGACGCCAAGCTCGCCACCCCCCATGGGGCAGCCAAGTTGCTGAGCCGCATCGACAACATGGCGCAGCAGTTGTGCGCCTCGTCGTCGCCCAGCGTGCCGCACCTCGACACCCAGGGCCGCGCCTGCCGCAGCCAGGCGGTCGCCCGGGCGGTCGAAGCCCTGGCCGCGCCGCTCGTCACCGCGGCCCACGCCGATCGCCAGGCCGACCTCAAGGTCGCCTCGCGCTGAACCGAGGGGGCGCATCCCGGCGCGCCCTGGTTTTTTCACACGATCGCCGAACGCTGGTGGGGGAACCGGGTCCCCCACGCCTCTTGCACTGGCGACCGATCGAGTCGCCACCCAAGGAGATCCTCTTGTTCAAGACCCTGACCCTCGGCTGCGCGCTCGCGGCCCTCACCGTTTCTGCAGCATCGGCCGCCGAGCCGGCGCGCACGCGGCTTGTGCCGTACGGCGACCTCAACGTCGCCAGCGCCTCCGGCTGGCAGACCCTGCACCAGCGCCTGTCCCTGGCCGCGCGGCAGGTCTGCGACGAGCCCGGCGTCGCCGGCTATGACCCGCGCGTCCACCGGCGCGTCCGCACCTGCCGCGCCGAGGCCATCGCCAACGCCGCCCGCGCGGTGAGCCCGCAGATGGCCAGCATCGACCCGCGCTACGCCGAATAGAGCCTCCCAGGAGACGGCGTCCCCGATCGCCTCGCCTGGTACTGGAGGGCGCGTTTCCCCAACGCGCCCTCCATCTTTATCCGGCCTCCAGCGCCAGCACCTTGGCCACCGCCGGACGCGCCGCCACCCGCTCGCTGTGCGCACGCACCTTCGGGAACTGCCGCGGATCCACGCCATCCCCTTCGAGCCACCCGGCCACGGTGAAGAGGTAGGCGTCGCAGACCGAGAAGGCCTCGCCCAGCACATAGGGCCCCGCGAACATCTCATCCTCGATCAGCCGGAAGCAGGCCGTCATGTTCTCGGCGACCTTGGCGGTCATGTCCGCGAACGAACTCTGCTGATCGGCCCAGCGGTAGCCGCGATGACGATGCGCGTGCGCCACGTGGACGGTCGAGGCCAGATAGCTGTTGAACGCCTGCGCCTGGGCAAATCCCCACGGGTCCGTCGGCGCCAGCTTTGCCTGCGGGAACGCCTGGGCGATCCAGGCCAGGATCGCCGGGTTCTCGGTCAGGATGCCCTGGTCGGTCATCAGCGCCGGCACCCGGCCCTTCGGATTGACCGCCAGGTACTCGGCCTTCCGCTGATCGCCCAGCTTCATGCTCATGATCGCCGTCTCGAACGTCGCGCCGGCCTCCGACAGCGCAATGAAGGACGCCAGCGAGCAGGATCCCCAGGCGTGGAACAGCTTGATCATCGAGGTCCCTCGGGCGGCCAGGTCTGCGCGCCGTGGAGCACTCGCAGGATGTCGACCTGGGTCTCGGCCACGCGATATTTCACGACATAAGGCGTGCCGGCGACGACGAGCTCGCGAGACCCATGCAATCGGCCCGTCCGCCCCATCCTTGGATAGGCCTCAAGGCGGGCGACGGCCTGGCGAATTCGTGCATCCTGCTCCAACGCGGCAGTCACGTTTTCTTGAGCTATGAAACGGACCAGATCGTCGAGGTCTGCCTCAGCTGGCGCCGACCACATGACCTTCACTTCAAGCCGTATTTCGCGATCAGCTCGGCTTTGCGCACTTCCGACCGCGCGACGACTTCCTCGTGAGTGAAGACCTCGCCACGCTCGATCGCGTCGATCCCTTCCTGAACCTTGCGTCGCACCCAGGCGTCGTAGTCCATCTGCTGCCGCACGAGATCCCCGACCACCTCGTCGACCGAGCGCTCCTCACGCTCGGCCGTCGCCTCCAGGAACTCCGCCTGCTCCTCGCTGAGTTCGAACGTCAGGGTCTTGCTCATGCGCGAAACATAACCTGAACAAACGCGCCTGTCAGCCGTCCTTCCGTCGCGCCAGCCACCGGCGAGCGAACCACCCGATGCCTAGCCAGATGGCGATCACCGCCGCCAGCTCCACCCAGTGCCGGCCGATCTCGCCCTTCATCAGCTGCACGATCGAGGCGCCGGCGAAGGCGGTGAGCGCGATCTTCGGCACGATGCCGATGCCGGTGCCCGCCACGAAGTCCCGCGCCCGCATCGGGGTCACCCCGGCCGCCATGTTGACGACGATGAACGGCGCGGAGGGGACCAGCCGCACGATCAGGCTGGCCAGGAACCCGTTCTCGCCGACCAGCCGCATGAAGCGGCGGACGCCCTCGCCGGAGAACCGTTCCAGCACCCGCGCGCCGGCCGTCCGGCCCAGGTAGAAGCCCACCATCGACGACACCATCGTGCCGATCCAGCTGTAGGCGGCCCCGGTCAGCGGTCCGAAGGCGACGACGGCGGCGGCGATGAGCACGATCTGCGGCGTGCCGATGAACGCCAGCACCGCGAACGCCGCCACGGCCACCGGCAGCGACCACGGCCCCTGCGCCGCGCCCAGCCAGCCCTCCAGCGTTCGCTCGCTGTCGACGCCCAGCAGCTGGGCCCCGAACACGAACACCACGCCGACGCCGCCGAACAGCACGAACGACACGGCCAGCGTCCGCCAGGCCTGGGCGTCCATGTTGGAGAGGAAGGCGAAAAGCCGGCGCATGGGGCGCTGAGCCGTGGCCGATCCGCACCGGCCGGTCAAGGAAGCGGATGAACCGGAAGCGTCCCGAGCGACATTAAAACTAACGCGTCAATTTCTTACGAAACATGGCGGCAGCCCGGCCGCCACGACTCGTACTCAAGGGGCCCCGTCCGGCGCCCGCTCAAGGAGGCGCCGATGACCACCTACGTCTTCGACCAGATCGACCCGAGCACGCCGCTGCAGATCGAGGGGAACGACCAGGTGCTGTTCCACGGCGGGCCCGCCCGCCTGGCCATCGCCACCTACGGCTCAGTCAACGGCGCGTCGATCGTCACGATCAACTTCCTGGGCCGTTCGGTCAGCTTCGACTCCGGCATCGAGGTCGCCTCGGCCAACCACAATCTGATCTTCGACGACGGCTCGCTGCTGGTGATGGGCGGCCCGCGCAGCGAGTTGTTCGAGGGCTGCCCAGGGGACGACGCCCTGTTCGGCGGCGATGGCCCCGACACGCTGAACGGCCACGAGGGCGCGAATTTCATCCAGGGGAACCAGGGCGACGACCGCCTGTTCGCGGGGGCCGGGGCCGACACGCTGCTGGGCGGCCAGGGCGGGGACGTGATCCAGTCCACCGCCGTCGTCGGGGCGGGCGAAGCCGGCGATTTCGTCAACGGCAACCTGGGCGACGACACCATCTCCGGCGGCGACGGGGCCGACAGCCTGCTGGGCGGCCAAGGCAACGACGTCGTGTTCGGCGAGGCCGGCGCCGACGTCCTCGACGGCAATCGCGGCGACGACCGCGTCGCCGGCGACGGCGCCGCCACCCTCCTCGGCGAGGATGGGAACGACACGCTCACCGCCCGTGGCGAGGGCGCGACCCTGGTCGGCGGCGCGGGGGGCGACCTCTTCGTCTTCGTGGGCGCCGGCGACCCGGCCCATGGTGTGCGCGGTGCGATCACCGACTTCGCGCCGGAGGATACGATCAGCTTCAACGGTGTCATGGCCAGCCACGCCTACGCCGAGATCACCGCCGGCGACTACGCGGGCGCCCTGGCCGAAGCGACGCGGATCACCACCACCAGCACGGATCCCGCCCGCGCCGGCGGCGAGGTGGTCGTGGCGCAGGTGGGCCAGGACCTCTACGCGTTCGCGGCCTCCTTCAACAGCCAGGGGCCCAGCACGGCGATCCTGATCGCCGGCCGCACCCTCGCCGACATCGGGCCGGGAGACTTCGCCTAGCCCGCCCGCTGCATGGGGATCAGGAGGACGCCGACCGACGCGGGGGCCGCCCAACGAGAGGCCCGTTCCGCGAACGCCGCTCAACGCAAACGTCTGGAAGATGGCGTGAAATCTGCTAGCCGTATCGTCAAGGTTGTTAGAGTAGCGGCGTCCCCCGTCATCCGGTGTCGCCGTCCGGAGGCTGGGGGGCCCCCATGACAGAGTATGTGTTCGCCGACATGACGGCGGGCCAGGCGGCCGATATCGGAGCCGGCGACACCATCTTCGTGCGCAACGACACCGCCTCGCGCACGACGGTGCTGTTCAACGAGAACTTCACCTACACCGTCACGATCCACGACAAGACCCTGACCTTCGGCACGGGCTTCCCCAGCCTGGTCAATGCGAGACCGCAGTCCGGGCTGGTGTTCGATGACGGCTCGCGGCTGTTCGTCGGCGACACCAGCGCCAACCGCTTCGAGCTGTCGATCAGCCCCTCGGTGATCCAAAACGGGGCAGCCTATGGCGGCGCCGGGGACGACGGGTTCCACACCTTCAACGGCGACTGGCTCATCCAGGGAAACCAGGGCGCCGACACGATCAGCACGTCGGGCGGCAACAACACGATCTATGGCGGCCAGGACAACGACAGCATCTCGCTGAACGGGCCCGTGGGGACGGGCTTCCCCTCCGGCCGCCACTTCGCCCAGGGCAACAAGGGCGACGACACCATCGTCGGGGCCGGCAAGGCCGACACCCTGCTGGGCGGCCAGGGCAACGACGTCATCGACGGCCAGGGCGGGCAGGACTTCCTGAACGGCAACCTGGGCAACGACAACATCACCGGCAACGGGCAGCTGCTCGGCGAAGGCGGCAACGACACGCTCACGGGCGGTACGGAAACGGCCAACACGCTCAGCGGCGGCGACGGCGACGACCAGCTGAGCGCGGGCTTCGTGGTGGTCGGCGGCGCCAACCGCGGCGCGGCCAACACCATCAGCGGCGACGACGGCGCCGACTTCATCCGCTCGACCAGCCCGCTCAGCGACACGCTGTCCGGCGGCGCGGGCAACGACGTGATCTCGGCGTCGAACAACGACCCCGACCAGGCCGACGTGCTGAACGGCGACGACGGCGACGACATCCTGTCGGCCCAGGTGGGCGCGGACCGGCTGCGCGGCGGCGCGGGGAACGACAGCCTGAGCGGCGGCGAGGGCTCGGACACGCTGGACGGCGGCGCGGGGGCCGATACGCTCTCGGGGGGCGCAGGCGGCGACCTCTATGTCCTGACCGCGAGCACCGGCGGCCTCACCCCGGCCGGCGCCGACCGAATCGTCGACTGGCAGTCGATCGACCACATCCAGCTGCGCGGCGCCGCGACCGGCTACGCCGAGACCACCGCCGCCGACTTCTCCGCTGCGCTGACCAGCGCCCAGGCCTCGGTCGCCAACGGCTCGGCCGAGGTGGTGGCGGTGCAGGTGGGCGGCGACGTCATCGTCTTCGCCGACGCCTCGGCCGGCACGGCCGTCGACGTCGCCGTGGTCCTGGTGGGCCGCAACCTCGCCGACGTCTCGGGCGACAACTTCATCTAACCGACGCGGAAGCGCTTCAAACGGGTCTGGGGGGACCGTTCATGCCGACATTCAGCTTCGAGACTCTGACCGCCAGCCAGGCGCTCACCGTCAAATCGACAGACACCGTGACCGTGACGTCGGGGACCGCGACCCAGACCACCGTGCTGTTCCTCAGCGACACGCAGTATTCGGTGACCATCGGGAGCCGCACCCTCACCTTCGCGCGGCCGGCCGACAACGGGGCCATCACCAACCTGGCGCCCGGCGCGCCCATCGGCCTGTTCTCGTTCTCGGACGGGACGGCCCTCTACGTCGGCGGCGTCGGCAGCGACACGGTCGACCTCAATCCGGGCGGGCTGGCGCGCACGGGCGCGGCCTACGGCTGGACCGGCGACGAGGTGATCACCGGGCGCGGCGGCTGGCTGGTGCAGGGCAACACCGGCGCCGACCGGATCACGATGAGCGAAGGCGCCAACACCATCTACGGCGGCCAGGACAACGACGTCGTGCGGGTCGGCGGCGCGGACAACTTCGCCCAGGGCAACAAGGGCGACGACTCGCTGGTCGGCTCGGCCGGCACGGACACGCTGCTGGGCGGCCAGGGTAACGACAGCATCGAGGGCAGTGGCGGAACCGACTTCATCAACGGCAACCTGGGCGACGATCGCCTGACCGGCAGCGGCACGGTCCTGGGTGAAGGCGGCGACGACACGCTCACCGCCGGGACCGACCGGCCCACCACCCTGATCGGCGGCGACGGCAACGACCGGCTGGTGAACACCTTCTCCGTGGTGAACGGCGTGCGCCAGGCCGCGGTGGTGGTGATCAGCGGCGACGTCGGCGACGACACGATCGACTCCTCCAATCCGCTGGCCGAGACCCTGTCGGGTGGCGTCGGCAACGACGTCATCAACGCCCGCGGCAACGAGTTCGGCGACATCGTCGACGGCGGCGACGGGAACGACACCCTGACCGCCGCCGGCGGCACCAACATGCTGCAGGGCGGCGTCGGCAACGACCGGCTGAGCGGCGGCAACGCGTTCGGGTCCACGGGCTCCGACGGTCAGGACACCCTGGACGGCGGCCCCGGCCTCGACACCCTGAGCGGCGGCACCGGTCCGGACGTCTTCGTGTTCGACGACAGCACCGTGGCCCCGGTGATCGCGCCGCAGTTCTGCGACGTGGTCCTCGACTGGGGCGCCGACGACCACATGCGCCTGCGCGCCCCGGTGGCCGGCAGCTACACCGAGATGGTCGCCGGCGACCTGCTGGGGCTGGACCCGGCGGTGCGGAGCACGATCGGGACCGGCGCGTTCGAGGTCGTCGCGGTGCAGGTCGACGGCGACGTCTACGTGTTCGCCGACCTGCGCGGGAACAACACCGCCGACGTGTTCATCAAGCTGGTCGGCCGCAGTCTGGCCGACATCTCGGCCGACAACTTCTTCTAGGCCGCCGCCGTGCCGACCTTCGCCTTCGAGACCATCACCCCCGCCCAGGCCCTGGCCGTGGCCGTGCGCGGCGGCGACACCGTGCAGGTGTCCAGCGGCACGGCCATCGAGACCACGGTGGTCTACGACCCCAACGACCGGGTGATCGTCACCATCGCCGGCCTGTCGGTGACGTTCGCCGCGGTGTTCAGCCAGGTAGCGACGATCCCGGACGGGCAGTTCACCTACGCGGACGGCTCGATCCTGTTCGTCGGCGACACCCTGCCCAACAAGGTGGCCCTCCCCTCGGGCGGCACCGGCGCGGCCTACGGCGGCGGCGGCGACGACACCTTTTCCAGCGCCGACGGGCGCTGGCTGGTGCAGGGCAACGCCGGCGGCGACACCATCGACCTGCGGGGCGGCGACAACGTCGCCTACGGCGGCCAGGACGGCGACCGGATCATCTTCGGCGGATCGGACGGCCGGGCCAGCACAGGCGGCAATTTCGGCCAGGCCAACAAGGGCGAGGATTCGCTCGCGGGCTCGACCTCCAGCGACACCCTGCTGGGCGGCCAGGGCAACGACACCGTGGACGGCCGCGGCGGCGTCGACTTCATCAACGGCAACCTGGGCGACGACCGCCTGACCGGCGCCGGCCTGATCCTCGGCGAAGGCGGCAACGACACCCTGACCGGCGGGGCCGCCGGCGCCGTCACCCTGATGGGCGGCGACGACAACGACCGGATCAACATCGTCCCGGCCACGGTCGACGGCGTGCGGGTGGCGGTCGGCGTCTTCGCCTCCGGCGATGCCGGCGACGACGTGATCGAGAGCACCGGCCCCCTCAACGACACGCTGATGGGCGGCGCGGGCAACGACGTGATCATCGGCGCCGGCAACGATCCCGACCGCGGCGACATGATGGACGGCGGCGACGGCGACGACGTGCTGTCCGCCCGCGGCGGCGCGAACGTGCTGCGCGGCGGCCAGGGCAACGACAGCCTGCAGGGTGACGCCGGCGGCGACACCCTGGAAGGCGGCCCCGGCGAGGACCGGCTGGAGGGCGGGGCCGGCGCGGACCTGTTCATCCTGCGCGACGGCCTGGCGGGCCCTGCCCTCACGTCCATCTTCGCCGACCGGATCGTCGACTGGAGCGCGGCCGACCACATCGCGCTGCGGGTCCCCGGCGCGCCGGGCTATGTCGAGACGTCAGACCCGGACTACCAGGCCGCGGTGTTCGAGGCCCAGGACCTGATCGCCCGCGGCGCGATCGAAGTGGTGGCGGTCCAGGTGGGCGGCGACGTGCTGCTGTTCACCGACGGCAGCGCGGCCAACACCATCTTCACGGCCACGGTCCTGGTCGGCCGCACCCTGGCGGACATCAGCGCCGACAACTTCATCTGAGCGAGACGCCTGTGCCCACCTACAGCTTCGAAACCATCACGGCGGCGCAGGCGGCGACGATCACGCCGAGCGACACGCTCGTCATCGCGGCCGGCGCGGGCCACGCGAACGAGATCACCGTGCTCTACAACCCCGCCAGCGTCGACTTTCCGCAGGGGTCGATCACGATAGCCTTCGGCGCGCAATCGGTGGTGTTCGGGCCGGCCATCTCGGCGGTCAGCCAAGCGCGGCAGATACAAATCTACGACACGCCTCACATGTTCGCCGACGACTCGTTGCTGTTCATCGGCGACGAGCTCGGCAACGGGCTCGCGCGCTTCACCTTGACCAACGACGCCCTCTACGGCGGTGGTGGCGATGACTCCCTGTTCGGCGGCGCCGGCAACGATCTCATCCAAGGCAACACCGGGAACGACACGCTCAACGGCTGGTCCGACTCCGATGTCATCTATGGGGGTCAGGGCAACGACCGGATCTTCACCGACCTCGGCGCGAACTTCGCGCAGGGCAACAAGGGCGACGACTTCATCCTCGGAGGCCCGTTCTTCGACACCCTGCTGGGCGGGCAGGGCGACGACACCATCTCGACCGAGGCCGGATCCGGCCTCCGCGGCGACTTCATGAACGGCAACCTGGGGAACGACCGCATCACCGGCGGTCCGACCAATGACACCATTTTCGGCGAGGATGGCGCGGACACCCTGACCGGCGGCGGGACGGACTCTACGGCCGATGTCCTGTCCGGCGGCGCGGGAGCCGACCTGTTCGTGGTCGTGTCCGCCGCCGCGACGCCGACGGTCGCCGCCGCCATGCAGATCGTCGACTGGTCGCCCGAGGACCACCTCCACTTCGACGCGGTCGGGGCGACCGGCTATGCCGAGGACACGGCGGCCGACTACGCCGGCGCGATCTCGCGGGCCGTGGCGCGCATGTCCAACGACGCGGCCGACTACGTCGCCGTACAGGTCGGGGGCGACGTGTATGTCTTCTGCGACTGCGCCGATACGGGCGCATCGGGCCGGCTGAGCGTCGCCGCGCTCGTCGGCCGCACGCTCGCGGACATCAGCGTCGACAACATCGCCTGAGCGGAGCTCTCCCAGTGCCGACCTACAGTTTCGAGACCATCAACGCCCTGCAGGCGATGGCGATCACCGCCGCCGACACCCTCACCATGGCGGGCGGCGGGACCAATGCGGTCACGGTGCTCTACGACGCGGCCGGAACGATCACCCTGGTGACCGGGGCGCGGGCGCTGACGTTCAGCGGCGAGCTGGCCGCGCTCAGCGCGGCCGGCCGCCTGCAGGTCGCCGACGGTTCGACGCTGCTGATCGGCGACGGGGGCGCCAACAGCTTCGCCGCGCCCGCCGGCAACACCACCAATGACGGCCTCTACGGCGGGGCCGGCGCCGACAGCCTGGACGCCGGCGGCGGCGACAACCTGCTGCAGGGCAACCAGGGTGCGGACACCCTGGTCGCCGGGGGCGGACACGACGTGATCTACGGCGGCCAGGACAACGACCGGATATCCACCGGCGACGGCCCCAACTTCGCGCAGGGCAACAAGGGCGACGACTCCGTGGTCGGCGGCGCGGGCGCCGATACCCTGCTGGGCGGCCAGGGCGCGGACACCATCTCGGGCGGGACCGGCGCCGGGGCCGACTTCCTGAACGGCAACCTGGGCGACGACGTCATCACCGCACAGGGCGATCGCGACACCGTCTACGGCGAGGACGGCGACGACACCCTGACCGCCTCGGGCGCGGCGGGCTCCACCCACACGATGTACGGCGGCGCCGGCAACGACCGGTTGGTCGGCCAGTTCGCGGTCGGCGCAGGCGTGGGCCGTCCCAGCATCCTCTATGGCGAGGACGGCGACGACGTCATCCAGGGCCTGGGCTCCGGCGACGACCAGTTCTACGGCGGCGAGGGCCGCGACACGATCACCACCGGCAACGGAGGCCGCGACCTGGTGGACCTGGGCGCCGGCGACGACAGCTTCCGCGGCGGCCAGGACGGCGCGACCATCCTGGGCGGCGCGGGCTTCGACTACATCTACATCGACCGCGGTTCGAACAGCGTGGACGCCGGTGACGGCGCCGACGCCGTCTTCTCGTTCTGGGCCGGTTCGGAGACCATCTTCGGCGGCGCCGACAACGACACGATCTATGCGGACCGCGGCGGCTCCAAGGTGATCGACGGCGGGTCCGGCGACGACGAGGTGCAGCTAGGGAGTGGCGCTTCCACCGTGACCGGCGGCGCGGGCGCGGACTTCATGAACGACCTGGGCGGGAGCAATCGCCTGAGCGGCCAGGACGGCGACGATCACCTGACCGGCGAGGGCTCCGACACGCTCGACGGCGGCGCCGGCGCCGACATCATCGATCCACGGGGCGGCGTCGACGTCATGTTCGGCGGCGTGGGCGCCGACACCTTCGTGCTCGCCTCCGGCACGTCCGGCCGGACGACCGGCCAGCTCGACCGCATCATGGACTGGTCGGCGGAGGACCACATCCGGCTCCAGGGTATCAACCGCCCGCTCCTCAACTACCAGGAGACGACCGAGCCCGACCTGGCCGCGGCCCTGGCGAAATATCCGACGGTGGGCGCCCAGGGTGTCGTCGTCGTGCAGGTCGGCGCCGATGTGGTGGTGCTGTGCGGCTTCAATCTGAGCGGCGGGGCCGCGGAGGCGACGTTGCTGGTCGGGCGCACGCTGGCCGACATCTCGGCGGACAACTTCGTCTAATCCGCCACCGCGCGAAGCTGACCGGCCGCAGCGGTCCTGCGGTCCGGCCAGATTGTGCAAAGCGGTCGTTTGAATGCGGCGCAGCATGGGCTAAACCCGCGCCGTCTTTCAAACCTTAGCCGGGAGTTCCCTTCGCCATGTCCCTGGAATCCGCCGCTCTGGCCCGCGTGAAGCCGTCCGCCACCCTGGCGGCGGACGCGAAAGCCCGTGAGCTGAAGGCCCAGGGGAAAGACGTGATCGGACTGGCCGCCGGCGAGCCGGACTTCGACACGCCGGACAACATCAAGGACGCGGCCATCAAGGCCATCCGCGACGGCAAGACCAAGTACACCAACGTCGACGGCATCCCGGAACTGAAGGAAGCCATCGTCGCGAAGTTCAAGCGCGAGAACGGCCTCAGCTACAAGACCAGCCAAGTGAACGTCTCGCCGGGCGGCAAGCCGGTGATCTGGAACGCCATGATCGCCACGCTGAACCCGGGCGACGAGGTGATCGTGCCGACGCCGTACTGGGTCAGCTACTGGGACATCGTCCTGCTGGCCGGTGGCACGCCGGTCGCGGCGCCGACCACGGCGGCGACGGGCTTCAAGCTGCAGGCCGCCGACCTCGAGGCGAAGATCACGCCGAAGACCAAGTGGATCCTGCTCAACTCGCCGTCCAACCCCTCGGGCGCGGCCTACACCCGGGCCGAACTGCGGGCGCTGGCTGACGTGCTGCTCCGCCATCCGCAGGTCTGGATCCTGACCGACGACATGTACGAGCACCTGGTGTTCGGCGACTTCGAGTTCACGACCATCGCCCAGGTGGAGCCGGGCCTCTACGACCGTACGCTGACCATGAACGGGGTCAGCAAGGCCTACGCGATGACGGGCTGGCGGATCGGCTATGCGGCCGGCCCGGAGCCGCTGATCAAGTCGATGGCCAAGGTGATGAGCCAGACGACGTCGAACCCCTCGTCCATCAGCCAGTGGGCGGCGGTCGAGGCGCTGAACGGCACGCAGGCGTTCATCAAGCCGAACGCCAAGCTGTTCGAGGGTCGCCGCGACCTGGTCGTCTCGATGTTGAACCAGGCCCGCGGCCTGCACTGCCCGACGCCGGAAGGCGCGTTCTACGTCTATCCGTCCTGCGAGGGGCTGCTGGGCAAGACCGCGCCGTCGGGCAAGGTCATCAACTCGGATGAGGACTTCTGCGTCGAGCTCCTGGAGACCGAGGGCGTGGCGGTGGTGATGGGGGCGGCCTTCGGCCTCTCGCCGCACTTCCGGATCAGCTACGCCACGGCCAACAGCGTGCTGGAAGACGCCTGCCAGCGCATCCAGCGCTTCTGCGCCAACGTGAAATGAGCGAGGCGGCGGCGCCTTCGGATCCGAAGGTCGCCGCCGTCTTCGACGCCTATCCGGCCGCCCAGCGCGCCGCGCTGCTGGATCTGCGCCACCTGATCCTGGACGCGGCGGCCGACGCCCACGTCGAGGTCACCGAAACCCTGAAGTGGGGCGAACCGGCCTATCTGCCGGCCCGGCCAAGGGTCGGCACGACCGTGCGGATCAACGCGCTGAAGGGCTCGGCCGACGGCTACGCCCTGTACGTCCATTGCCAGACGACGCTGATGGACAGCTACCGCCACCTCTACCCCGACGATTTCACCTTTGAAGGCCAACGGGCGCTGATCTTCCGCACGGGCGCGGCGGTCCCGCAGGCGGCCCTGAAGCACTGCATCGCGCTGGCCCTGACCTATCACCGGGCGAAGTAGGCGGCGCCCGAAGTCCTCCGCCGGATGGGGACGGCCATCGAACATATGCGGAGCGGGCGGCGCAGCCGTATGAAACCGCAGAGGACGCGGAGGTCTCGCAGAGGACGCAGAGGGCTCGGCGTCTCTGCGTCCTCTGCGCGATCTCTGCGAACTTTGCGGTTAGATCGGGCGGCTCCGCCGCGCTATCCGAGCCAGCTTGCCCAAATGCGATGGGCCTACCAAGGGGAGCGACGGGTCTTTCTGCCTAAGGCTGCATCCCCGGGTTCCAGACCGGCCGGAATTCCCCGTTGGCCAGCCAGCGGACGGGCGCGACCAGGGACTGGATCACCTCGGTCATGAAGGGCAGGTCCACGTGGGCCAGGTCGTCCGACGGCTGGTGATAGGTGGGCGGCACGGGCCAGGCGCTGATGGTCTGCGCGACGACCCCCTTGCGGGCCAGCTGGATGTTGTCGGAGCGCTGGAAGAAGTTCTCCTCCGGGTAGTTGTCCGGGCCGATACTGGCCCCCCGCTCCCTGAGGATCGGGCCCAGGTTGCTGCGCTCCCAGCCGGTGAGCATCAGGCGGCTACGGTCCTTCGGGTCCGGCACGCCGATCATCTCGAACTCCAGGTTGACCACCATGTCAGCCAGCGGCGTCGACGGATGGGCCAGGAAGAACTTGGCCCCGTGGCCGCCCTCTTCCTCGCAGCCGAACAGGGCGAAATCGACGGTGCGCTTGGGCGCCTTGCCGGCGGCCAGGATGCGGGCGAACTCCAGCACCGCGGCGGTCCCGGAGGCGTCGTCGTTGGCGCCCGGATAGGTCACCCCGCCCTTCACGCCGACGTGGTCGTAGTGGGCGGTCAGCAGGATGGTCTGGCGGTCGGCATCGGGCAGGGTTCCGTGGACGACGCCCAACACGTTGTAGGTCGTCCGCGTCACCGGCTCGCCGAGGTGCGCGTCGATCCGCGCCACCTGGCCCTCAAGCGTCCGCAGCGCCGCAACCGTGTCGGCCGTGGCGTAGATCACCAGGCGGCCGGAGGGGGCCGCGGGCGCGGCGTCGACGCCCAGCACCTGGACGCCCTGCGGACCCCGCTCCGCCAGTTGCGTCCACGCCTTTAGCATCTGGTCGGGGGCGCGCACGACGACCGCCACGGCTCCGCCGCCGAAGAATGCGCTGACCGCCCTAGGGTCGAACGGCGCGTCATAGACCGCCACCTTGCCGGAAGCGGCTGCCGGGTCGGCAAGTCCCACCAGCGCCACCGGAGCCTCGATCGGGTTGGCGGCGGTCAGAGCGACGATCCCCCCGCCCTGGACGAACCGCGTGGCGCCCACCTGCAGGACCGGCGGCGCGGCGTAGGTAGGGCGGCGGAACTGGACGGGCTGCAGATAGGCGCCGCCCTCGCCCGCGCCCCGGACCCCGTAGGCCTTCAGTTGGTCGGCGACGAAGCGGGCGGCGGCGTTCTCGTCCTGCGTGCCGCAGGCGCGGCCGCGCATCTCGGGCGCGGCCAGCCGGGCCATGTTGGCCTTCACGCAGGCGGCGCACACCTTGGGCGCGGCGGCGGCCGGCGTCGCGGCGACGGACAGCGCCGCCATGATGGAAAGCAGTCGTCTCACCGGAAGCCTCGGCCCTGGGTTGGTAGAATGGGCGGGCCGAGGACCGGCGCGCGGATCAGGGTTCTAGCCTGACCCGCGCTGGCGCAAAACGGCTAGTGCTTCTCGCTCCACGCGGACTTGGCGGCGTCCTTGGTCATGTTCAGGCAGAGCTTGTCGTCCTGGATGGTCTCCACCCAGCTCATCGGGATCAGGTGGTGCTTGAAGCCCGAGCCGAGGTCCATCTTGCTGAGTTCGATCTGGTCGCCCTGCACATGGTCGACCTTGCCCACGTGACCGCCGTCCGAACCGACGACTTCCATGTGTTCGCGGATCTGGGAAGCCTGGATCATGATCGTCTCCTCGTGTTGAGTGGGACGAGGTAACGGGCGCGGCGCTGAGGGGTTTCCATGGCCGAGCTGATCAATTTCAACAAGGCGAAGAAGGCCCGGGCGAAGGCCGCCGGCAAGACGCAGGCGTCGGAGAACCGCGTGAAGTTCGGCCAGGCCAAGGGCGCCAAGGCGGCCGCCAAGTTGGAGGCCGAACGCGCCCGGCGCGAGCTGGAGGGGAAGAAGCGGGACTAACCTCCCCCGCGAAGCGGCGGGAGGTAAAGGAACGGGTTAGGCCGCCTTCGGCAGCGCGCCGGCGCGGATCTCGGCCGGGATCATCTGGTAGATCGTGGCCTCGGTCAGGCCCAGGCGACGGCGGGCCGTGGCGATCGGCTCGGCCATCAACGCGGCGTAGTCCTCACCCAGCAGCCACTTGGCGGCCTTGCCGCGCTTGTAGCCCTGCCAGATGGCCTTGCCGTAGGGATTGCCGTCCTTCGCCTGGTGCGACCTCACCGCCGCGCCGACCGCGATCAGCGCCCAGCCCAGCCCGCCCGTCTGGGCGAAGGAGAACGCCACCAGGCAGGCCTCGCCCAGGGCGTCGCGGCCATAGCCGGTCAGCACGTGCCACAGGTCGTGGACGTCGCGCGTACGGCGGCCGAACCAGGCGTAGGGGTGCGGCTGGTCGACTTCCCTGATGCCCTCGCGGCTGACGTCGGCCAGGCCGTCGGCCGAGAACCCGGCCTCGCGGATGAAGTCGCGGTAGGCCGCGCCGACCGTGCCGGGCGCGAAGCTGTCCAGCCAGGCGTCGTCCATCAGGCGCGCGCCGAACTCTTCCCGCTCATAGGCGATGCGGCCGCCATCGGGGCTGGCCAGCAGCTTGTGATAGCCCTTCGCGGTCGATGCGCCGTTGAGCGCCCGCATGATCTCGAACACCTGGACGGTGTCGTCCTTGTCCGCCAGCAGCTTGCGCAGCGACCGCAGCGCGTGGACGAAGTCGAGCTTCGTCGACATCGGCTTCGGAGCCTGGAACTCGGCGGCGGTGTCGGCGGCCATGGTCATCGCAGCAATCCTTACGCTGTTCACATGCAAAGATGACGACCCCGTCAACTTTTGGCAAGAGGCGAGTTGTCTCATGCCAAAAGTGGCTTACACCGAGCGGCCATGGCGACCCTGAAGAAGCGCTCCGTCCTGCTCTCCGGCCACGCGACCTCCATCGCGCTGGAACCGGAATTCTGGGCCGTGCTGGACCGGATGGCCGCCGAGCGCAGCCTCAGCCTGGCCGCCCTCATCGTCAGCATCGACCGCGGCCGCGAAGGCCG
>CBHTUE010000097.1:0-16912 GCA_966096115.1 uncultured Phenylobacterium sp.
GCCGAGACGTTCGACAAGCTCGCGCCCGACATCGCCGATCACCTGAACGAGCTGCGCCAGGCGCTGCTCACCCTGGACTTCTACGCCACCCTGATCGTGGGCGCGCTCAGCGACAACGTCGTGGTCAACGGCTTCGACAGCCTCGACGACGAGAACTGGACCGACTGGCTGCTGCGCCACGGCTGCCACCACGCGACCCTGCAGTCGCCGGTGGTCATGATCACGGTCAACATCTGCTACCAGAGCCCCAACGGCGACACGAGCCGCTGCGCCCGCATGGCCGCCGGCGCCTATGTCGACTGGACCCTGCGCACCTGCGCCTACGCCACCGCCTTCCTCTGGAGCTTCGCCGCCGGCAGCGGCGAGACGGTGGTCGCGCCGGTGTACGAGGTGCTGATCCGCCGCGGCGTGAAGTTCGAGTTCTTCCACCGGGTGGAGAAGCTGCGCCTGGCGCAGGACAAGAAGACAGTCGCCGCCGTCGACTTCACCGTCCAGGCGACCCTCAAGGACCCGGCGCGCCGCTACCAGCCGCTGATCGACGTCAAGGGCCTGCCGTCCTGGCCGCATCACCCGCACTACGACCAGCTGGTCGAGGGCGAGCAGCTGTTCGAGGCCCATGTCGACCTGGAGTCCTACTGGGCGCCCTGGCCGAACGCGAGCGTGCCGCACCTCAAGCGTCCCCGGACCCTGCGGCACGGCGAGGACTACGACCAGCTGGTGTTCGCGATCTCGCTGGGCGCCGTGCCCTACCTTTGCGAGGAGCTGATCGAGGCGAACCCGGCGTGGGGCGGCATGGTCGCCAACATCCCGTCGGTGCAGACTCAGGCGATGCAGCTGTGGCTCAGCAAGGACATCTACGAGCTGGGCTGGAAGACAAAGCTGAACCCGGAGAAGAACGAGGTGGCGATCACCGGCACCTACTTCTGCCCGCCGAACGGCAACGCCGAGTTCCATGACCTGCTGAAGTGGGAGGTCTGGCCGAAGGACAACATGCCCAAGGCGCTCTGGTACTTCTGCGGCCTGATGCCGGACTACGAGCCGATGCCGCCCTTCTCGGACCACGAGTACCCGCGCCGCCAGGCGGACCGCGTGAAGGCCCAGTGCATCCAGTACCTGCAGACCTCGATCGGCACGATGCTGCCCAACGCCACCGTGCGGGCCAACAACCCGGCGGGCGATCCGATGGGCCTGGACTTCGACCTGCTGGTCGACACCCGCGATGGCGCGTCCCAGGGCGTGGCGCGCTTCGACAGCCAGTTCTGGCGCGCCAACATCGACCCCACCGAGCGCTATGTGACGACGCCGCCCGGCAGCGTGAAGTACCGGCTGGAGGCCTGGGGCTCAGGCTTCGAGAACCTCACCCTGGCCGGCGACTGGATCTACACCGGCCTGAACGTCGGCAGCTTCGAAGGCGCGACGATGAGCGGCAAGCTGGCGTCCTACGCGCTTTGCGGCGCGCCGGCGCTGGACACCATCATCGGCTATCCGACCGTGCCCCGCCCCCAGCGCGTGGCGGGCCAGCCGGTCCGCCAGGCCTGCTGAGCCACACCCGAACCTAGCGCGTCCACGTCCCCCTTCTCTCCCGCGAGGGAGGGGGGCCATGCGCAGACTGGTGGAGGGGGAGCGCGGCTGTCACCCGTGCGGCGTCGCTGCCCCTCCACCATCCTTTCGCTAGACCGGCATGGTCTCGAACACCGTCAGGCCCGGCGGCAGCACGGCCCACTCGGGCCGGTCCCGGTTGAACAGCGCGATAGCCGGGCGGAAGCGCCGCGCGTCGTCCAGCGTGCCTGCGTAGATCGTGTGCTGTTCCGACTCACCCAGCACGCCGCCGAACACCAGGCCGCCGCACACGGGACAGGAGTTGCGCACGGCTTCCCCGCCACGGAACGCCGGCGAGCGGAACTGGCGCACGTCGCCGGTCACCTGCAGCGCGCTGGCCGGGAAGCCCATGAACGGAATGAATCCCGAGCCGGAAGCCTTGCGGCAGTCCGCGCAGTAGCATTGGCCCATCAGCGTCGGCTCGCCTTCGGCGACATAGCGCACCGCCCCGCACAGGCATCCGCCGGTAAAGGGTTCGCCGCTCATCCTCGCCTCCGGATCAGTAGAGCAGATAGGGCCGCCGTTCGCCGAGCCAGGCCTGTTCGTCGGGGATCGTCAAGGCGTCCAGGTCGCCCGGCCGGGCCGCCGGGTCGTCGACCCATTCGCGCAGGGCCGGGCCGCCGTTGATTACGTCGATGGCCAGCTTGCCCAGTTCGTACTCGTAGGGGAAATCGCGCCATAGCGGGTAGTCAGGGATGAGCCGGCGGATCGCCTTGAACGCCAGCGCCTGCAGCCGCCACGGCCGGAAGGCGTCGTGGTCGTACGACGGGTCTTCGGTGTGGATCATCACCCCGCTGCACAGCTGGCCGACGTGCTTGTGGAACGTCGGTTCGAACCAGCAGTCGCGCAGCGTGCAGCCCGCCAGCCAGTGCGGCGCCAGCGCCCGCATCTCGGCCAGCACGGCGCGGGCGTCGATGTCCGGGGCGCCGAAGCCTTCCAGCGGGCGGGTGGTGCCGCGGCCTTCGGACAGGGTCGTGCCCTCCAGCATCACCGTGCCAGCGTAGGCGCGCGCCATCCAGAGGTTGGGGGCGTTGGGACTGGGATTGACCCAGGTCCGCTCACCCAGCGGCCAGCCGAAGCCCGGACCGGCGTCCGGCGCCCAGCCCTGCATCTCGATCACCCGGTATTCGACGTCGAGTTTCAGGGTGGCGATGAACCAATGGCCCAGTTCGCCGAGGGTCAGGCCGTGGCGCATCGGCATCGGCCCGGCGCCGACAAAGCTCTCCCAGCCGGGGCGCAGGGTCAGGCCCTCGACGGGACGGCCCGCCGGGTTGGGCCGGTCCAGCGCCCACACGGCCTTGCCATGTTTGGCGGCGGCCTCGAGCACGTACCTGAGCGTGGTGATGAAGGTGTAGATGCGGCAGCCCAGGTCCTGCAGGTCGACCAGCAGGACGTCGAAAGTCTGCATCTGCGCGTCGGTGGGCTTGCGGACTTCGCCGTACAGGCTGAACACCGGGATGCCGAGCGCCGGATCGTTGAAATCCGGGCTCTCGACCATGTTGTCCTGCTTGTCCCCGCGCAGCCCGTGCTGCGGCCCGAAGGCGGCGGAAAGCGTCAGGTCGGAGCAGGCGCCCAGCGCATCCAGCGCGTGGTCCAGGCCCTCGGTCACCGAGGCGGGATGGGCCAGCAGGGCGACGCGGCGTCCGGCGAGCGGCTTGCGCAGGTCAGGCTCGGCGAGGAGCCGGTCGAGGCCGAATCTCATGGCCGATCAGGTGGCGGAAGTTGCAGGGCAAAGCAATCGGCGTGGTGGAAGTCGGGCTTGCCCGGCGCATGCGCCAGCGCCCAGTAGGACATCCGCCCGCCGGTCTCTTCGATGACGGCGGTCAGGCCGAGGCGCCAGGTCGCGTCGCGCGGGAGTGCAAAGCCGAGGTCGAGAGTCGCGGCGAGGACGAAGCCGTCTCCGGCCTCGATGTCGACGGTCGGCGCCGAAACCGACGCCGGCGCCATGCCTGCGCGGTATCCGTCGAACCGATAGGCCGCCCACTGGGTCGACGGCGCGAGGTTGAGTTCCACGTAGCCGGGCCCAGACGCGGACCTGGCGAACGCCTCGAAGCAGGTGTGCCGCCACAGCTCGTCGGTCCGGGCGGACGTGGCGCAGGCGGGCAGGACGACACTGCTCAGGGCCCCGGTCAGCACGTAGCGCAGCCTCAGCAGGCCGGCGGACGCGCGGGTGACCTCCACCGCGAGATCGATGGCGGCTGCCGGCGGGGTGTCGGGGTGGGGCTTGAGTCGATGCTGCACCGGGGCATCGTAGCGGCGCACCGCGCGGAAGCCACCACGCCGAACATGACCGGCCTCGGGGATTGCCTGCTCAGCTGTAGTCCAGCTTCGGATACCAGTCCTCGCCGCGGCCCTCCGGGGTGGTGTCCAGCACCGTCCAGAGCGGGCCGAAGTCGGGCGCGCCGCGGGGGTCCTGGCCCGGGTCGGCGGTCTGGCCGGTCATCTCGCCGGACCAGAAGTGGCGGATCACGCCGTCGCGGCGGCTGAACACGTTGAAGGCCGGGATCTCCGAGCCGTCGGGCAGCAGGCCGAAGTAGTCCCGGGAGTAGGTCTCGTTGAGGTCGGTGACCAGCCGCAGGTGGCTCCAGCCGCGCGACGCCTTGAGGGCCGCCAGCCGCTCGATCGGCGAGCGCGCCACGACCACCAGCGACATGCGCTGGCCGATGTCGGCGGCGTTGCCGGCCCAGGCGTTCAGCAGGTTGGTGCACATCGGACACGGCTGCGCCCGCTCCGGCCCGAACATGTAGCTGTAGATTCCCAGCGTCGGCTTGTCGCCGAACAGCCCGGCGAAGTCGCTGGGGCCATCCTCCGTCTGGAACAGGTAGTTCCCGCTCACCGGCCCGCCCGGCGGCAGGGCCCGGCGCTGAGCAGCGACCCGCTCGACGTGGCGGCGCAGCTCGATCTCCTCGGCCAAAAGCGCGGTGCGCGCGGCCCGGTACTCGGCGCTCTCGCCCGGGTACCGCACGGGGTTGTCGCGCGCCAGGTCGGCGGCTGGGGTCAGGGTGATGCTGGCGTCCATCATGCGTCTCCGGTTCGGACGGGTAACCCGCCGGGAGCGTGATGGGTTCGGCTTCGGCTTGGCAAGCGGCGACGCGCCACGGGGCGTGCAGCGTTGCGTCCGCCGCATCGCCCCCCGGGGCCGGAGCGCCTAGGCGGCCGCTGCCTGCTGGCTGCGGCCGGCGTCGGAGTCCTTCGGCAGGAAGGTGAGCAGCGGGGCCGCCCACTTCTCGGCGTCGGCGCGGCTGAACTTGCCGCCCGCGTGTGCGCACTTGCTCAGGTGCCGATAGAACTCCGAGGCCGCCAGGGTCAGCTTGAAGTCGGTGGCGATGGACTGGATGGCGTTGGCCTGGGTGACCATGGCGCGCATGGCCTGTTCCGGATCGGTTTCCGAGGCCGCCACGGCGGCGCGGACGATCTTCAGCGCCTGGTTGATCTTCTGCTGGTACGGCGTCTCGGACCCGTCGGTGCGGCGCTTCAGCGGGCCGGCGTATTCGCCCGAGTTGAACCGGCGGCGGTCGGGGCCGATGTAGCCGACACCTTCGACCCAATCCCGGTCGCGCAGGGTCACGGCTTCCAGGCGGCGGACGAGGTCCTTCATCGAATAGGGCTTGCGCAGGAACTCATGCACCCCGGCGTCGCGGGCGGCCAGGATCGCGCCGGCCGTGGCCGCGCCGGTGGTGGTGATCACCGGGGCCTGGCGGCAGGTCCAGTGGCTGCGGCGCACCGCGCGGGTGAAGCCCAGGCCGTCCAGGTCGTCCTGGCCGAGTTCGACGACGATCAGCTGCGGGTCGCAGGTCTCGGCGATCTTCATGGCGCGGTCGGTGGTGGGCGCGACCCAGACGTGGCTGCGCGCGATATCGCGCATGATCTCGGTCAGCAGACGCGCGCTGGCCGGCTGCGGATCGGCGATGAGCACCCGCTTCAGCTTGGGGGCCATCTTCTCGATTGAACGTTTGTCGCCGTCGAACAAGGGCCTCGCCCCCCTAGAGTGTCGGCGGCAACCTACGAGCGTAACCGTAAAGAACGGATTATCTGCAGACGTTCGCGGAACGCGGTTTGGCTTTGCGGGACTGAGGCGCCGCTCGGGCTCGACAGGTAGGGCGCGTTCGGTCGATCCGCCTAGTCGTGGAACGGGTCGCGCATGAGGATGGTGTCGTCGCGCTGGGGGCTGGTGGAGAGCAGGGCCACCGGGGCGCCGATCAGTTCCTCGATGCGGCGGACGTATTTCACCGCGCTGGCGGGCAGGTCCTTCCAGGAGCGGGCGCCTTGCGTCGTGCCGCTCCAGCCCTCCATCTCCTCATAGACCGGGGTCAGCGCCGCCTGCGCCTTCAGGCCGGCGGGGAGGTAGCCGATGTCCTTGCCGTCCAGCTTGTAGCCGGTGCAGATCTTCAGGGTCGGGAGGCCGTCCAGCACGTCCAGCTTGGTCAGCGCGATGCCGGCGATGCCGTTCAGCGCCACCGACTGGCGCACCAGCGCGGCGTCGAACCAGCCGCAGCGGCGCTCGCGGCCGGTGACGGTGCCGAACTCGCGGCCGACCGTGCCCAGGTGCTGGCCGATCTCGTCCTTCAGCTCGGTCGGGAACGGCCCCTCGCCGACGCGGGTGGTGTAGGCCTTGACGATGCCCAGCACATAGCCCGGCCCCTTCGGCCCCAGGCCGGAACCGGCGGCGGCCTGGCCGGCCACGGTGTTGGAGGATGTCACGTACGGATAGGTGCCGTGGTCCACGTCCAGCAGGGCGCCCTGGGCGCCCTCGAACAGCACGCGCCGGCCGGCCTTCACCTGCTCGTCCAGCAGCAGCCAGGCGGGCCGCGCGTAGGCCAGCACCTGCGGCGCCAGGCGTTCCAGCTCGGCCAGCAGGCCCGCGGCGTCCACCGGCGGCAGCCCGAGCCCGGCGCGCAGCGGGGCATGGTGCGCCAACAGGCGGTCGATCTTCGCCTCCAGCGCCTCGCGGTCGGCCAGGTCGGCGACGCGGATCGCGCGGCGGCCGACCTTGTCCTCGTAGGCGGGCCCGATGCCGCGGCCGGTGGTGCCGATCTTGTTGGTCGCCGCCTTCTCGCGCGCCTGGTCCAGGTCGCGGTGGATCGGCAGGATCAGGCAGGCGTTGTCGGCCACCACCAGCATCTCGGGGGTGATCGCCACGCCCTGGCCGCGCAGGGTCTCGATCTCGGTCAGCAGATGCCAGGGGTCGACCACCACGCCGTTGCCGATGATCGACAGCTTGCCCTGCACCACGCCCGAGGGCAGCAGCGACAGCTTGTAGACCTGGTTGCCGACCACCAGGGTGTGGCCCGCGTTGTGCCCCCCCTGGAAGCGCACGACCACGTCGGCGCGGTTGGACAGCCAGTCGACAAGCTTGCCCTTGCCCTCATCGCCCCACTGGGCGCCGATCACCGTGACATTGGCCATCTGGATACGATCTCCCGACCTGCCCGGAGAAACGTCCCGGCCCTTCGACAGGTGCTCGGCGGGGACGTGGAGATCAGAATGCGGCGCCGGTCTAGACGAAGTGGCCCTCGCGCTCAAGGGGTCCGTCGGCTATCAGCCCGATCATGGACATTCCGCGCTTCCATCTGGCCTTCCCGGTGCGCGACCTGGGCGAGGCCCGCGCCTTCTATGGCGGCCTCCTGGGCTGCCCGGAGGGGCGGTCCAGCGACGAATGGGTCGACTTCAACTTCCACGGCCACCAGATCGTGGCGCACCTGTCGCCGGGCGAGGTGGGGCACAAGGCCACGAACCCCGTCGACGGCCATGACGTGCCGGTGCGCCACTTCGGCCTCCTGATGGAGCTGCCCGCCTGGGAGGCGCTGGCCGAGCGGCTGAAGGCGGCCGGGACGCAATTCGTCATCGCGCCGCACATCCGTTTCCCGGGCGAGCAGGGGGAACAGGCGACGATGTTTCTCCTGGATCCCAGCGGCAACGCCCTGGAGTTCAAGGCCTTCGCCGACGACAGCATGGTGTTTGCAAAATGAGCGTAGCCGAAGCCATCGCCCCGGACCTGGCGATCTCCTTCGCCGACATCGAGGCGGCCGCCGAGCGCATCAAGGGCGTGGCCGTCGAGACGCCGCTGCTGGAGAGCGCGGCGCTGAACGAGCGCCTGGGCGCGCGCATCCTGATCAAGCCCGAGACGCTGCAGCGCGTGGGGGCCTTCAAGTTCCGCGGCGCCTACAACCGGCTGGTCCAGCTGACGCCGGAGGAGCGCAAGCGCGGGGTCGTCGCCTTCTCGTCCGGCAACCACGCGCAGGGCGTCGCGCTGGCGGCCAAGCTGCTGGGCATCCCCGCCCTGATCGTCATGCCGGCCGACGCGCCGAAGGTGAAGGCCGAGGCCACCGCCGGCTACGGCGCCGAGATCAAGTTCTACGACCGGCTCACCGAAAGCCGCGAGAAGATCGCCGCCGCCATCGCGTCCGAGCGCGGCTCGGTGATGGTGCCGGCCTTCGACGACCCGCACATCATGGCCGGCCAGGGAACCGTCGGGCTGGAGCTGGTTCGCCAGGCCCGGGCGCTGGGCGCCGAGCTGGGCGCGGTGATCACCCCCTGCAGCGGCGGCGGCCTGCTGTCCGGCGTCGCCACCGCGGTGAAGGCGCTGTCGCCCAACACCGCCATCCTGGGCGCCGAGCCGCAGTTCTACGACGACACCCTGAAGTCGCTGCACAACGGCGAGCGCACGCCGGTGCAGCCGACGCGGCGCACCCTCTGCGACGCCCTGGAGACCCCCTGCCCCGGCGAGCTGACCTTCCCGATCCTGCGGCGGACCGTGGCCGACATCGGCGTGGTCACCGACGCGGAGGTCGCCGAGGCGATGCGCTACGCCTTCACGGTGCTGAAGCTGGTGGTCGAGCCCGGCGGTTCGGCGGGCCTGGCCGCCCTGCTGGCCGGCACGGTCAAGACCTTCGGCGCGACGACCATCGGCGTGGTGCTGTCGGGCGGCAACGTCGACCCCGAGCTGTTCGCCCAGGTGCTGCGCCGCGAGCTCTGAGCGGAGCGGCCAGAGCCTCGGCTAACTGAACACGTCGGCGTGGGCCGGGCCGGTGAGGTCGCGGTAGATCTGGGCCAGCGAAGCGGCGAACAGCGTCCCAGCAGCCGCGCCGAACAGCGACCAGACCGCCGCGATCAACACCCAGGCGGCCGGATGGATCGTGGAGAACAGCTTGGCCGGGTTCTCGCTGAACAGCTTGCCCACCTCAGCCAGCGGCATGAACACGCTGATCACGCCGGCGAAGAGCGCGACCACCAGGGCTTCCACCAGCAGCAAGAGGGCGAACAGCCCGAGCATCACGAGGAAGACCCGGCCGGCCTGGCCACGGGTCATTTGCCACGCCTCGGGAATTCGAAAGTTTCGCTGGGCGAAGCTCATCGGCAGGGCGACCGCGAGCCGCGAGAAGCCCCAGAGCACCACCCCCATCGCCACGAAGATCAGCAGCACGAGGATCAACAGCACGCCGATCCCCGCGCCGGCGCCGCCACCGGCCGCGCAGACGGCGATGCCCGCGCCGAAACCGACGATTCCAACCGGGATCATCGTGGCGACGATGGCCAGGACATAGAGCACGGCCAGGACGACAGCGGTCAGGGCCATCCAAAGCTCCCGCGCGCCGAGCCGCAGGTAGAAGTAGCGCCGCTCCTCCGGAAAGAGCACCGCGCGGAAGCCGGCGCCGTAGAGCAGCATGGCCGCGAGGCCGCCGGTGATGATCGTGAGGGGCTGGAACCGCTGCATCGGGGCCAGCGCGTCGGCCAGCGCGCCCGGCGCGACCGTCCCCGCCGGCACGGCCGACATCGCATTGAAACTGGCCGCCCAGCCTAACACCTGCGGCGCGATGCCTATGACGCCGTAGAGCGCCGCCCACGCCAGGAACGCCAGCGGCTCGCGGGCGATCAGCCGGAACCCCGCCGCGATGGCGCCGCCGATCGAAACTTCACGCATACTCAGGCCCCCACCTGCTTCGCCCCAGGATAGGCGCCGATTCACGTCGCAGCCTAGGGGTGCTCTTTCCCTCACCCTCCTATGATCCGCCCATCCCCCGCAGGCATGAACGGAACCAGGTGACCCTTACAGCCGATCCACCGGCGCCGGGTCGCGGGGCGCTTCGCGCGGGGTGACGAAGCGGGCCAGCTTCGGCTTCAGCCAGTTCTCGAAGTCGTCGACGAACTCATAGACCGCCGGCACCAGCACCAGCGACAGCAGGGTCGAGGTGATCAGCCCGCCGATCACGGCGACGGCCATCGGCTGGCGGAACTCCGAGCCCTTTTCGAGAGCGAAGGCGGTGGGCAGCATGCCGGCGGCCATGGCCAGGCTGGTCATGATGATCGGTCGGGCGCGCTCGCGGCAGGCTTCCAGCAGCGCCTCGCGCTGGCTGAGCCCCTCGCGCTCGCGTTCGATGGCGTATTCCACCAGCAGGATCGAGTTCTTCGCCGCCAGGCCCATCAGCATCAGGAGCCCGATCAGCGAGGGGATCGACAGCGACAGGTGGAAGATCCAGAGCCCGATGAACGCGCCGCCGATCGCCAGCGGCAGCGCCGCCAGGATGACGATCGGCTTGAAGAAGGAGCGGAACAGCAGGACCAGGACCCCGAAGATCAGCATGATCCCGGAGAACAGCGCGATGACGAACGACACGATCAACTCGGCGAACGCCTGCTGCTGACCGACCGCCGCCGGGCTCACGCCGGCCGGCAGGTTTTTCATGATCGGCAGGGTTTTGATCGCCTTGCCCGCCTCGCCCATCTGGATGCCGTTGAGCTCGGCCAGGACAGTCAGCTGGCGCTGGCGGTTGAGCCGCTGGATGCGCGCGGGGCCCGCCTGCAGCGAGATGTCGGCCACCGCGGAGAGAGTGGTCGTGCCGCCGCTGGCGGTCGGAAGGCGCAGCGCCTTGATCCGCTCCAGGTCGGCGCGCGCCTCGGCCGGCAGGCGGATGCGGATCGGGATGCGCCGCTCGCCGGCGGTCAGCTTGGCGACGTTGGCGTCGATGTCGCCGGCGGTGGCCACGCGGGCCGCCTGGGCGATCACGTCGGCCGAGACGCCGAGCCGGGCGGCTTCCGCCGGCCTCGGCCGGATGATCAGCTCCGGCCCAATCGGCGGGGTGGACGGGTGCGGATCGGCCAGCCCCTCGAGGGTGCGCATCTGGCGTTCCAGCTCGCTGGCCGTGGCCTGCAGCTTCACCGGGTCCTGCGAGGTCAGGATCTGCTGGTAGCCGGTCCCGCCGCCGGGCCCGAATTCGGCGAAGCTGATCCGGGCGTCGGGGACTTCACGCAGCTTGGGTCGCAGGTCGGCGCGGATCTCGTCGCCGGTGCGGCGGCCCTTGGTCTTCAGCAGCACGTTCAGGCTGGCCGAGCGCAGGTCGCTCCCGCCGCCCCCGCCGCTGAAAGGGTTCGCCGGTCCGGACGAGCCCACCTGGGCGAAGACGTCGGTGACGTCGCGATCGCTCCGCAGCACCGTCGTGACCCGCTGGACCACCGTCTCCATGTCGCTCGCCGTGGCGCCGGGCGGACCCTGGATCTGGATGTACAGGAAGTCGGAATCCTGCGGCGGCTGGAAGCCGGACGGCAGCAGGGGAATGATGAAGATCGAGGCGAAGAACATCACCGCGCCGGCGAGCGAGGCCACGATGCGGTGGTCCAGCGCCCATTCCAGGGCGTTGCGGTAGAAGCCCTGGAACGGCTTGCGCTCCGTGTGCACGAGGTTGGCCGACAGCAGGTAGGCCGCCATCAGCGGCGTCAGCAACCGCGCCACGAGCAGGGAGAACAGCACCGCCACGCAGACGGTCAGGCCGAACTCGCGGAAGAACTGGCCGACCATGCCGGTCATGAAGCTGACCGGCGCGAACACCACCACGATCGCCGCCGTGGTCGCCACCACCGCCAGCCCGATGGCGTCGGCGCCCTGCATCGCCGCCTCGTAGGGCCGCATGCCCAGCTTGACCCGTTTCTCGATGTTCTCGATCTCGACGATGGCGTCGTCGATCAGGATGCCGATGACCAGCGTCAGACCCAGCAGGGTCACAGTGTTGAGCGAGAAGCCCATCATCTTGATCACGAAGAAGGTCGGGATCAGCGACACGGGCATCGCGAAGGCGGTGATCAGGGTGGCGCGCCAGTCGCGCAGGAAGAACCACACCACGAGGGCCGCCAGCAGCATGCCTTCCAAAAGCACGTGCTGGGTGGCGCGGAAGCTCTCCCGCGTCTCCGTCACCTGGGTGAAGATCCGGGTGAACTTCACGCCGGGGTACTGCTTCTCGAGCTTGTCGAGGCGCGCCATCGCGCGGTCCTCGACGGCGATGTCGGAGGCCGCGCGCGTCTTCAGCAGCTGGAAACCCACCACCGGGCGGCCGTTCAGGCGCGCGAAGCCGCGGTTCTCGCTCTGCCCATCGCCGACGTCGGCCACATCGGTCAGCTTCACATAGCGGCCGCCGCCCGTCGGAATCGTCATGTCGCGCAGCGCCGCCAGCGTGTTGGCGGCGGCCAGGACCCGGACGGTCTGTTCGCGCCCGCCGACCTCGACGCGGCCGCCGGGGACATCGAGGTCCGAGGCTCGGAGCGCGTTGTTGACCTGCGCGGCGGTCAGCCCGTGGGCGGCCATGCGGTCGGGGTCGATGATGACATTGATCTCGCGGTTGACGCCGCCGACCCGGTTGATCTGGGCGACGCCCTTTTCCGACTGCAAGGCGCGGCTGACGATGTCGTCGATGAACCACGACAGCTCGACGTCCGACATGTTCGGCGCCGAGACGGCGAAGGTCGAGATCGGTAGCGAGTCGAACTCCACGCGCTGCACCAGCGGTTCGTCGATCTCGCGCGGCAGGTTCTGCCGGATCTGGGCGATCCGGGTCCGCACATCGTCGGTCTTCTTCTGCAGGTCTTCGCCGATCTCGAGTTCGATCGTCGTCGTCGAAACGCCCTGGGTGACCGAAGACTGGATGTTGCGCACGCTGGGGATCGAGGCGAGCGCATCCTCCACCTGGCGGGTGATCTGGGTCTCCATCTCGCCCGGCGCCGCGCCGGACTGCGTGACGGTGACCGTGACGGCCGGGAAGTTCACGTCAGGGAAGTTCTTCACCGCCAAGGTCGGGTAGGCGATCAGGCCCGCGATCACGAGCCCGAGGAACAGGACGACGACCGGGATCGGGTTCTTGATCGCCCACGCCGAGATGCGCGTGCCACCGGTCGGTTGGTGGGGATGGCTCATTTGGCCGGCCCGACCGCAGCCGGGCGCGCGGCGGCGGGCTGGGCGCCCTCCACCGGCCGGATCATGTCGTTGTCGAGCAGGAAGGCCGCGGCGTTGCGCACGACGCGTGTGCCGGCCGGCGGACCGCGGGTCAGTTGTACGAAGCCGCCGCCGCGCTGGCCGGTCTGGACGACCACCCGTCGCACCCGGTTGTTGTCCTGCACGGTCATGACGCTCGCGCCGTCGGCGTCATAGCGAACCGCCGTCTCGGGAACGACCAGCGCCATGGCCGAGGCGTCGGGGAACAGCGCGCGGCCGAAGCCGCCCGCGCGGATGTCACTGCGGACCGGCAGGAGCACGCGCACCTCGCCCAGCTTGGTCTGCGGGTCGATCTGCGGGCTGATCAGCCGGACATTGCCCTGCACCGTCCCGCCGCCCGGCAGGGTGACGGTCGCGGACTGGCCGACGTGGATATGACCCAGTTCCGCCTCCGACATCTCGGCGGCGAGTTCGACCTGACCGTCGCGGGCCATGCGGAACCAGGGCGTCGCGCCGCCGGCCGACAGGTCGCCCGGGCGAACGGTCTTCTCCAGGATCAGGCCGGAGACCGGCGCGGAGACGGAGAGCTTGCTGTTGCGGGTGCGCAGATCCTTCAGCACGGCGGCCTGGGCGCGCGCCGTGGCGCGTGCGGCCCGGGCCTGGAAGCGCCTTTGATCGATCTGCTCCTGGCTGAGGACACCCGAGCCGTCGAGGTCCTTCACCCGGCCGGCCTGTTCCTCGGCCTGCAGGGCCTGGACCTCGGCCTGGGCCGCGTTGGCTTCGGCCTGGGCGAGCTGGCCCTGGATGAGGGCCGGGTCGAGCTGAACAAGGGTCTGCCCGGCCTTCACGTACTGCCCCACGTCGGCAAGCACGCGCGCGACCCGGTAGCCGGTGACTTCCGGCAGCACCGCGGCCTCCTCTCGCGCGACCAGGTCGCCTGAGGCGCTCAGCGTGCCGGCGATGGCGCGCTGTTCCACGCGGGCGACAGTCATCGCACGCGCCCGGTCGGCCTCCGTGGCCTTGGGCTCGGGCTTCTTGCAGCCGGCCACGGCCAGCAGCAGGGCCAGCGGGATCAGGGTCTTTGCGAGCTTCATGCGCGTCTTCTCATTTCGCCGCGTAGGCCTGGGCGGGCCAGCCGCCGCCGATGGCCTTCATGGCCTGGACGGATCGGCGGAGCGCCTGGACCTGGGCCGCCGTCAGCTGGGCGCGGATGGCGCGCCAGGACTGCTCGGCCTGGAGGGTGGAGGTGAGGTCGGTCAGGCCGCGGTCGTAGCCGATGCGTGCGGCGTTGTAGGCCCGGTGCGCGCGGGCCTCGCCGTCGGTCAGCAACGCCACGCGGCGGCGGTCGGCGTCGAGGCTGACCAGCGCGCTCTCCGATTCCTGGAAGGCGGTCTGCACGGCCTTTTCGTAGCGGATGACAGCCTGCTCGGTGCGCGCGTCCTGCGCCTTCCACTCGGCCAGCAGGCGCGGGATCGACAACAGCGGCTGCATCACCGTGCCGCCCACCGTCCAGCTCTGGCTGGTGGACGAGAAGCCGGGTTGCTTGATCTTCTGCCAGCCGATGCCGGGCGTGAAGTTGAAGCTGGGGAACAGAGCAAGCGCGTCGAGGATCTTCTGGTTCTTCTGCGACTTCACGGTCTCCAGCGCCTGGCGCACGTCGGGCCGGCGTTGCAGCAGCTCGCTGGGCAGGCTGGCGGGCACGGCCGGGGCGGCGCCGACGTCCGGCGTGGCGTTGATGTTGGCGGTCGGCTCCACGACCCGGCCGGCCAGGATCAGGATCGCCCGCTTCTCGACCTGCAGCTGGGCCTCCAGCGCCGCGGCCTGCGCCTGCGCCTGGGCGAGGTCGCCGGCCACCCGGTCGGCGTCGGAGGTCGCCGCCAGCCCATGCTGCCCGCGCTTGTTGGCGACGTCGAACAGGTCCTGCTCGATCCGCTGGGTCTCGCGCGCGTCGGCCAGCTGGATCGCCAGCCCCTTGGCCTGGAACCAGGCGTCGGCGGTCTGGGCGGCGATGCTGGCGCGGGTGGTCTGGTAGGCATAGCGGAGCTGGTCCACCTCGGCCTTGGCGGCGCGGGTGGCGAAGAAGGCGCGGCCGAAGGGGTCCAGCTCCCAGCTCACGTTGAAGCTGGCCGACTGGCTGACCGACGTGCCGCCGTTGGAGAAGCCCGGGATGCTGACCTGCGTCCCGCCGATCTGTTCGTTGTGGGTGCGCCGGCTGGAATAGCTGGGGTCGCCCTGCGGCCCGTACTGCGAGACCGCCGAGACGAGCTGGGCCTTGACTTCCTCCAGGCGAGAACTGGCCGTGCGGACGTCCGGATTGCGGACCAGGGCCTGCTCGATGAGGCCGGTCAGCTCCGGGTCGTTGTAGGCGGTCCACCAGGTGTCGAGCGCCAGCGCGCCGGCCGGCGCGCCCGCGGGGGCCTCATAGGCCGCCGGCAGGCGCACGTCGGCCTTGCGCGCCGTCGCACACGCGGTGAGCGCGAGCGCGGTCAGGGTGATCAGGGCCAGGCGGGAGGCGATACGCATGGGAGCTTCGATTTTGGGCGATTCGGCGAACTTGGTGTTGGACGCAAGTCATCGCACGCGCAACGGGCGCCTGCGATCTGCACATTCCGGTTGTCGCCTCCGCAGAGCCTCTCCGGGCCCTTGCAGCGGCGGCTTTGCCCGAAACTCCGTATCCTGTAAAGTGTTTTCGTGAACGACAAGCACTTCCCCTCCGGGCACGACCCGCGCCGCAGCCTGGCCCTGCTCTGGGGTCGCCAGGAAACCGGCCGCCGCGGGCCCAAGCAGCGCCTGTCCACCGACGCGGTGGTGGGCGCGGCCATCGCGCTCGCCGACGCCGAGGGGCTGGCGGCGCTCAGCATGCGGCGGGTGGCCGAGACCATGGGGGTCTCGCCGATGTCGCTCTACACGTACGTCCCGTCCAAGGCCGAACTGGTCGACCTGATGTTCGACCGCGCCCTGGGGGCCAGCGCCGATCCCGACGACAGCGTCGAGGGCTGGCGCGCCAAGCTGGCCTTCATCGCCCGCCAGCGGTGGGCCCTTGTGGAACGTCACCCCTGGTTCCTCGACATGCCGCTGCACCGCCCGCCCCTGGGGCCCAACGTGCTGCACAAGGCCGAGGTGCTGATGGGCGCCCTGGACGGCGCGGGCCTGGCCGGCCAGGACATCAGCCTAGTGGCCGAGGCGCTGCAGAACTACATCACCGGCGCCCAGCAATCGGCCCGCGACGCCCGCGACGCCGAGGCGCAGAGCGGCCTCACCGACGAGCAGTGGATCGAGATGATCCGGCCGGTGCTGGAGGAGCACTTCGACGCGGCGACCTATCCGGCGCTGGCCCGTATGGGCGAGGCGCGCAAGCAGAGCCTGCCGGTCTCCCGGAGCGAGCGCACAGCCCGCTTCGAGTTCGGCCTGGAGCGGGTGCTGGATGGGCTGGAGGCCTATATCCGCGAGCGACACGCCGTGACCTAGCCGTCTGCGCCGACAGCCTCTAGGTTCGCGCAACTTCTTCCCCCTGATGAGTGCCTGAATGAAAAAGCTTCTCCTGGGCGCGGCCGCGGTCGCCCTGGTCTCCGGCGCGGCCTGCGCGGCGCCCGTCGCGATCGACGCCACCCGCATCCTGCAGGACATCAAGGTCCTGTCCTCGGACGACTTCGAAGGCCGCGGCCCCGCCACCGAGGGCGAGAAGAAGACCATCGCCTACCTGGTCCGGCAGATGAAGGCCGCGGGCCTGCAGCCGGCCGGCGACCCGCTGAAGGGCGGCGGCCGCGCCTGGACCCAGGACGTGCCGCTGGTGCGCTCGGTGGCCAAGGGTCCGGTCACCGTCACCGTCCACATGGGCGGCCAGGACGTGGCCTGGAAGCAGGGCGAGGAGATCGCCGTCCGCGCCACCCTGATCGGCGACCGCCTCAGCGTGAAGGACGCGCCGGTCGTGTTCGCCGGCTACGGCGTCAAGGCGCCCGAGCGCAACTGGGACGACTTCAAGGGCATGGACCTGAAGGGCAAGGTCGTCCTGGTCCTGGTCAACGATCCCGACTTCGAGACCGGCCCCAACACTAAGAATGGGGGCGACTTCGGCGGCAAGGCGATGACCTACTACGGCCGCTGGACCTACAAATA
>CBHTUE010000098.1:0-16379 GCA_966096115.1 uncultured Phenylobacterium sp.
TGGTGCCTGGGGGCGGATTCGAACCACCGACACGCGGATTTTCAATCCGCTGCTCTACCAACTGAGCTACCCAGGCTTGGGGCCCCGCTCGCGGGAGCCGCGTCTATAGAAGAGGCGCCGGCCGAAGTCCAGCGAGGCGCGGCGGGGTTTTTCGAGAGCCTATTCGTCGTCGAAGTCGGGGTCCGGGAGCCCCTCCTGCGACTCCTCGGCCGGGATGGCATAGCTGCCCTTGAGCCAGCGATGCAGGTCGACGTCGGCACAGTGGCGCGAACAGAATGGGCGGTAGGCGGCGTCCGCAGGCTTGCCGCAGATCGGGCACGGGGCGCTCATGCCGACCCCACGTCGAACCGGTCGCGCGGCCGCGTCGGGTCCGGGGTGATCGTGAAGCGGGCCCCGATGCGCTCGGCAAGCCGCGAGGCCAGCGGCGCGGCGGCCTTGACGACGTCCGGGGCGCAGGCGGCCGCCAGGCGCGCGCCCGGCTGGGCGGCGGCCTCGGCCTCGAGCCGGCGGATCAGTCGCTGGGCGATCGTGCGGTCGCTGAGCGCGCCATCGGCGCGGCGCAGCTGGTCCAGCAGTGGCTGGGTGCGGCGGGGAATGGAAAGCTCCATGGTCCCGAAACGCCCGACCGGGCCGATGGACACGCCGGGATTGTCCGGCGCGAAGGCCAGGCGCGCGGCGGCCAGCAACGCGTTGCCGTCGTGGCCGCGGCCGACCAGGTCGAGCACCACCAGCCCGCCCAGGCCCTTCAGGCGCAGGAGGCGGGCGGATTCGGCCAGCGCGACGAGGTTCGCCTGGCGTGTGACGCGCTTGGCGTCGGCGCCCTTGCGCTCGCCCAGGTCCACATCGATGGCGGTCAGCGCCCGGGTCGGTTCGATGGCCAGGGTCCCACCGCCCGGGAGTGGGTGGATGGTCTCCAGCGCCTCGGCCTCGGCCTCGTCGGCAAGGGCGCGCGCCTCGCGGCCTTCGACGGGCTCGGCCTCGCGAACCAGCAGCCGGAGCACGTCGCCCACGTCCGGTGCGGCGGCGAGCAGGCGCGGCGCGCCCTCCCCGGCCCCGATCAGGCGCGCGACGGCCAGCTTGCCGGGACGGGGCTCGCTGCGGATCTCGATCTCGACAGCCGCGCCGCGGACGGGCCGCTCCTCGGGCTTGAACGGCAGGATCGCCTCATGGCCCCCGCCCAGGTCGAGGAAGGCGGTGGCGATGGCCGGCTCGACATTCGCGACGCGGGCGACCAGCCGGGCCCCCAAGGCCAGGCGGGGCTCGTCGTCGTCGCGCCGCAGGATCAGCCGCTCAGGGCGTCCGTCGAGGGTCACGACCCCGCGGGTCTCGCCGATCCCGCGATCGAGGAAGAGGCGGCGCTCGCTCATGATCGCCGAAAGCCCAGGCCGGCCAGCAGGTTAGCGGTCTCATGCAGCGGCAAGCCGACGACCCCGGAGTACGATCCCGACAGCGAGATCACCAGCGCGCCGGCGCGGCCCTGGATCGCGTAGCCGCCCGCCTTCCCGACCCCCTCGCCACACGCGAGATAAGCGTCGGCATCCTGTTGCGAGAGGCGCTTGAAGTGGACCCGGCTCTCGACCAGCCGGCTCGCGACCCGGCCGTCGGGGGCGGCCACGGCGATGCCCGTCAGCACCCGATGCGCCCGTCCGGACAGCAGTTTCAGGCAGGCCGCCACCTGGGTGGCGTCCTCGGCCTTGGGCAGCACGCGGCGGCCCACCGCGACCACGGTGTCGGCGGCGAGCACGTAGGCGCCCGGCCGGCGCGCGGCGACCACAGCCGCCTTGGCCTCGGCCAGGCGCAGCGCCAGCCGGCGCGGGGTTTCGTGCGGGTCTTGGGTTTCGTCCAGTTCGGCGGCGTCGACAGCGTCGGGCTGAAGGCCGATCTGGCCCAGAAGGTCGAGCCGACGGGGGCTCGCGGAGGCCAGGACGAGGCGCGGCTCAGCAGACAAGACGCGGCCTCGGTCCGGCTAGCGGACGCGGAAGGTGATACGGCCCTTGGTGAGATCGTAGGGCGTCATCTCGACCAGCACCTTGTCGCCGGCCGACACCCGGATGCGGTTCTTGCGCATCTTGCCGGCGGTGTGGGCGATGATCTCGTGGTCGTTCTCAAGCTTCACGCGAAACGTGGCGTTGGGCAGCACTTCGCTGACCGTGCCGGGAAATTCCAATAGTTCTTCTTTCGCCATGGGCTCCTGACTCACATACGACGACGGCTCGCGCCATCTGGCCGCGAGCCGCATTCTTGCGCGGGGTATATAGCGCATGGCGGGTAGAAAGGTCGATGGCCCGTGGCTCAGGCCTTGAATCGCTCGCGAATACGGGCCGCGAGACCGTCGCGGACGTGCCGATAGGACTCCAGCCGATGCTCCCGCGTTCCTTCTGTCAGCGTAGGGTCGTGGGTCGGCCAGTATTCGATGTCCGCGTCGCGCCCGCGCGCCAGCTCGATGGCGCGGTGCTGGGCCTCCGGCGTCAGCGAAATCACCAGGTCGAAGGAATCATCCGTCAGGTCGTCGAACGTCTTGCAGCGGTGGCGGGTCAGGTCGACGCCGAGTTCCTTCATCGCCTCTGCGGCCAGAGGATCGACTTCCATGTCGTCGACATCGGGATCGAAGAGGGCGCGCCGCAGTCCAGCGCTGTCGACGAAGATGCGGGTGCCGATGATGTGTTTCAGGAGCGACTCGGCCATCGGCGAGCGCACCTGGTTGTAGTTGCAGCAGAACAGCACCGCGTCGGGCATCTTGCCGCCTGGAGGTGCGCTCATTCCGCGTCAGCCCCGCCAGTGCAGGGCGCAGATGAGGGTGAAGAGGCGGCGCGAGGTGTCGACATCCGTCTCGATCTTGCCCTCCAGCCGCCGGCGCAAAACCTCCGACGCCTCGTTGTGCAGGCCACGGCGGCCCATGTCCAAGGCCTCGATCTGCTGCGGCGTCGAGTTGCGGATCGCCTGGTAGTAGCTGTCGCAGATCATGAAGTAGTCCTTGATCAACGTACGGAACGGCGACAGCGAAAGGATGTGTCGCCGCTCGTAGTTCGGACCGCGGATATCCAGCAGCAGGCGGTTTTCCAGCAGGCCCATGCGCAGGTCGTACGGCCCTCCGTCGGCGCCCTCCGGGCAGAAGTAGTTCTCCTCCAGCAGGTCGAAGATCGCGATCTGGCGTTCCTGTTCCTGGTCGCGCGAAACCGCGGCGAGCGACTCTTCGTCGAGCTCGACCGATTGCAGGCGGTGGGTCTGTTGCGAGTCTTGGACCATGGGTTCGTGGCCGAGCTTTATTGCAATCCGGGGGCCCGCGTCATCCCGCAGCGTCAGCGCAGGCGCCCAGATACGAAAAAACGCCCGGCGCGGAGGGCGCCGGGCGTCTCTTTGTGGGTCAGATCAGCGCGCGATCAGTAGGCGGCGTACCGGTCGCCCGCCGGGCGGACGAAGTCGCCGCGCACGTAACCGACGCCGACATTGCCCTGGCCGACCAGTATCCAGTCGGTCCCACGCACCGCAGCCATGGCCTGGAAGGGCTCGCCGGCCCGCAGGCGGCCGACCTTCGCGGAGTTGGTCGTGGGCGCGGCGCGCAGGTTCACGCCGGCGTTGGCGACGAAGGTCTGGCCGATCTTGTTGTAGCTGGCCGGCTGGATGGCCGACGACAGGCGATAGCCGTTCCTCTTGTAGGTGGGCGCATAGGCTTGGCGCTGGGCCCGGTCCTTCTGGGCCTCGCAGCCGATGGCCGAGCCGGCCGCCGCGCCCGCGGCCGCGCCGACCACGGTCTCGCCCGTGGCGTGACGGCCGCCGACCGCGTGGCCCAGCAGGCCGCCGACCAGCGCGCCGACCACGGCGCCGCCTTCCTGCTTGCCGCCGGGGGCCGAGCAGCTGGTGACTCCGGCGCTGGCGCTGGTGGCCCCGCCGAGCGCCAGGGCGCCGGCCAGGATCGCGGCGGTCATGGCCGCCCTGGTCTTCGAAATACGCATGGTGATCTCCGTCCTTGTTCGTTTCACCGATGACGCAGACTAGACAGCCCAGCCTGAACGCCCTCGGAGCCTTGTGGTCAGGAACCGTTCAGCTTGCCGGCGGCGCGTTCGGGAAGTTGTGGGCGGGGTCGAACGAGCGCGCCTCGACCGGCGCTTCGGTCGGCGGCCTTTGCAGCGTGACGGTCTTCACCGGTGTGACGATGCCGTCCGCGTCGAAGGCGTTCTTGAGGCGACGGTTGAACTCGCGGCCCACCTTCCACTGGGCTTTCGGTTCGGTCGTGAAACGCGCCTTCAGATGGACCGCGTTCTCGGTCAGGCGGTCGACGCCCATCACTTCGAACGGCCGGATGATCAGTTTCCCCAGCACCGCATCGGCGCGCATCTCGTCGCCGAGCGCCTGAAGGATAGCCAGCGCCTGGTCGACATCGCTGTCGTAGCTGACCGGGATCTCGACCACGTAGGACGAGAACACCTTGGTCCGGTTGTGGATCACCTGGGCCTCGCTGTACGGGAAGATGTGCAGCGTGCCGTTGGTGTCGCGCAGGCGGATGGTGCGAAGCGTCATGGCCTCGACGGTCCCGGCCGAGTCGCCGATCTGAACGTTGTCACCGACGGAAACCACGTCCTCGGCGATCAGGAACACGCCCGTCAGGAAGTCCTTCACCAGGGTCTGGGCCCCGAAGCCGACGGCGATGCCGACCACCCCGGCGCTGGCCAGGATCGGCCCGACCTTCAGGCCCACTTCCGACAGGAACGTCAGCAGCCCGATGACGATCAGCACCCCTTGCGCCAGGCCGGTCAGCAGCGGGGCAAGCGTCCGCAGTTGGGCGGAGCGGCGCCGATCGGAACTGCGCCGGGCGAATCCCTCGATGACGCGGTTGATGACGAAGCCGGTGACCTCCACCAGGGCGGTGACCAGCACCACGATCAGGACGAGCCGGATGAGCCGGGCCCCTTGCTCACCGGACAGCCAGGCCCAGGGATCGATGCCCCAGACACCCATCACCAGCAGGGCCGCGCCGCCCAGCACGGCCAGCCGCACCAAGGCCCAGGTGACGCCAGCCGCCTTGGGGGTGCGCTTCTGGTCGTCCTCGGTCTCGCCGGGCGCCTTGGCCACGAACCGGGCGATCCAGCGGTCGAACAGCCGCCGCAGCAGCCAGACGAGCCCGATCGCGCCCAGCACGACCGCGACGGAAAGCAGGGTGTTGATCCCGGCTTCGCGGGCGTCGAGCCGCAGAAGCGAGCCCCAAGCCTCGCGGCCGAAGCCGATCAGCTGCTCGGCCAGACTCGGCTTCACGGCCGCATCAGCGGCCGCGGCAGGCGTGGTTGTCAGGTTGGGGGATGGGGGCACGGGCGCAAAACACCTGCGCCATGGCGCCGGTTCCGCGCGCTAGCGGCCCTGGGTCAACCGGATGGCGGCCGAGCGGGCGTGCGCCGGCAGGCCTTCCGCCTCGGCCAGCGCGATGGTCGCTGGGGCCAGATTGGCGAAGGCGGCGGCGTCGCACTTCACGATCGAGGTGCGCTTGAGGAAGTCGTACAGCGACAGGCCCGACGAGAACCGCGCCGCCCGGCTGGTGGGCAGCACGTGGTTGGAGCCGGCTACGTAGTCGCCGATCGCCTCGGGCGCGTGGCGGCCCAGGAAGATCGCTCCCGCGTGCCGCACGCGGTCGGACAGGCGTTCGGGCTCGTCGACGGCGAACTCCACGTGCTCCGGCGCGATCAGGTCGACCAGGGCCGGCGAGGCGTCCAGCGGACAGATCACCACCGCGCCATGGTCGCGCCAGGACGCTGCAGCGTCCTCCCCGGTGGCCAGCGTCTTGAGTTGGCTCTCCACCGCGGCCTCGACCCGTCCGGCGAAGGCGGCGTCGTCGGTGATCAGGATGGATTGGGCGGCGGGGTCGTGCTCGGCCTGCGACAGCAGGTCGGCGGCGATCCACTCCGGATCGTTGGCCCCGTCGGCGACCACGACGATCTCCGAGGGGCCTGCCAGGGCATCGATGCCGACGACCCCGTACACCCGCCGCTTGGCCGCGGTGACGAAGGCGTTGCCGGGGCCGACGATCTTGTCCACCGGCCGGATCGGTCCCGCGCCATAGGCCAACGCGGCCACGGCCTGCGCGCCGCCAACCCGCCAGATCTCGCTGACGCCCGCGGCCTGCGCCGCCGCCAGCACGGCCGGCTGCAGGCGTCCGGGAGGGGTCACCATGGCGATGCGCTCGACGCCGGCGGCCGCGGCCGGCACCGCGTTCATCAGCACGGTGGAGGGATAGGCCGCCCGGCCGCCGGGCACATAGATCCCCACGGACTCCAGCGGGGTCCAGCGCCACCCCAGTTCGACGCCGGCCTCGTCGGTGAACCGCTGGTCGGCCGGCCGCTGGCGCTCGTGGTAGGCGCGGATGCGGGCCGCGGCGAAGGCGATGGCGTCGCGGACCTCGCGGTCGCAGGCCGCGGCGCCCTCCGCGATCTCTTCCGGCGTCACCCGCAGGGTCGCCTCGGTCAGTTCGACCTTGTCGAACGCCAGCGCGAACCGCAGCAGGGCCGCGACGCCCTCCTCCCGGACGGCGGCCAGCACGTCGCGCACGATCGCGTCCACCTCTTCCGGTGTCTCGCGGCGCTCAGCCACGAAAGCGGAAAAGGCGGCCTCGAAGCCGGGGTCGTCATGTCGGAAACGGCGCATCGCGCGGCTCTTTAGCCGCGCCGGCCCGCCAAGGCCATGGTGCTCAGGCCTCGTGCGCCGGCGCGCGAGGCGTCGGCCAGGGCTCGGAGATGTCGGCGAGGACCGCGTCCACGCACTCGACGGCGACCCGCAGGTCGCCGCCGCCGGCGAAGCTAAGGGTCAGCGTCCCCCCCGGCGCCTCCTCCGGCTCGAACGCGATCGCGAGCAGTTCGAGCACGGCGTCGCGCCGGTCGCGGCGGATCTTGCGCGCCTGAACCTTCAGCACCCCGCCCAGCTGCAAGGCGGATCGCACCCGCTGCCGGGCGCCCGCTTCCCAGCGGAACCGGTTGAACGAGATGGTCAGCCGCCGCGCCTTGGCTTCGAAGACGATGTCGCCGACCTTGGCCACGGCGTCCTGCAAAGCGGCCGACAGCACCGCCAGGTCCTCCTGGTCCTGCGCCAGCAACTGGAGCGGCGGAGCGGCGGGCATGTCTATTCGACCTCTTCCTCGCCGTCGCCCTTCAGGCGGCGCACCTGCGCCCCGCAGGCGCCCAGCTTCTCCTCCAGCCGCTCGAAGCCGCGGTCCAGATGGTAGACGCGGTTGACCATCGTCTCGCCCCGCGCCGCCAGGCCAGCTATGACCAGGCTCACCGAGGCCCGCAGGTCCGTGGCCATCACCTGGGCGCCTTCCAGCGCCTCTACGCCGCGCACCCGCGCCTCGCCGCCATGGACGGTGATGTCCGCCCCCAGCCGGCCCAGTTCCGGGGCGTGCATGAAGCGGTTCTCGAAGATGGTCTCGCGGAACACGCTCTCGCCGTCGGCCAGCGTCATCAGCGCCATGAACTGCGCCTGCAGGTCGGTGGCGAAGCCAGGATAGGGATCGGTGGTGATCTCCACAGCGTTCAGGCGCGCCCCGTTGCGCTTCACTGTCAGCCCGTCGTTGTGCGGCGTCACTTCGACACCCGCCTCGACCATCTTGTCGAGCAGCGCCTGGATGAAGTCGCTGCGGGTGCGCGTCAGCCGCACCTCGCCCCCCGCCATCGCCGCGGCCATCGCAAAGGTGCCGGTCTCGATCCGGTCGGGGATCACCGCGTGGGTCGCGCCCGACAGGCGGCTCACGCCCTTGATATGGATCGTCCGCGTGCCCGCGCCCGTCACCTTGGCGCCCATGGCGTTCAGGCAGTCGGCCAGGTCGGCGAGCTCGGGTTCAGCGGCGGCGTTCTCCAGCACCGTGTCCCCGTCGGCCAGCACGGCGGCCAGCATGGCGTGCTCGGTCGCCCCCACCGAATTGATCGGGAAGTCGATCACCGCACCCCTCAGGCCGCGCGGCGCCTGCGCGTAGACGTAGCCCTCATGCAGATCGATCTTCGCGCCCAGCGCTTCCAGCGCCTTCAGGTGCAGGTCCACCGGACGCGCCCCGATCGTGCAGCCGCCGGGCAGCGACACCTTCGCCTGCCCGCTCCGCGCCAGCAGCGGTCCCAGCACATTGAACGAGGCCCGCATCTGGCGGACCAGATCGTAGGGCGCGAACCCGCTGACGATCTCCTTAGTCGTCAGCAGGGTCTCCGCCCCGTCGGGCCCGTCGGACTCCACGACCTCGGTGCCGAGCCGCCCCAGCAGCTTGCCCAGGAATCGTGTATCCGCCAGCCGCGGCATGTTGGTCAGGCGCAGGGGTTCGTCGGTGAGCAGGCTCGCCGCCATCAGCTTGATGGCCGAGTTCTTGGCGCCGCTGATCGGGATTTCCCCCTCCAGCCGCGCGCCGCCGGTAATGGCGATGCGGTCCAATCGTTATCCTTCGAAGCCCTGGGGCCGCGTCGCTTCGCAGCGCCTCAAGGCGCTATCTAGCGTGCGCCTTTCCGCAGCGCAAAGCGGTCAATCCGTGGAGGAGTTGTGAGGCTTCGGCGCCGGCGGCGGCGCTGTGGCGGCCTTGCGCCGCCGCAGGTTGGCCCGCAGCGCCTGGGCGAGCTTCGCCTCGCGCGATTCGCGGGCGCCCTTCGACGGCGGGTCGGGCTCTGTCATCCCCCGCAGGTGCGGCGAGGCGTCTCGCCGGTCAAGCGCCGCCTGGATCAATTTGCGCTTCCCGTGACGTCCCCTGACCGCTATAGCGCCCGCCTTCGCCGCGATAGCTCAGTGGTAGAGCGCATCCTTGGTAAGGCTGAGGTCCAGGGTTCGAATCCCTGTCGTGGCACCATTCCAGGAGAGTCCGGAGACCGATCCGGGCTCTCCTGACCTCTCATGAAACCGATTCATTTGACCGCGCGGGCCGGCGGACGCTGGCTTGCGACGTGCTGATCCTCGCCCGCGCCCTGGCCCTCGTCGCCGCCCTCGCCCTCGCGACCGGGGCCGCCGCTCAACCGCGACCCGATTTGCCCCGCCCCGAAGACGGCTACTTCCAGACGCCCGAGCGCGTCGCGCGTAGGGTGTGGGTCCTGGCCGAGCCGACCTTCCAGGTCCAGCCGATCGGCAATGTCACGGTCGTGGAGCAGGCGGACGGTCTCGTCCTGGTCGACGCGGGCGGGTCGCCCGGCGCCGGCCGCCGCATCGTGGCGATGGTGCGCGCACTGAGCCCCAAGCCGGTCAAGGCCGTGATCATCACCCATTGGCACGGCGATCACCCGCAGGGGCTCTCGGAGATCCTGAAGGCGTGGCCGAACGCCCGCACGATCGCCACCCAGGCCACCCAGGCGCACCTGCGTGATCCCCGCACCATGAACACGCCGGCCCGACCGGACGCGATCGCCAACGCCACCTTCCAGCAGCAGGTGAAAAGCTTCGTCGGCTACGCTCACGACATGGGCGGCCGCGCCTCCGATCCGCGCGAGAAGGCGGGCTGGGCGGCCGCCGAACGCCTCTTCCACCAATACGCCCTCGATATGGACGGCGCGCTGACCCTGCCGGTGGCGGAAGGCTTCAAGGATCGTCTGGTCATCGCCGACCGCCGTGCCCCAGTCGAAGCGCTCTTCCTGGGCCGCGCCAACACCGACGGCGATGCGGTGGTGTGGCTGCCCCGCCAGCGGGTGCTGGTCACCGGCGACATCGTTGTCGCGCCCTTCCCGTACGGCTTCGGCAGCTATCCGGCAGAGTGGGTACAGGCCCTGGCCAGGGTGCGCGCCTACGATTTCAAGGTGCTGGTCCCCGGCCACGGTAGGCCCCAACACGATCGCGCCTATCTCGATCGCGTGAGCGCCGCCCTCACCGAGATCCGCGCCCAGGTCGCCCCGCTCGCCGCGGCAGGGTTCAACCTCGAAGAAATCACCCGCAAGGTCGACGCCTCCGCGCAGACGAAAGGGTTCGTCGGCGGTGATCCGTGGCTTCGCCGCTGGATCGGCCCCTACTGGCTCAGCCCGATCGTCGCCTCGGCCTACAAGGAGGCGACCCGCCGACCGATCGTCCAGAGCCTCAAGGGCGAGTAGCGGCCGCTACATTTAGCTGCCCGCGCCACCAGGCCTGCCAGGCTCGGAGTCTCTCACTGTTCTCGGCGCAGGCCTCGTAGTTCCAGGCGATGGTTCGGGCGGCCTCAGAGGCTGCAAGCTCCGAGGCGGCGCCATCAGGTCGGCCGGCGGGGCCAGGGAGGTCAGCGAGGGGCAACCCGAGGGCTGCGGCGTCGTGCACCCGCACAAAACCCACAGGCAGAGGAAAATGAGCATCAGCCTCGGCGGTGACATGGGTGGGTATCTCCCGTTCGATGGTGCGGTAGACGGTGTGGATGCCCTCGGCCGCCGCCTGGTGATCCCGGTCGGCGGCCTGCGAGGCCTCTACCGCCTGCAGGTCCGCCAGATGCGCGCCCTTCTCGCGAGCGAGATCGGAGCTCAGCGCGACAGCGTCGCGCCGGGCCCAACCGGAGTCGGAGCCCAGCTTGTAGGCTCCGCCGGCGACGGCGATGGCGACCATGCCACCGGCGATCAGCTGCCACATTCAGACTGGCCCTCAGGCGCCCGTCTGCACGCCGTGGCGGATGAATGCGCCCATGACGGCGGCCTGCGCAATTTGGAGGGCGTCCGGCGCCGACAGGGCGTGGGTGTAGTAGCCGGCCGCCGCGTAGAGCAGCGAGGCCGCCGCCAGCACGTAGGTCTTCTTGCCTTCGATGAGTTTCAGCATGCGGTGTCCTTTTCGTTGCGCGTGAGGCCAAGTTCGTAGCCGCCGCCCTCACGCTTGGTCAGAATCTGGCGGCGCATCCGGGCATCGAAACTGAGGTGGCACCAGCCGGTTAATGGTCAGCACCGGCCGCCCCTCCAGCTCCCGCGCGCGGCGCACCACCTCCGGCCACTGCTCGCCCAGCCGGGCGAAGCGGATGTCGTCGAGGGCCTCGCGACGGTTCTCCGCCTCGGCGTCGGCGGCCAGCTGGAAGGCCTCGCGGGCCTCGGCGAGGATGTCGTCGTCGGACAAGGGGATGACCTCACATGAAGGCGCCCGCGCGAGCGAGCCCGGCGGGGGAACGCGGCCCCGAGGACCGCTGGCGAAATGGACCGAATTAAGCGCCGGAGACCTCACCGCTCAGCGGCAGGCGCAACAATCAACGGTGAGATAAACCCTATCGAATTCGCGCGCGAAGGGGCCTATATCGCAGTTGATACCAGATCGAATCTGATCTAGGGTTCCAATTCTGCGGACACCGGCCCGAGGCCGACGAGCGAGCAGCCCACCTGGCCATGCGGAGGTCAGACGAGGGAAGTGGGCCATGAACGGCCCGCCGCGCCCCTGCCAATCGCGATCCATCGCGAGCGGTCGCCGGTGTCCCTCGTACCCAACTTAGAACACCGGCCCGCCAGTAGGATCGCCTCATCCAAGAAAGGCGACCCCATGGTCGTTTGGATAGATCCGTATTTCCGTATTCGTCATGGCCGCATCGAGCATGTGCGCGGCCACTGGCGCGGGCTACCGAGCCCCGCCGGGCTTCGGCTTGCCTCGTAGCTTCACGACACCGGTCTGATCGGGCTTCCTGGCCGGGCGCTTTCGCTCGGCTGGGGGCTTGGCCGCCTTCGACTTGGTGATGTTGGCCTGAACCTCCTTCGGGTCGGTCCCGATGAAGCGCTCCAGCGCCTCGTCGAAGGGCATTTCGAGGCTCATTTTGTCTTCGTACTTTCCGGCCATGGGGCGAAGGTCGCCCCGTTGAAGTGGGGAGACAAGGGGCGATGGAACGGGACAACGAAACGCGCGGCATGACGCTCGCCGCACATGCGCTCACGCTCGGCTTGATCGCCAAGCTGCAAGCCAAGGGCATCTTCAGCCCGGAGGACGTAGACGGCCTTCTGGAGAGTGTTCTTGCGAGCTTTGAGCAGAACGCTCCTGACGGGCCGGACGTGCGCGTGGCGCGCGAGGTGCTTGAGGAATGGGGGGCGATGCTGTCCCACACGCGGCCACGATAGCGGCGTCCATCCTCAGCAACCAATTGGGCAAAAGCGACATGGGCGGAGCCTCCTGATGCCCACGCTAGTCGCGCTTGCGTCCTTCTCAGTCGCACTGGCTACGCCTTCCCGATCAGCATGTTGTAGGTGAGCCGCCCGTCCGTCTGGGCGAGCAGCGTCGTGACGCGTTGGCCGTCCGGGCGCTCCCGCAGCATGTAGCGCCACGAGGCTTCCGCCACGTACTGGTCCAGGTGCTTCACCGAAACCCAGTGATGAATGCCGTAGATTTGGCGCTTCAAAAGGCTCCAGAAGCCCTCAATCGCGTTCGTGTGGATGGCGCCGCGAACGTACTCTTCGCGGGCGTGGGCGACGGCCCCGTGATGGTAGTCGGCGCTCAGGTCGCGGTAGCCGTGATGCTCGTCCGTGTAGACCTTCGCGCCCGGCTTCACGTGGTACTGAACGACGCCCTCCAGGGTGTCCTTCTTGGTGTCGGGGATGACCCCGGCGCGCAGTTCCCCGCCGCGCTCCAGCAGCCCCATGACAATGGCCTTCCCGGCAATGCCGGAGGTCTTGTTGCCCGACTCGCGATTGGCCTTCCGCTCGCTCAGTGAGCGGTTCTTGGCCTTGCCGCCGATGAACGTCTCATCGACTTCGACTTCACCGCCCAGCGGGCGATTGAACGACCGCGTGCGGGCCGCGTGGCGGAGCCGGTGCAGCATGAACCATGCCGTCTTCTGGGTGACGCCGATGTCCCGCGCGAGCTGCGTCGAGGCGATGCCTTTCTTATGCGAGGTGATCAGCCAAATGGCCGCCAACCACTTCCGCAGTTGGATTTTGGTGTCCTCGAAAATGGTCCCGACCTTGATCGAGAACGACAGGCGGCAGTCAGCGCACTTGTGGCGCATGCCGCCATTCAGGTCGTAGACACGCAGGCCGCCGCAGTAGGGGCAGAACGCGCCGTTCTTCCAGCGGATCGCCCGGAAGTGCGCGACCGCCGCCGCTTCGTCCGGGATCGCTTCGAACATCGCGTAGAGGCTGGGGAATTCGGTCTTCATGGCGTCGCTCCGTCGGTGCAAGCACCGTAGATCGCGGCCATTTTGGTGTCAACTTGTATATAATTACCCGCGCGAATGTCAAGACAAAACGTGAACAAAATGCTCGTCACGGTCACGCGATGGCGGTAGGCTTTTGATATGAGATGGCTCGCGACGCTCGCCCTCTTCTTGACGATCGCGGTCGCGGCGCACGCCGCGGATCGCGCCGCGGGTATTCCGCACATACGCGTGGGCGTCTCTTATGATGCGGCCCGCCTGCAGCTCGTCCGCGCCGGCTTCAGGCCGGTGCCTTTCCGCACGCGCCCCTCGGAAGGGCTCTGCGGCGAAGGCGATGGCGATGTGTGCAGGCAGGCGCCCGAAGTGTACGACGGCTCGAGCGGCGGCCTCGCCTATTTGCGGTTCCTGTTCGTTCGCCGCCGCGACGGCCGATTTCTGACCGTCCAGGCCCTGGATGAGCCTCGCATGCGTTTCGCGGGCGCTAAGTGGACGGCCCCCTTCGAGTACGACTGGCTGACTGCAAAGGATCACGGCTATCGAACGGGCGGCTACAAGACGGTCGATCCGCACGACATGGTGCTCCTGCGCGCCGCCGCGAAGCGCTATGCGCCGCCGGAGAAGCCGGAGCCCGAGCCCGTCTTGCCGCTGTGCCGAGACGCTCCACCCCACACCGCCTGCTGGGTCAAGCCCCCCGCAAACTGGAAGCCGCCGCCCAAGCGGTGACGGTGGTCAATGGGGCGCCCCTAGGGATGCCCCCTCACATCAAGGCGCCCCCGCGAGCGAGCCCGGCGGGTGAACGCAGCCTCGAAGGCCGCTGGCGAAATGGACCGAATTAAGCGCCGGAGACCTCACCGCTCAGCGGCAGGCGCAACAATCAACGCTGAGACAAACCCTATCGAATTCGCGCGCGAATGTCAAGACAAAACGTGAACAAATCCTAGGCCGCCTTGCGCGCCGCGGCGGCTTTGCGCGACGCCCCGCCGCCCTTGCGCTTGGCGGCCCGCGCCTCGGCGTGCGCGGTCACCTTCTCATGCAGGTCCGTGTGCGCCTTGGCCCGCTCGGCGCAGCGGTCGCGGAAGGCGGCCAGTTCCTTGTCAGTCAGCTTCTCGATGCCGATGAACTCGTTCTCGGCCCCGGACATCAGGATGATGTCGTCCAGCTTCGCCTGGAGGGCGGCGTTGTCGCGGTTCTGGGTGTTCTGGATCAGGAACACCATCAGGAAGGTGATGATCGTGGTGCCGGTGTTGATCACCAGCTGCCAGGTCTCGGAGAACTGGAACACCGGCCCGGAGACCGCCCAGGCGATCACCAGCAGCAGGCAGGCGCAGAACGTCCACGGGCTGCCCGCCGCCTGCGAGGTCTTGTTGGCGAAGGTGGCGAAGGTGCGGTCGATGTCCATGGCCCCCAAACGCGCAGCCGGCCAATTCGTGGCGCCGCTTGCTCAGCCGTCGTCCTCCTCGGCGTCGCGGTCCAACTCCGCCACCAGCCGCTTCAGCCGGGCCAGGTCCTCCGGCGCCACCGCCCGCGCCCGGGCGAAGTGGTCCACCAGCGGCGCCAGCTGGCCGCCGAACAGCCGGTCCAGCAGCCCCTGGCTCTCCGCCGTCACCCAGTCTTGCCGCGCCACCAGGGCCGCATAGACCACCGCTCCGCGCCGCCGCTCCGACCGCAGCGCGCCCTTGCGGATCAGCCGGTGGATCAGCGTGCGCACGGTGGACTCCGTCCAGCCGTTGGCCGGCCCGACGGCGGCGAGGATCTCCTCGGCCCCCGCGGCGGCGGGGCCGTCCGGCCCTTCCGCCGCCCAGACCGCCGCCATCACCTGGCTCTCGGCCTCCGAGATCCGCAGGGCGCCCGTCACCGCCTCAGGCCGCCGCCCGCCGGATCCGGGCTTCCAGGTGCCGCTCGCAGACCACCGCCACCGTGGTGGCCAGGAGGCCCAGCATCACCGCCAGCGCCGCCTCGGCCCAGCCGGGCGCCATGACGGTCATCGTCGGGGCCGGTCGCACGTTGGCGATGCCCAGGAAGCCCGAGAACAAGGTATAGCTGGCCGCCAGGAAGCCCAGCGGCGTCGCCGCCGAGCGCACGATCTTCAGCCGCCCCAGCGCGCCGGCCAGTCCGGCCGCGTCGCCCCTGCCCACCTTGGGCAGGCTCATCGCCCAGATGGCCAGCGCCGCGGTCGCCGAGACCAGCAGGATCGCGAACACCAGCTGCACCTCCGGCGCGGCGTCGCCGAACACACGCCCCACCGTCAGCCGCTCGGCGGCCGGAACCACTGCATAGCCCGTCCCCGGCTGCGCCGCCGCCGCGCCCGCCGCCATGCCCGCGCCCATCAGCGCCGTCCAGAACCCCACTCGCCGCATCGACCGTCTCCTCGTTTTTACAGATGTAGCAATTGAAAGCTACACATGTAAAACCGCGTGTCAACCGCCGCGTTGTCCGCCGCGTCCTGCACAGGCAGCGTCGTGGGTGCGCGGTGCGCGGTCGGGCTTTGGCGAGGCCGGAAAAAGGGGTGCGCGAGTCGAACCCGTAGGCGCTCGACGACCCGCCGGGCGGGGCTCAGTAGACCCGCGGGCCCGAGAACATCAGGTTGAGATAAGCCAGCGTGAAGACGGCGCAGGCGACCGCGCCCATCGGGTGCGCCGCAGCCAGTTCGATCGCCTCTCTCACGTAGTACGGCATCCGCGGGCTCCTACCACGGCGTCCCCGGAAACCTGTGTAAGATCAACGCCGTTAACGGCTGCTAAGGACAACAGGTTAACTTCAACCCGGTCCCGGCAACCTCAGCGCGCGGCAGCCCTGCGGCGCAACCGAAGCGCCCCGCCCGTCAGGCCGAAACCCGCCAGCATCACCGCCCACGTCGCCGGCTCCGGCACCGCGGTCAGGAAGCCGCGGATCTCGCCGCCCGGCGCGAACGACGAGTGGATGTTCAGATAGGCCCGGTCATGCCCCGCCGCCTGGATCAGCGCCGCCTCGGCGCCCGCCGTCGTGCCGCCGCCCGGACCGGCGACGAACGCCGGGTTGTAGGAGGCCAGCAGGGTCATGTCGAAGATGTGGTGATAGGTCCCGGCATGCACGCCCGTCGGGAACCCCGTGAACAGCGGCAGCTCGGTCGCCACCATGGTGTTGCCCGTGCCCGGCACGGCGGTGGGCGCGTGCACGTGGGCGGCCGTGGTGGTGCCGATCAGGCCGGCGAAGTCCACGTCCACCATCATGGTGTGCAGCACGTCGTCGAACACGAACACGCCCAGTCCCGTGCCCGGCGAGGCGTTCGGCGGAACTTCCGCGGCCCCGCTCAGGGTGGCTTCGAAGTGGTGGATGGTCGCCTGGGCCGATCCGGCCATGGCAGCGAGCGCCAATGCGGCGGCGGCGAGTGTCA
>CBHTUE010000099.1:0-16209 GCA_966096115.1 uncultured Phenylobacterium sp.
CCTTCTCCCACAAGGGGAGAAGGGCCTTGCGCCTACTTCTTCGGCGGCACGAGATCCGGCCTGGACGCCAGGAACGCCGCGCGTTCGTGGTAGCTCAGCACCTTGGCCTTCTTCTGCCGTGAGACCTTCGGCGTCGGCGGCGCATAGACGCCCGCGCTGGGCGTGCCGCCCTTCAGGTCGGACAGCCGCTTGATCGGTGGTTTCATCGGACGCAGCTCCAGCTCGACCCGTCGAGCCCGCCCCTCTTGGCAGAAATCGCGGCGCGGCCCTAGCGCCCGACAGCGAAGTCGTTGTTCGCGCGGTCCTCTCCGCGCACCAGCCAAATCGGCCGCCGGGAGAAGTCGATCACCTGGTTGGCGGCGATCATGGTGGGCGGGATCGAGCGATCGAAGTGCGATGTCGCGGGCATGTAGCGGATGGCGTAGCCGCACCGCCGCAGGCCCGAGCGGTTGGCGTTGGAGCCGTGCACCACCATCGCGTCGTGCAGCGAGACCTGCCCCGGCTCCAGCACCACGTCGCGCGCAGCGGTCTCGTTGACCGCATCGACCAGCCCCTGGTTCAGCGCCAGTCCCGGCCGGTCGGTGAACGCGTGTTCCTTCAGGCCGTCCCGGTGCGTGCCCGGGATCACCCGCATGCAGCCGTTCTCGACCCGCGCCGGGTCGATGGCGATCCAGACCGTGACGTTCTTCAGCGGCCGCATCGGCCAGTACTGGCCGTCCTGGTGCCAGGGGATGGCCAGGCCGTCGCCGGCCGCCTTGGAGAACACCTGGCTGCCCCACATGATCAGGTCCGGCCCGATCAGTTGCTCGACCATGTCCAGGATGTCCGGATGGCGCGCACACTCGAGCAGTTCCGTTTCGCCGCGGACGCCGGAGTCCTGGCTCTTCGCCACGTGGGCGCCGACCAGCTGTTCCGGCCGGATGTCGGCGTTGGCGGCGATCAGGTGCTCCACGGCCCGGGTCATCCGCGCCATCAGATCGGCCGGCAGTCGATGCTTCGGGGTGAGTTGGCCGTCGCGGTGATAGGCCGCGACCTCCGCGGCGCTCAGCAACTGACGGGTCAGGACGTCGGCCATCAGGAGGGCTCCTTCTCGGCCCAGCTCTTGCGCGTATCGTCGATGTCGCGGGCCGCCCAGGCCTCGCGGTGCTCGTCGATCCAGCGGCGCTGGGCGGGCGTGTCGGCCTTGACCGGCGCCAGCTGCCACTCGTTGGCGTAGGCGCGCCGCGCCCGGCCGGTGGTGTTGGGCCCCGAGGCATGCAGCGTCCGGCTCTGGTGGAACACGCAGCCGCCCGCCGGTACGGGCACAGGCACGGCGCGCACCACCTCGGCGGCTTCCGGCTTGCAGTAGAGCGCGTGCACGCTGGGATCATTCCCGACGTGCCAGTGCTCCCGCACGTCGCCGCGGTGCGAGCCTGGCACGAAGCTCATGCAGCCGTTCTCGATCGTCGCGTCGTCCAGCGGCAGCCACGAGCCCATGGCGCGGTAGATCAGCGCCGGGTCCCAATAGGCCTCGTCCTGGTGCCACGGCAGGGGCGCGCCGGTCTTCGGCGGCTTGCGGATCATGTGGCCCCAGCCGTTCAGCAGGGTTTCGTCGACCCCCAGGAACCGCGCGGCGACCTTGCGGCCGTTGCGGTAGAAGATCGTGTCCTTCAGCGCCGGCAGCACCCGTTCCGGCGCGATGATCTGTGGCAGCAGGTCCTCGCCCGCGCTGTCGTACGGCCGGGCCAGGTCGAAGCGCGCGGCCTTGGCGGTGCGGCCCGGCTCATAGATCCAGTCGTAGACCTCCCGCAGCCAGGCCACCTCCTCGTCGGTGGTGATGCGCGCGATCGACGTGAAGCCCTGCTCGCGGAAGCTGTCGACGTTGGCGTCGGACAACACCGGCTCGAACTCGCCCTTCGGCTGGTCGGCCAGGATCTCTTCGATGGGGCGCGAGGGGGGTGGAGACATGGGGCGGGCTCCTATTCCGCCGCCGGCGCGGCGCGTGCGCGCAGGGCGGCGAGGTTCGCTTCATGGCGGCCGCGATCCAGCGCGTAGAAGCTGACGCAGGCGATGGCGGCCAGGTTGCAGAGTGTAAGCACCGGCAGGTTCGCCAGCACGAGGTTGCGCATGATGTGCATCGGCACCGTCCCGGGCAGCGCCTTCAGCGGGAAGCCGACCAGCTGCAGCAGCAGGCCGCCCAGGAAGATGCCGACGCCGGTCCCCCACTTGGCCATCAGGCCGTAGGCGGCGAACATCACGCCCTCGGAGCGCTGCTCGGCCTTCACGGCGATGTCCTCGGAGGCGTCCGAGAGCATCGAGTTCAGGATGATGTGCACGCCCACGGCGAAGCCCACGCCGATGAACAGGTCGCCGCCCAGGAACAGCTTCAGGAACAGCGACCCGGCCGGCGGCGCCCAGCCCACCAGCCACAGCGAGAATGGGATGATCGCGGTGATCAGCCAGGAGACGTAGAGCGCCAGCATCACCGGCTTCTTCCCCCATCGCACCGAGGCCGTGGGCGCCAGCCACAGGGGGATCAGCGAGGCGAACGGCGCGAAGGCCAGCAGCGTGCCGAAGTCCTGCGGCTTCAGCCGCCACAGGTGGATGTACATGTAGCTCTGCAGCCCGCTGGTCACCCCGGCCGCGATGGCGATGAGGAAGTTGGTCACCATCAGGATCAGCAGCGGCCGGTTGGAGAAGGTCCCGGCGAACTCACGCACGGTCCGGCCCAGGCTGAGCGGCTTCCTGTCGGGGACATAGAGGTGTCTGATCCGGCTGTGAGTGGCAGCCGTCGAGGCCAGTATCACCACCAGCACCAGCAGCGCGGCGAACACCGAGAAGTCGGCGTAGCGCTGCTTGTTCAGCACCCCCAGCGGGTTGGCCGCGTCCTGCCGCAGGAAGATGTTGTAGAGGATGGCGTTGATCGCGGCGCCGCCCACCACCAGGAACAGGAACCGCCAGGCCATCAGCTTGGTGCGCTCGTCGTAGCCGGGGGCCAGTTCGGGGGCGAGCGCCAGGGACGGGATCTCGAAGAACGAGCAGGCCACCCGCACGCACAGCAGCATGCCGATCATGAAGGCCATCAGGCCGGTGGCATCGAGCCCGGCCGGCTGGTGCCAGAGCAGGTAGATGCCCGCCGCCGCGGGGAGCGCCGAGGCGTACATCAGCACATGGCGGCGCCCCAGCGGCGTGCGCAGCCCGTCGGACCACCAGCCGATCAGCGGGTCGATCACCGCGTCCACCAGGATCGTCACCATCAGCGCCGCGCCCACCGCCACCGCCGGCAGGCCGATCACCTGGTTGAAGTAGATCTGCAGCACCTGGCCCGACAGCGCGTAGAGCCCGATCCCGTAGGCGATGGCGCCGACGCCATAGCCGATGCGGACCCCGGGGCCCGAGGCCGGCGCTGACGCCGCGGCGGTCATCAGGCGGCCTCCGCCGGGCGCGGCGCCTCGGTCCCGACCGCGGACTTCGGCGCCCGGTCCAGGTGGTTCAGCAGGAAGATGGCGCCGAGGTTCAGGGCCACCCCGGCCGGGATGTGCAGCAGGACCATATGGTTCACGATCGCCGGATCGACGGTCCCCGGGATCGCGCGGGCCGGGAAGGCGACGACGCTGATGATCGCGCCCGCCACGAAGGCGCCGCCGCCGGCGGCCCATTTGCTGAGCACCCCGAAGACCGCGAAGATCAGGCCTTCCGAGCGCTGTCCGGTACGCGCCGCCACCCCGTCGACCGCGTCGCTGATCATCGAGCTCAGGATGATGACGGCGGTGAGCGCGCAGGTGGCGCTGATCACGAAGCCGACCGTCAGCACCGGGACCAGGGCCGGCGAGCCGTTGGCCGGGAACAGGCCCGCGAACCGCAGCGCGACGGGCGCCGCGCCGGACACGATCCAGACGAGAAAGAGCCAGATCATCGCCCGGCGCTTGCCCAGCGCCTGCCCCAGCGGCCGGGCCAGCGGCAGGGCGACGACCGCGGCCAGGATCGCCGCGCCCACCAGCAGTCCGACGATCTGCGGCTTCAGCCCCCAGAAATGCAGCCCCTCATAGCCGGAGAGACCGTCTTCCACGCCCTTGGCCAGGCCCATCAGCAGGCCCGCGCCCATGATCAGCAGCAGTTGGCGGTCCGCCAGGATTTCGCGGCAGTCGGCCAGCGTCTCGCGCAGCGTCGATTTCTGGGCCGGCGGCACGTGCAGGCGCCGGATGCGATGGTGCGTGGCGGCGGTGGAGATGAGGATCGCCGCGCAGACGGCGAGCGCGGCCACCGTCCCGGCCTGGGCGTAGCGCTCGGCGTTGAGCATGCCCAAGGGGTTGCTCGCGTCCTGGCGCAGGTAGACTTGGTAGACGACGACGGTGGCCGCCCCGAGGCCCAGGATCAGGAACAGCCAGCGCCAGGCGAACAGGCTGGTGCGCTCATGCGGATCGGAGGAAAGCTCCGGCGCCAGCGCGGTCGACGGGATGTCGTAGAAGGAGCCGGCGATCCGCGCCGCCAGCAGGCTCACGCCCATGAAAGCCAGCAGCGCCGGCGGCGCCAGGCCCTGGGGCGCATGCCACACGACCCAGACCGCCAGCGCCGTCGGGATCGCCGAGGCGTACATCAGCGTGTGGCGCCGCCCCAGCGGTGACCGCAGCCGGTCGGAGAACCGCCCGATCAGCGGATCGATCACCGCGTCGACCACGATGCTGGCCATGATCACGGCGCCCACCCAGACGGCCGGCAGGCCCAGCACTTGGTTGAAGTAGATCTGCAGCAGGCCCCCGGCCATGATCGTGGCGGAGATGCCGGAGGCGAACGAGCCCAGGCCATAGCTGACCTGGGTGACGATCCCGACCTTGGCCTGGTCAGCGGGCACGGGGTCGGTCATGCGCCGTCGCCCTTCAGCAGGCCGCGCGCGGCCAGGTAGCCCATCAGCGCGCGGGTCCCGAACTGCCAGGGCGGCGCCTTGTCGGAGGTGGTGACCTGGTTGATCAGCGCGCCCAGGCGCGGCGACGAGACGGTGACCACGTCGCCCTCCTCGTGGGTGAAGCCTTCGCCCGGCCCGCGCCGGTCCTTGGTGGGCACGAACATGGTGCCCAGGAACAGCATCAGGCCGTCGGGGTACTGGTGCTCCGGCCCGATGGTGGCGGCGACCAGGTCGGCCGGGTCGCGGCTGATCCTGCGCATCGAGTTCACGCCCTCGACCGTGAACTGATCCAGGCCGTCCACGCGGACGCTGACGTCGGCGTTCCGCACGTCGTCCAGGGTGAAGCCCTCGTCGAACAGCCGCACGAACGGGCCGATGGCGCAGGAGGCGTTGTTGTCCTTGGCCTTCGACAGCAGCAGCGCCGAGCGGCCTTCGAAGTCGCGCAGGTTGACGTCGTTGCCCAGGGTCGCGCCGACGATCTCGCCGCGGGAGTTCACCGCCAGCACCACCTCGGGCTCGGGGTTGTTCCACTCGGACTTGGGATGCAGGCCGATCTGGGCGCCGACGCCCACGGCCGACATCGGCTGGGCCTTGGTGAAGACCTCGGCGTCGGGGCCGATGCCGACCTCAAGGTACTGCGACCACAGCCCGGCGCGGATCAGCACCTGCTTGGCCTCCATGGCCTCCGGCGAGCCGGGCTTCAGCTGGTGCAGCTGGCCGCCGAACGCCGCCGTCAGCTCGCCGCGCAGCCTGAGCGCCGCCTGGGGGTCGCCCTTGGCGCGCTCCTCGATCACGCGCTCGACCAGGCTGTCGGCGAAGGTGACGCCGGCCGCCTTGATCGCCTGCAGGTCGCAGGGCGCCAGCAGCCGGCCGGACAGCAGCACCAGCTCCAGCGAGCCCGCGCGCAAGCCGCCCTTGTAGGCGCGCACCGCGGCCGCCGGATCGGGCAGCTCGAAGAGGTCGGAGAGCGTCGGCGCGAGGCCGGAGATATCCAGCAGGTCGCCGTTGTGCAGCGCCACCGGCACGGGCCCCTGGATCTTGCCCTGGACCCAGAGCCGTCCGACGAGCACCGCGTCGGCCCAGTCGGCGGGGAGCACCTGGCGGCCGGAAATCTGCATCAGGCGATCCCATAGAAACGGGCGGCCGTGCCGCCGAACACCTCGGCCCGCTCGGCCTCCGACAGCCCCGCGGTCAGCGTGGTCGCCGACGCCAGCCAGCCGGCGTAGTCGCCGTTCTGGGTCAGCACCGGCCAGTCCGAACCGAACATCAGCCGCGACGGCCCGAACGCCTCCAGCAGCACCTCGACGTACGGGCGCAGCGTCTCGACCGTCCAGCCCGGCGCCGCCTCGGTGGCGAGGCCGGAGAGCTTGCAGACCGCGTGGCTGTCGCGGGCGATGGCGCGCATGTGGCCGGACCAGTCGCCCAGCCCGCCCGCCGCGATCGGCGGCTTTGCCCCATGATCGATCACCACCGGCAGCTCGGGATGGCGGGCCAGCAGGGTGCGGATCGCCGGCAGCTGCGGCGGTTTGATCAGGGCGTCGAACCGCAGGCCCGCCGCCGCCATCGCGCGGATCGCCGGCTGCACGTCCTCGCGCAGGATCCAGTCCGCGTCGGCCAGGTCCTGCAGCATGGGCCGCAGGCCCTTCAGCCGCGGGTGTTTCGCCAACCGGACCACCTCACCGGCCGCCGCCGGGCTCGCGAAATCGACCCAGCCCACCACGGCGCCGACGAACGGCGTCGTCTCCGCCAGGGCCAGCAGGAACTCGGTCTCCGCCACGCTCTCGGCCGCCTGCACCAGCACGGTGCGGTCCATCCGCCCCGCCGCCAGCAGCGGCGCGAGATCCCCCGGCAGGTAGTCGCGATAGAGCGTCGGGGTGTCTTGCGCAGACAACCAGCCGTAGTCGTTTCGGTCGACGCGCCAGAAGTGCTGATGGGCGTCGACCCGCATCGTCACCCCTGCCCCTCCGGCGGGATCGCGCCCTTCTTCAGGATCAGGTTGCCCCAGAAGCGCGGCTCGCCGGTGGCGACGATGCCGTAGGCCTCGCGGGCGCGCTCGTAGAAGGCGTGGCGCTCGAGGGGGGCGATGGCGCGGTCGTAGCCGGCGGCCTTCAGGATCGCCGCGTATTCCGCGCACACCGGCGGGATCACGTGCGGCGCGTCGGAGTCCTCCATCCGGAACGCCGCCTCGGGGACGAAGTCGTCCAGCGGCAGCACGCTGGCGATGGCCTGCACCACGCGCGGGCCGGGCACGCCGTCCAGGCGGATCAGGCGCTGGGCGTTGGCGCCGGCGGGGAAGTTGGCGTCGGCGATGACGACCTCGTCGCCATGGCCCATGGCCCGCAGAAGGCTGAGCAGTTCGGGGCCCAGCAGCGGATCGATCCCCTTCAGCACGCCACGGCCTCCGGAACCGGCGCCGCCGGGTGCAGTAGGCCTTCGGCGCGCAGGGCGTCCCACAGGCCGGGCGGGATCGCCACGCGCTCGGCGGCCAGGTTCGAGGCCATCTCCGCCAGGCTCTGCGCGCCGGGGATCACGCTCACCACCGTCGGGTGCGCGCCGGCGAACTGCAGGGCCGCGGCGATCATCGGCACGCCCTCGCGCCGGCAGACCGCATCGATCCGCTTCACCCGTTCGATCACCTCGGCCGGCGCGGCGGCGTAGTCGAACGACACCCCCGCATGCGGCCCGCGCGCCAGGATGCCGGAGTTGTACGGCCCGCCCAGCACGATCCCGACCCCGCGCTTCACGCACTCCGGGAGGAAGCCGTCCAGCGGGTCCTGTTCCAGCAGCGTGTAGCGGCCGGCCAGCAGGAACAGGTCCGGATCGGCCCGCTCCAGCAGCCACTGGCAGGGCTCCCATTCGTTGACCCCGGCGCCGATCGCGGCCACGGCGCCTGAGGCCCGCAGCTCGCTCAGCGCCCGCCAGCCGCCCTGGTCCATCAACTCCCGGAGCCGCGCCTCGCAGGCCACCCGGCTGCCGTGGTTGCGGGCGTCCACGTCGTGCACGAACAGGATGTCGACGCGGTCCAGCTGCAGCCGCTGCAGGCTGTCCTCGAACGAGCGCATCACCCCGTCGTAGGAGTAGTCGTAGACCCGCCGGTATTGCGGCACGTCCAGGAAGATGCCGGCGTCCTCCTCGCCCTTCGCACAGGGCACGAGGTAGCGGCCGACCTTGGTGGAGATCAGGTAGTCGGCGCGCGGCTTGTCTTTCAGCACCCGCCCCAGCCGCAGCTCCGACAGCCCGTGGCCGTAGAGCGGCGCGGTGTCGAAGAACCGCATCCCGGCGTCCCAGGCCGCAGCCACCACGGCCTCCGCCTCGGCCTCCGAAAGCGCGCGCTGGAAGTTGCCGAGCGGAGCCGTCCCGAACCCCAGGCGCGTGAAGGACAGCTCGGCGCCGCCGCGGGTCACGAAACTCGTGCGCCCTGCTCCCACGTTCACTCCCACTGGCATTTTACCATGCCGCTATCCGTTGACGACGATCCTAGGAAACGCTCGGAGCGTCGTCCACGCTAATATTTTAGCTCCCGATTACGCTCTACAATTTGATCGTCATCCCCCGGCTTGTCCGGGGGACCCATTCACACCGAGTCCTTCGGAAAGGCCCGCGAGCCGGGACGCTGCCGTTCATCACGGTCGCACGTGGGGCTGAAGCATGGGTCCCCCGGACAAGCCGGGGGATGACGAAACGGGGGTGGCGTGAGGCTTGTGGGACAGTTCCTCATTGATCGCCGCCCAGGTCTCGCGCAGCCAGGCCGCGCACGCCACGCTGTGCTCGAAGATCGAATACTTGGCGTTGCCGCCGTAGTCCGTGAACGGGATGAACTCGGTGGAGATGGTCGCCAGCTTGTTGTCCGGGTCGTCGCGGTGGTGGCGCATCAGTTGGCGCACGACCTCCTTCCACGGCTCCAGCTTCGCCTCGTCCCAGTCGGAGTGCCACTCGCCCGGCTTCGGCCGGATGAAGGGGTACTGGATCCCGCGTCCCGGATTGCCCGCCGAGTCGGTCATCCAGACGTTCTTCGGTCCGTTCGGAACGGCGGCGCGGGCGTGGGCGTGGCGCACCCAGCCGGCGTCGATCCACTGCTGGCAGACGTTGCCGGGCTTGAACGGATCGAGCTCGAGGCGCCCGGCCTCGACGTCGGCGCGCATGCCCTGGACCTCCTGGGCCTCCGGGTTGTCGATCTTGAAGATCACGTGGCTGTGGTCGAGCGTCATGTTGAACTTGCACCCCTGCGCTTCCACCGCCTCGGCCACCCGGGCGATGCGGCCGAAATGCTCGGACCACATGTTCACGTGCACCTCGAAGCACGGCGCGACGCCCGTCTCCTCGCCCACCTCGGCGGCGCGCAGGTAGGTCGCGACGACCTGCTCGTCGGTGACCGGCCGGCGGTTCACGTCGTGGCTGATGATCTGGACGTTGTGCGCCCGGGTCCCGAGCTCCTGGCCCACCCGCAGGTGCCATTCCAGCAGCGGCTCGTCGCGGCCGAGGAAGTAGTAGAAGCCGCCCGCCGTCATCGGCAGGCCGTGTTTCTGGACCGCCGCCTTGTAGGTGTGGAGGTCCTGCACGGGCGGGGTCTTGTCGTAGTAGTCGAAGACCCCGGCGTCCTTGACCATGGCGAAGCGGGTGTCGATGTCGAACTCGCCCGGGTCGGTGTGCATGATCCCGGCTTCGGCGATCCCGATCAGCAGTTCCTTGGCCGCCATGGCGAGATCCTCCCTGGCCGGCCCCGCGCGCTAGCGGCGGTCGGGCGCCTGCGCTTCGATGTGTTCCAGTTCGCGCTCCACCGAACGGCTCACCTGGGCCAGGTGGGCGCGCATGGCGGCTGCGGCGAATTCGGGGTCGCCCGAGGCGATCGCGTCGATCATCCGGCGGTGCTCGGCGAAGGTGGCTTCGGGGCGGCCGGCCTCGGGCAGGCCCAGGCGGCGCGGCCGGTCCAGCGGCGCGCGGGCGGCGTCCAGCAGCCGCAGCGCCCGCGGCGCCTGCAGCGACGCGAAGATCAGCGCGTGCAGCGCCTCGTCCAGCTCATAGAAGGTGGTGAGGTCGTTGGCCTTCAGCGCCTTTTCCTCGGCCGCCAGGTTCTCTTCCAGCTGGGCCATCAGGTCCGCGTCGGCCGCCTGGGTCACCCGCCGGATCGCCTCGATCTCCAGGGCGGTGCGGATGAACAGGCTCTCGCGCACGTCCTCGGCGCGGATCGGGGCCACAAAGCTGCCGTGCTGCGGGAAGACGTCGACCAGCGCCTCGTCGGCCAGCCGCGCGATCGCCTCCGAGACCGGCGCGCGGGAGACGCCCATCTCCAGCGCGATCTCCTCCTTCCGCAGAGGCGCGCCCGGCGGCAGCGTCAGCTCGCGGATGCGACGGCGCAGCTCGCGGTAGACGCGTTCGGCCTTCGACTTGTCCGGGTTCGCACTGACCATGGGGTTCGGGGCGGTTGAGGTCATAGACGGGGGCCGATCGCGGGTTCGGCGCCGGGTACGCGGCGCGGGCAGGGTGTTCGTTCCTCCCTATCTGGCATCCCGACGTCCCACCCAACAACACGCTGCCGACGTCGATGCGCCGCGGAGGCTGACGACAGGCGATGCGCCGACCGCCCGCCCTGGCCCCTTCGCCGGGTTCCTCACGCCCACCAACCACCGTCATTGGAATATCAGCGACTAGCTACTGTCAAGGAAACTGCCGCAATTCTCCTTGTTTACGGCCCATCTAACATGCCAGTATTCCACTCAAGGCTGACCAATCAGCCATCGGGAAGAAATGCAGAGGGGGCCGACATGCTCGGCACGGGGCGTTATCGGGCGGCCGCATCGGCGCTGGCCCCCCGCTGCGGCGGCCTTGCGGCGCCGACGGCGCACGCGGCGGACGCCGCACGGCCGAACACCGTCGACGAGCTGATCGTCACCGCCGAGCGGCGCGAACAGAACCTGCAGACCACCGCCATCTCGGCCACGGTCCTCGACCAGAAGCTGCTGGAAGCGAAGGGCGTCATCGGCCTGACGACCCTGCAGTTCGCCGCCCCGGGGATCCAGATCTCGGACTACTCCTCGGCCAACACCTTCAACATCCGCGGCATCGGCCAGTCCAAGGTCGACATCGACCTACCGTCGGGCGTGGTCATCTACCGCGACGGCGTGCCGACCCTGACCGGCTACTTCCAGAACGCGCCTTACTACGACTTGGCCGGCGTCGAGGTGCTGCGCGGGCCCCAGGGCACCTTCGTGGGCAAGAGCGCCGCGGCCGGCGCCGTCTTCATCCGCACACGCGACCCGGAACTGGGCGACGCCCTCACCGGCGAGGTCCAGGCCGGCGCGGGGAACCGCAACTACTTCGAGGGCACGCTCGTGGCCAACATGCCGGTCAGCGACACGCTGGCCGTGCGCGTCGCCATGCACACCGAGCACCGCGACTCGCTCTTCGACTCCCTGCGGACGAATCCCCTGCCCGGCGGCCGGTTCGAAGGCGGCCCGCTGTTCGGCAAGGGCGCGGACGACGAACGCCACCTGTACAGCTTCCGCTTCGGCGTCCGCTGGAAGCCCACCGACAAGCTCGATGTCATCTTCAAGAATGACTACGACTACCTGGACTTCGGCTGCCACTGCACGACCGGCTTCATCCCGACCACCGGGGCGGAGGAGGACCTCGACAACCCGATCGTCAACGGGCTGCACCTCTACATCGACAAGGGCGTCCGCTCGTCGCTGAACATCAACTACGAGCTCGGCAACGGCTTCCTGCTGAAGTCGCTCACCGGCTTCTCGCTGGTGAAGACCAGCGCCGACTGGGACACCAACGGCTCGAACCCCGCCGTGTCCGGCTTCATCAGCGCCGGCAAGTTCACCAACTACAGCCAGGAGTTCGACGTCCTCTCACCGGAGGACAAGCGGCTCCGGGTCGTCGGCGGCCTGTTCCTGCAGCGCTACGTCAACGACATCCCCGCCTTCCCGAAGCCGGGCTTCCAGATCATCACGGACAACAGCGCCACGCCGCTGATCGCCACGCCGTGGAAGCGCAACGACAAGACCATCGGCATCTTCAGCCAGGCGGCCTACGACGTCACCGACGCGCTGGAGCTGCAGGTCGGGCTGCGCTGGACCCACTTCGAGTTCGACCAGTTCACCCAGATCCTGCTGTTCCCCGGCCTGCTGAACATCCCCTTCAACGAGCCCGCCGGCGGCGTGTCGCAGAAGCTCAGCGAGAGCTCCGTCGATTGGAAGGTGAACCTGAACTACAAGCTGAACGACGACCAGTTCCTCTACGCCCTGGTGTCGCGCGGCCACACGCCCGGCTCGATCAACATCTTCAGCAATCCGGTCACGCCGACCCAGCACACGCCGTACAAGGAGATGGAGGTCATCAACTACGAGGGCGGCTGGAAGAGCACGCTCCTGAACGGCCAGCTGCACACCCAGCTGGCGCTCTACTACCAGACCTTCCAGGACTATCAGGCCGGCTTCGCCTTCGCGGCCGGCGGCGGCATCCCGCAGATCAACACGATCTCGGAGTTCAAAAACGCCCAGACCACCAGCAAGATCTACGGGGTCGAGTTCGGCGGCCAGGGCCACTTCGACGACCTCTCGGTCGACTTCGGCATGGCCTACTCCAAGAGCAAGCTCGGCTCGTTCGGGCTCGTCCGGAACATCTTCGCCCCGGTCTACGGCGGCCCGGCCAACATCGACCTGGACGGGACCACGACGCCCTTCGCGCCGAAGTTCTCCGGCAACGTCGGCGCCGCCTACACCTATCATGTGGACAGCCTCGGCAGCGGCGCGACGCTGACGCCGCGGATCGACGTCGCCACCAAGAGCCACTCCTACGCCCAGCTGTTCCACAACCGGGCCACCCGGCTGGAGGGCGTGACCCTGGTCAACGTCTCGGTGCGGTATGCGCAGGGCCCGTGGTGGGGGATGCTCTGGGCCACCAACCTGTTCGACGAGAGCTACGCCGGCGCCAAGCAGAACGTGACCGGCGAGACCGGCGTGATCGCCGGCATCGTCTACCGCGGTCCGCCGCGCCTCTGGGGCCTGCGCATCGGCCGCAGCTTCTAGGGTCCGGCGCCGCCCGCTGGGGCGCGGGCGCCTACGGGCGTGAACGCGCCGCCAGCTCGTCCTGGATCTTCGCCACCCGGGCCGGGTCCAGCGAGTAGCGCGCCAGGAAGAGCACACAGGTGATGGCCATCAGGCCGGCGCCCGGACCGACCAGCAGGCCCAGGTTGCGCACGGTGTCGGCGGCGATCACCGGGTTCGGCCCCAGCTTGGCGATCTCCTTCGGGAAGCCGATCAGGTCCAGGCTGACGCCGGCGATCAGCGAGCCCAGGGCGATCGCCGCCTTCGTCGAGAAGGTGGTCGCGGCGAAGAACAGCGCCTCCTGGCGTGCGCCGAACAGCTGCGCGTGCTCGTCGGTGCAGTCGGCCATCATCGAGAAGAAGCTGACGCCGATCGCGCATAGCGCCCACGTCTGCAGCACGACCAGGACGCCGATGACGCCGACGAGGCCGGGCCCGGTCTCCGGCGTCAGGCCCAGGACATGGGCCACGGTCAGGATGCTCTGTGTCAGGCAGTACAGCACCACGCCGCCGACGCAGACCTGCTGCTTCTCCAGGCGCGTCAGCAGGAAGCCCGCGATGGGCACGCCGGTGAGCGCGCCGCCGACCGTGAACGCCGGGATGAGCTGCAGCAGGTCCGCCGGCGCGCGCCAGAAGTACTTGTAGGCGTGCAGGCCCAGCGCGCCCGCCGCGCCCTGCGCCACCCAGAAGATCACGATGGCGGCGAACAGGATGACGAACGAGCGGTTGCGGAACGCGTTGACCAGCTCGCGCCCGAACTGGGCCGGGCTGGGCGCCTGGGCGTGCGGGTTGGCCTGCAGGCGGAAGCGCATGGGCAGCGTGCCCAGCCCGCAGGTGAGCATCAGCACCAGGACCACGCCGCCGATCGCCCAGCCGTAGGCGGCGTAGGCATGCCGGTCCACCAGCGCGGCGTCGCCCTTGAGGAACAGTCCGAAGCCCAGGCTCAGGGTGATCAGCAGGCCGAAATTGTTGAACAGCTGCCGGAACATCGTCACCGACGAGCGCTCCCGGTAGTCGCGCGACAGCTCCGAGACCATGGCCGCATAGGGCAGCAGGAAGCCGGAATGCACGACCCGCTGCACCAGCAGGATCGCCACCACATAGGCGAACAGCGCCGCGCCCTTCAGCCCCTCCGGGATGCTGAACAGCAGCGCCACCGACAGCGCCAGCGGGATCGCGGCGCCCAGCAGGAAGGGATGGCGGCGGCCCAGGCGCGCGCGGGTGTTGTCCGAGACGTAGCCGATCAGCGGGTCCATCACCGCGTCGACCAGCAGCGTCAGCGACAGCGCCAGGCCCGCCAGCGAGCCGGACAGGCCGCAGACGCCGGTCAGGTAGAACAGCAGGAACGTGGAGAGCGCATAGTTGATGCCGCCCTCCACCATGTCGCCGGTGGCGAAGGTGGCTTTCTCGCGCAGCTTCAGCGGCGGGAAGACCGCCGCCGCGCGCGACGCCGTCTGGGCGACCCGCATCTCCATGGCCGCCCTCCGCTCGGTCCGTCAGTCGGTCGCCGGACCCTTCTTGCGGAACAGGCGGTTGAGTTCGATCGCGTGCGGCTCGCCCGCCGGCTGGTAGGAATAGAGCAGCGCGCGCCGGTCGCCGTTCGAGCGGTTCGGCAGCGAGCGGTGCACCAGGAAGGCGCCGAAGAAGGCCACCGTGCCGGCCGGCGCCTCCAGCGGGACCAGCCGGTCCATGTCGAAGATCTCGGTGTCCATCTCCAGCGAGCCGAAGCCGTCGGCGGCCTTGCGCTGGGGATGCTTGCCCACCGTGTGGCTGCCGGGCGCCACCTCCAGGCAGCCGTTCTCCAGCGTCGCGTCATCCAGGAAGATCATCGCGGTCGCCACGCGATGGGCGATCGGCGTCATGTTCTCCCAGTAGGGAAAGTCCTGGTGCAGCACGATCGCCCCGCCTTCGCGGGCGCGCTTCACGTTCAGCTTCTCGGTGAACAGGACGATGTCGTCCTGGCCGACGATCTGCTTGCAGGGATCGACCAGGCGCGGGGCCAGGCCCCAGTCCCGCAGCGGCTTGTTGATGTGGGCGAAGGGCTCGACGCCCTGGATCACGTCCGGCGCGAAGGGCTCCCACTTCACCACCGTGCCCACGTCCTTGAGCGCCTCGAACATGTAGCTGCCGACGCGCAGCTTCGTGTCCCGCTTGGCGGCCAGCAGGTCGGCGATCATCCCCTCGCAGTCGTCGGCGATGCGGGCGCATTCGGCGGGGGAGAACACGCCCTCGCGCACCACGAACCCGTCGCGGGCCAGGCCTGCGCGTTCGCGGGCGTCCATCGAAAAGTCGACCTTGGTGTCCAGCATGGCGCGACCCCGCAGCTTTGGCCTTATTGACATGCTACATTGCGCTAGGATCAGGCGGTCATCAAGCGCTTGACCGCACGAGATGCCAATCTAACATGTCAGTCGCGCCTCAGGAGCCCGTCATGACCTACCCGCGTCCGACCCAGGAGCAACTCGACTTCTTCAACGCGCACGGCTGGATCGTGGTCAAGGACGCCATCCCGCAGGCGGCGCTGGACGAACTGGAAGGCCACTGCGACTCCATCCTCTCCGAGAAGGAGAAGCTGGCCTTCGACTGGGCCTGGGACGTCAAGGAGGACAAGGACAGCCGCTCGTTCCGGATCGTGCAGTCCTCCCCCTCGCTGATCTGGAAGGACATCGCCGAGCAATCCTACCGAAAGTGGCTGGTCGAGTTCGGCGGGGCGCTGATGAACCAGAAGCTGGACTTCTGGTACGACCAGTTCCTGGGCAAGCCGCCCGGCAAGAGCGTGCCCACGGAGTGGCACCAGGACGAGGGCTACTGGGGCCGCAACCTCGACGACAAGGGGATCACCTGCTGGATCCCGCTGCAGGACGTCGACGCCGGCAACGGCTGCATGCATTTCATCGACGGAGGCCACAAGGACGGCGTGCTGACCCACGCCCGCGTCGAGGGCATGGCCAGCGACCTGCTCACCTGCAACGCGGTGGTGGACGAAAGCCGCATGGTGGTCTGCCCGATCCGCCGCGGCGACGTGACCTTCCACCACTCGAAGACGCCGCACATGACCACGGCCAACATGTCCAAGCGCTGGCGCAAGGCGGTCTCGAACCACATGCAGGCGGCCGGCGCCGGCGGCGAAGGCGGCCACTATCCGTGGAAGGTCTACGTCAACCAGCGCACCGGCGAGGTGCTGGTGCCGGTGACGAGCTAGCCGCCAAGCCCAACAACAACGCTGTCATCCCGGACGGCCGCAGGCCGATCCGGGACCCAGGAGGACCGGGCGCGG
>CBHTUE010000100.1:0-16066 GCA_966096115.1 uncultured Phenylobacterium sp.
CAGGGGATAGATTCCTGCAATCACTCGTCAAACACCGGCTGGCTGGGCCGATGCTCGCCGCCGTACTGGCCGGGTCGCCCCTCGCGGCCCTGGCCCAGACCCCGGCCCCCGCGCCGGCGGCCGCCGCTCCGGCCGCCGCTGCGCCTGAGGCGGCCGCGCCGGCCGCGACGCCGGCTCCGGAAGCCGCCGCTCCGGCCGCGGCGCCCGCCGCCGCCGCTGCGCCGGCCGCCATCGCGGCGCCCAAGCAGACGGTCGACAAGGGCGACACCACCTGGATGATGGTGTCCTCGCTGCTGGTGCTGCTGATGATCGTGCCGGGCCTGGCGCTGTTCTACGGCGGCCTGGTGCGCACCAAGAACATGCTGTCGATGCTGATGCAGACGTCCACCGTCTGCGTCATCGGCATGATGGCCTGGGTGTTCTGGGGCTACAGCCTCGCCTTCACCTCGGGCGGCGGCCACGACCTGTTGGTGGGCGGCTTCGACCGGCTGTTCCTGAAGGGCGTGACCCCGGCGTCCAACGTGGCGACCTTCTCGACCGGGGTCTACATCCCGGAGCTGGTCTACATCTGCTTCCAGATGACCTTCGCCTGCATCACCGCCTGCCTCGTGCTGGGCGGCCTGGCCGAGCGGATGAAGTTCGCGGCGTGCGTGATCTTCGCGGTCCTCTGGCCGCTGCTCTCCTACTACCCGATCGCGCACATGGTCTGGTGGTGGCCCGGGCCCGACGCCATCGCGACCCATCCGAAGGACGCGGTGCAGGCCGGCCTGCTCTGGGGCTGGGGCGCGCTGGACTTCGCGGGCGGCACCGTGGTGCACATCAACGCCGGCGTCGCCGCGCTCGTGGGCTGTCTGATCCTCGGGCCCCGCAAGGGCTTCCGCCAGGAGCCGATGCAACCCCACTCGCTGACGCTCACCCTGGTCGGCGCGGGCCTGCTGTGGGTCGGCTGGTTCGGCTTCAACGCCGGGTCCAACCTGGAAGCCAACGGCTACGCCGCGCTGGCCATGATCAACACCTTCGTCGCCACCGCCGCGGCGGGCTTCTCCTGGGCGATGACGGAATGGGTCACGCGCAAGAAGGCCTCGCTGCTCGGCATGGCCTCCGGCATGGTCGCCGGCCTGGTGGCGGTGACGCCGGCGTCCGGCTTTGCCGGCCCGATGGGCGCGGTGATCCTGGGTCTGGTCGTCTCGCCGATCTGCATCTTCGCCTGCACGTTCGTGAAGAACCTCTTCAAGTACGACGACAGCCTGGACGCCTTCGGCATCCACGCCGTGGGCGGCATCGTCGGCGCGCTGGGCACCGGCATCCTGGTGGCCGCCAGCCTCGGCGGCGCGGGCATCGTGGACTACACGACCTGCGCCCTGGACGGCGACATCTCCACCTGCGACGCCCTGGCCAGCTACACCATGATGGGCCAGTTCATCGTCCAGGCTAAGGCGGTGGCGGTGTCCTTCGGCTGGTCGGCCATCGCCAGCTCGATCGTCTTCTTCCTCATCAAGTACACGGTCGGCCTCAAGGCCTCGCCGGACGCGGAAGAGGAAGGCCTCGACATCGTCGAACACGGCGAACGCGCCTACCACTACTAGGCTCTCGGGGGAGAGCGGCGCCCGGCGTATTCGGGCGTCGATCTGGGGTAAGAGACGGGGGTCCTTCGGGGCCCCCGTTTTCTTCATGCGTCCCTCACCAAAAAATGCTCGTCATCCGCCGGCTTGTCCGGGGGACCCATTCACATCGAATGGTTGGAGAGGCCCGCGAGCGCTCACACCGCGAGCAACCGCACTCTCACGTGCGGGGGACACGTGGGTCCCCCGGACAAGCCGGGGGATGACGACGGTAGGGTGTGGCTACCAGGGCCCCCCGAGGCGGCAGCGTTTCACCCACCAGGTGGGCGCCAGGCCCTCAATGCGCTCGGCCAGGCCCTCGGCAGTGATGTCGTCGGCGCAGAGGGCGAAGCAGGCGCCGCCGGAACCGGAGACGCGGGCCAGCAGCGTTTCGGGCTCGTCGCGCAGAGTGTCGAGCACCGCGCCGACCTCGGGGGCGACCTCGACGGCGGCGGCCTCGAGGTCATTGCGCTCGGTGGCCAGCCAGGCGGCCACTTCCTGCGGGCTCTCGAAGGCTTCCGGCATCAGCGGCGGCGTCACATCGCCGAAGCGGCCCATCGCATCGAAGCGGCGGTAGACCTCCGGCGTGGAGACGGCGACCGGCGGCCGGACCAGCACCGCGTGCAACTCGGGCAGGCCCGGCGCGGGGCTCAGGCGTTCGCCTCGCCCCTCGGCGATCACCGGGCGGCCCCAGAGGCAGGCCGCGCCGTCGGCGCCGGTGGTGGCGGCGACGCGCTCGAGACGTTCATCGTCGAAGCCGGGCGTGAAAACGTCGCGGATCAGGCGCAGCGCCGCGCCGGCGTCGCTCGAGCCGCCGCCCAGGCCCGCGGCCACCGGCAGCTGCTTGTCCAGGGTGAACGCCAGTTCCTCCATCGGCCGGCCCAACTCGGCGACGAAGGCGCGCACGGCCTTGATGATGAGATTGTCGGACTCGCGCCCGACGCCGGCCGCGAAAGGCCCGCGGACGGTGACCCTGCCCTCGCCCGGCCGCACCGAGACGGTGTCACCGACGTCGGCGAAGGCCATCAGGCTGCAGACCGGGTGGTAGCCGTCGGCCGCCGGCGCACCGACGTGCAGAAACAGGTTCACCTTCGCCGGTGCGAAGGCCTCCGCCACCCTACTGCCCGGCCAGTTTCGGCGTCGGCCCGACCCCCGACGCGATCTTCTTCTCGGCGTCGGCCTTGATCTTGTCGTCCGGCTTGAGCGTCAGCACGCGGCGCCACTGGAACCCGGCCTCGTCCTTGCGGCCGACCATCCAGTAGGCGTCGCCCAGGTGGTTGTTGATCTCGGGGTCACCGGCTTCCAGCTCGACCGCCTGCTCCAGGACCTCGACCGCCTTCTTGTAGTTGCCCAATCGGTAGTGGGCCCAGCCGAGGCTGTCGACGATGGCGCCCGAGCGTGGGTTGGCGGCCACGGCCTTCTCGACCATGCCCATAGCTTCCTGCAACCGCTCGCCGCGGTCGATCCAGGCGTAGCCCAGGTAGTTCAGCAGTTCGGCCTCGTCGGGCCGCAGGCTGAGCGCCTTGGTCAGGTCAGCCTCGGCCTCCTTCCAGCGGCCGGTCCGCTCATAGGCCTGGCCGCGGGCATAGTAGAGCTGCCACTGGGCGCCGCCCTTGGCCTCGGCGATCAGGCCGTCCAGCAGGCCGATGGCCTCGTCGTACTTGTCGTTGGCGCGCAGCAGGTCCGACAGCGTCAGCCGGCCCTCCGGGTCGCCGGTGGCGGCCGCGGCGCGCGCCATCTTCAGCGCCGTCTCCTTGTCGCCGGCGCCCTGGTAGCTCCAGGCCAGCTTGGCCTGGGCGGCGGGGAACTCAGCGGTGTTGGGCTTGGGCTTCTCATAGGCGGCCCGCGCGCCTTCCACGTCGCCACCGGCCTGCAGCAGGTCGCCCAGCATCAGCCAGGCGTCGTTGCGGCCGGGGTCCAGGCGCAGCGACATGCGCAGGTAGGCCAGGCCGATCTGCTCCTGCTTGGCGGTGATCATCGTGGCCGCCGGGGCCAGCAGAGCCAGCGCCGCGCCCTCCTTGATGGAGGCGACCGGCGGCGGCGATTTGTTCGCGGCGGCGCGGGCGCGGGCAGCCTTCATACCCAGGCTGGACGGGTTGCGCCGCAGGGCCGCGTCGTAGAAGGCGATCGCCTCGGGCCGGCGGCCGCGGCGTTCCAGGAAGGCGCCATAGGCGGCGACGGCGATCTCGCTGGGCGCGTTGGTGGCGGTCACGGCCTTCAGGTCGGTCTCGGCCTCGTCATAGCGGTGGGCGCGCTCGAACAGCGCCGCCTGCCCCAGCTGGCCGAAGTAATCGACGCCGGCGTCGCCGCGCATCTGCGGGCGCACGACCGAGCCTTCCGCGTCGCCCGCGGAGGCCGCGACCCACGGGGCCAGCAAGGCCGCGGCGGGCCGATGCGGGAAGCCGATACCGTCGCTGCCCAGGCTTTCCTTGGCGACCTTGCCCTTGCCGTCGGCCAGGGCGGCCACGACCTTGGAAAGCCGGCCCAGGCGCTTGGCGGGTTCCGAGGCGGTGGGGCCGTCGGGGGCCAGCTGGGAGGCCTTGTCGATATCGCCCGACATCAGGGCGGCGGTGAAGGCGCGTTCGGCCACCGCCGGATCGTCCCCGCTCTGGCCGCGAGCCAGGTCCAGGAACTTGGCGGCGTCGCTGTTGCGGCCCTCGGTCAGCGCGGCGCTGCCGGCCAGGAACATGCCGTAGGCGCTGTCGGCGGCGGCGGGCGCCGCGGGCTCGGCGGCGGCCACCTTCTGAGCCGGCGTGGTGGTGGCGCAGGCGCCCAGCAGAACGAGGGGGGCGCAGGCGAGGAGAAGGGTACGACGCATGGGCAAGAGTCTGGGCGCGCGGCCGCTGCGCCGCAAGCGCTCAGTCGTCACAGGCAATCGTGGCGGTCACATGTTCGGATAGTTGGGCCCGTCCCCGCCCTGGGGCGTCGTCCAGACGATGTTCTGCGACGGGTCCTTGATATCGCAGGTCTTGCAGTGGACGCAGTTCTGGAAATTGATCTGGAACTGCGGGTTGGCGTTGTTGGCGTCGTACAGCACCTCGTAGACGCCCGCCGGACAGTAGAGGCGCGCCGGCTCCCCGTACTTCGGCAGGTTGACGGCGATCGGGACGCTGGGGTCCTTGAGCCGCAGGTGCGCCGGCTGGCTCTCGTCGTGGTTGGTCGACGACAGGAACACACTGGACAGCTTGTCGAAGCTGAAGACGCCGTCCGGCTTTGGATAGGCGATCTGCTTGTAGTCCTTGGCCAAGCCGGTGGATGCGGCGTCGGTCTTGCCGTGCTTCAGGGTGCCGAACAGCGACAGTCCGCCCAGCAGGGTGGCGACCATCGCGTCCATGCCGCCCAGGGGAACGCCGGGGATGGTGCCCAGCTTCGACCACAGGGGCTTGAAGTTGCGGACCGCCTTCAGGTCCTTGGCCAGCCACGACGTCTCATAGGCCTCGTCGTAGGCGGTGAGCTCGTCGCCGGCGCGCCCCGCCGCGATCGCCGCGGCGGCGGCCTCCGCGGCCAGGATGCCGCTCTTCACCGCGTTGTGGCTGCCCTTGATCCGCGGCACGTTCATGAAGCCCGCCGAGCAGCCCAGCAGCGCCCCGCCCGGGAAGTTCAGCTTCGGCACCGACTGGTAGCCGCCCTCGGTGACCGCGCGCGCGCCGTAGGCGATGCGCTTGCCGCCCTCCAGGTACTTTCGGATCGAGGGGTGGGTCTTGAAACGCTGGAACTCGTCGAACGGCGAGATCCAGGGGTTCTTGTAGTTCAGGTGCAGCACGAAGCCGATGGCCACGTAATTGTCCCCGAAGTGGTACATGAAGCTGCCGCCGCCGGTCTGGTTGTCCAGCGGCCAGCCGAAGGTGTGCTGGGTCAGCCCCGGCTGGAAGACGGCGTCCGGCACCTGCCACAGTTCCTTGATGCCGATGCCGTACTTCTGCGGCTCGCGCCCCTCGTCCAGCTTGAACCTCGCGATCAGCTGCTTCGACAGCGACCCGCGTACGCCCTCGCCCATGAAGGTGTACTTGGCGTGCAATTCGATGCCGGGCTGGTAGTCGGCTGTGGGCTGGCCGTCCTTGCCGATGCCGAACACGCCGGCGACGACGCCCTTCACCGCGCCGGCGTCGTCATAGACCACCTCCGAGGCGGCCATGCCCGGATAGATCTCCACCCCCAGGCCCTCAGCGTAGGTGGCGAGCCACCGGCAGACGTTGCCCAGGCTGGCGATGTAGTTGCCGTGGTTCAGCATCCACTTCGGGAAGGGCAGCCAGCTGATGTCCAGCTCGCCCATCGGGCCCAGCATCAGGAACTTGTCCTTGGTGACCGGGGTCTCCAGCGGAACGCCCAGCGCCTTCCAGTCGGGCAGCAGCTCGGCGATGCCCTTGGGGTCGATCACCGCGCCCGACAGGATGTGCGCCCCGACTTCGGAGCCCTTCTCCAGCACCGCCACGGTCAGGTCGGGATTGATCTGCTTCAGCCGGATCGCGGCGGACAGGCCCGACGGCCCCGCACCTACGATGACGACGTCATATTCCATCGCTTCGCGCTCGATGGTCTCTTGGCCGCCGGCTTCGCTCATCAGGTTCCCCTCGCCTCCCGGATCCCCGCCGAAGCATTGATCCCTTTGGGGTCTTATCCGAATGTCACCTAGCGGCGGTCAAGCGAAACGGGGGAAGTGGGATGCGTCTGGCGGTCATGGTGGGCGCGCTTGCGCTGTTGGCGACACAGGGCCAGGCGGCCACGCGCTGGATCGGCAGCTGGGGCGCCTCGCCCGCGCCGCCGATGGCCGCGGCGGCGGGAACCGACTCTCGGCGGCTCAGTCCGTCGTTCAACAACCAGACCATCGCCCAGGTGGTGCGGCTCTCGGCCGGCGGGCCCAGGCTGCGCATCCGCTTCACCAATGAGTACGGGACCAGGCCGCTGGCGCTCGGCGCGGCGCGCGTGGCCCTGCTCGCCGTGGACGGGACGATCGTGGCCGGCAGCGAGCGCACCGTGACCTTCGCCGGGGCGCCCTCCGCGACGCTTCCGCCCGGCGCGCCGATGCTCAGCGACCCGGTGGCGCTGCCGACGAAGGCGCTGGCGCGCCTGCGGATCAGCCTCTACCTGCCCGCCGACACCGGGCTGTGCACCTGCCACGCGAACGGGAACGAGGCCCCCCGCGTCGCCGATGGCGACGCCACAGGCCGAGAGATCCCGCCGGGGCCGCCCGCCGACTATCGCGCCTTCCTCTCCGGCGTGGAGGTCGAGGCCGACCGGGCGGCGCGCGTCATCGTGGCGTTCGGTGACTCGATCACCGACGGGGCCCGCTCGACCCAGGGCAGGAACCAGCGCTGGCCCGACCGGCTGGCCGAGCGGCTGGCGGCGAAATACCCCGGACGTCCAATTGGGGTCGTGAACGCCGGCATCGGCGGCAACCGCGTGCTCAGTGAGACGCCCATTACCCTGTTCGGCCAGAGCGCGCTCACCCGGTTCGACCGGGACGTGCTCTCGGTCTCCGGCGTCACGGACCTGGTCGTGCTGGAAGGCGTCAACGACCTCGGCGCCCGCACGGGCCGCCCGTCGGCCGCCGAGCTGATCGCCGGCTACCGCCAGTTGATCGACCGTGCGCACGCCCGCGGCGTGCGGATCATCGGCGCCACCATCCTGCCCTACGAGGGCGCCGCCTACTTCACCCCCGAGGGCGAGGCGACACGGCAGCAGGTCAACGCCTGGATCCGCAAACCCGGAACCTTCGACGCGGTGATCGACCTTGACGCCGCCATCCGCGATCCCGCCAGGCCCGCCAAGATGAAGGCCGACCTGCAGTCGGGCGACTGGCTGCACCCCAACGACGCCGGCTACCGCGCCATGGGCGAGGCGGTGGACCTGGCGCTGTTCAGGTAGCGCTCAGCGCGGCCGCCGCCCGCCGGTGACGATCTTCACCCGGCGGCCGGGCGTCAACGGCTCGCCGCGCTGCAGGCCGTTCAGCATCAGGAAGGTGCCCAGCGGCGCCTCGCCCGACATGCGATCGGACAGGCTCTCGCTGGTGTCGCCCGGCCGGACGGTCACCACCGTGATCCGGCGCGGCCCGCCGCCCGCGGCCTCGCGGCCCGAGAGGCGGCGGAAGCTGTCGTACATCGGGTCGAACACGCCACCCCGCCCGGCCGGGGCGATGGTGGCGAAATGGTAGGCGCGATCGCCGCCCAGCGCGTAGGCCGCCACCACCACCTCCATCAGCCCGTTCCGGCTGGAGGCGCGGGCCGGCAGGATCACCGCGTCCAGGCCGTTGATCGTGGTGCGCACCACCCGGCCGCGCTCCGCCGGCGCGTCGCCGACGATGCCGCGCAGCACCTGGTCGGCGTAGTCCTCCAGCCGCGCGGCCGAGGCGCGGCCGGCGGCGAACTCGCCGCGCAGCCCGTCCGGTCCGTCGATGCGCACCGAGCCCGACTGGTTCACCAGCTGGAACCCCGGCGGCGCGTCGAACGCGATGCCGAGGCCCGCGTGCGAGAAGGTGCGCCCCGAGACCGAGCCCTGGTCGGCGCCGTCGCCGTAGACCAGGCCGTCCACCGCCGAGAGATAGGTTTCGCTGTTGAGGCCGGCGTCTTCGCCCGGCGCGGCCAGTTCGGACTGCTGGACGGCGCGGCGGATGCGGTCGGTGGTCAGCGGGTGGGTCCGCGCCCAGCCGGGGGTCGAGGCCTCGCCGCCGCGACCGGCCAGCCGGGCGGAGAACTCGTCCTCCCGCTGCAGGTCGGCCAGTACGTCCGGCATGGCGCGCGCGGCGTAGCCGGCCTGCGGCAGGTAGCGCAGCGCCAGGCTGTCGGCCTCGTACTCCTGAGTGCGGGAATAGCTGAGCGAGCCCAGCTTCGCCGCCCGCTTGGCGACGGCGCCGGCCAGGTCGGACTTGGTGGCCGCGCCCACCAGCACCGCCGCCAGGCCGGTGATGGCCTCCTGGTTCTGCTGTTTCTTGGCGTGGTTCGCCGCCACATGGCCGAGTTCGTGGCCCAGCACGGCGGCCAGTTCGCCCTCGGAGTTGAGGATCGCGAGCAGGCCGCGGGTCACATAGACGTAGCAGCCCGGCGGCGTGGTGAAGGCGTTGATGGCGTCGTTGTCGATGATGGTGAAGGTGCAGCGCCCGCCCAGGCCCGCGGCGACCGCCATCCGCTCGCCGATCCGGCGAACATAGGCCTGCTGCGGTCCGTCGTAGGGACCGCCGACCTCGGCCAGCACCTGGGCCTGTTGCGCGGCGACGCGATCGTACGGCCGCCCCTGCTGGGCCTGGGCGGCCCCGGCGGCCAAGGCCAGGGCGAGTCCGCAGGCGATGCGTGTCCACATCATCTTCGCTCTCCCCCGATCTCGCGGGCTGACAAACTCATGGCCGCGCGCCAAGAGTGGACCAAGCCTCACCAGGAGTGAACCACCACCGTGTCGGCCGCCGTCGCGCCAACCCCCGGCCAACTGGCAGAGAGCCTGCTCGCCTTCTGGGCGGACGGGGGCGTGGACGCCATGCTGCTGGACGAAGCCGTCGACCGGATCGAGGCCGGCAAGGTGCTGCCGCCCGTGCGCCAGGCCGCGCCGACCCCCACGGCCGTCGCCTCGCCGCGGGCCTCGGCCGGCCAGCCCGACATCTCCGCCGCCGTGGCCCAGGCGCAGGCGCTGGCCGCCGCCGCGCCCGACCTGGACTCCCTGGTCGCCGCCATCGCCGCCTTCGAGGGCTGCCCCCTCCGCTACGAAGGCGCCGCGACCAAGGCCGTGGTCTATCGCGGCGACCCGTCCGCGCCGCTCATAGTGATCGGCGAAGGTCCCGGCGCCGATGAGGACGCGCAAGGCCAGCCGTTCGTCGGCCGCGCCGGCAAGCTGCTGGACCGCATGCTCCTGGCCGCCGGCCTGCAGGACCGGGTGCTGATCACCAACACCGTCTTCTGGCGCCCGCCGGGCAACCGCACGCCGACGCCGGCCGAGCAGGCGATCTGCGCGCCGTTCCTCGAGCGGATCATCGCGCTGGTGCAGCCGAAGATGCTCCTCCTGGCCGGCGGCGCGCCGGCCAAGTCGCTGCTGAAGCGCGAGGAAGGCATCCTCTCCATGCGCGGCCGCTGGTTCGAGTGGCGCTCCGCCGACGGGACCATGGAACTGCCCGCGCTGCCGACGCTGCACCCTGCGTTCCTCCTGCGCCAGCCGGGGGCGAAAAAGCGCGCGTGGAGCGACCTGCTGACCCTCACTGAAAGGCTTGATCGCCCGGACAGGCCCCTCTAGCCTGACCGTGGTGGGACTCTAGAGAAAAGGGTTCGCGCTCAACCTCGCGTTAGTCTTGGTGCGCGAATAAGACGGCATGACGCTCGAAAAGCGCCTGCGCGCCGGTGTATTCTCGCTATGCCTCGTCGCCGCCGCCTCGGTTGCAAGCTCCGCTTGGGCCGAATCGCCGAAGGCCCTCTCCGACACCGACGCCCGGGCTTACGCCACCGCCTTCGAGGCGATGGAAGCGGGCGATTTCGTCGGCGCCGAACTGGCCGCCACGGAGATCCAGGACAAGTCGCTGTCGGGCTACCTCTCCTACCGCGCGCTGATGCACCCGCAGGCGCACAAGGCCAGCTTCGACGAACTGTGCGGCTGGCTGTCAAAGTTCCGTGATCTGCCGCTGGCGAACCAGGTCTTCTCGATGGCCTCGAAGCGCAGGCCGGCCGACGCCGACGCCCCGCCGCTGCCCGAAGTGGCCGGGCTGGACGGCGCCCGCAGCGAGGCCACCAAGCCGGCCCGCGAGGCCTTCTATTCCGGCGACCCGCGCACCGCCTACAAGCTGGCCGTTCAGGTCGGCGAGAGCTGGATCGCCGGGCTGTCGGCCTGGCGCCTCGGCGACTTCTCCCAGGCCCGCGACCACTTCGCCCAGGTGGCCCAGGACGACATGCGCGATCCGTGGCTGCGCAGCGCCGGCGCCTACTGGGCGGCCCGCTCCGCCGCCGCGCTCGGCGAGCGGAAGAACGCCAACACCTACCTGCGCCTGGCCGCCGAACAGCCCCAGACCTTCTACGGCATGATCGCCGAACGGCAGGTGCGCCTCGCCCTCGCCGACGCCGAAGAGACCGCGCCGACCGGTCACCTGGTGCTGGCCGCCTATCGCGCCGACGACCAGGACACCGCCCGCTTCGTCGCCAACGATCCGCGCGCCCACCGCGCCGCGGGCCTGGTGCAGATCGGCCGCCTCGAAGACGCCCGCCAGGAGCTTCGCGCCGGTCTGGCCATGGCCCGCACGTCCGACGAGCGGAAGGCCTGGGCCGCGCTGGTGGACGCGCTGGGCACAGGCGCCGCCGGCTACTACGGCTCCCAGCCCCGTTACGCCACGCTCGGCCAATACCAGACCCCGCCGCTGGAGCCGAAGGACGGCTTCACGGTCGACCGGGCCCTGGTCTATGCGATCGTGCGCCAGGAAAGCGCCTTCAACCCCGCCGCCCGCAGCCACGCCGGCGCCTACGGCCTGATGCAGGTGCTGCCGGGATCGGCGACCCTGGCGACGGGCGACAAGCGCTATCAGCAGCGCCCCAAGATGCTGCTGGACCCGGGCACCAACCTGCGGGTCGGCCAGGACTACCTCGGCTACCTGATGGGCCGCGGCGTCGGCAGCGACCTGCTGCGCGTGGTGGCGGCCTACAACGCCGGCCCGGGCGCCGTGCAGAAGACCATCGGCATGGTCGGCGACGAGGACCCGCTGCTGCTGATCGAGTGCCTGCCGGCGCTGGAGACCCGCGACTACGTCGAGAAGGTCATGACCGGCTACTGGACCTACAAGCACATGTTCGGCGAGCAGACCCACACGCTGGACGCGGTGGCGAGCGGGGCCAAGCGGATCGACGTGAGCCTGGACCTAACCTACCCGGCCTATCCGCAGCGGCAGACGACGGCGCAGAGCGACGATGTCATCAACGCCCTGCTCGAGAAGGCCTCGCTGGACTAAAAGGCCGCTCGGCGGCCGGCTGAACAGGCCGCCCTCACCCATCCCGACCACCATCGCCGGCGGCGCCTTGTCCGCCAGCGCGCGGATCCAGCCGTCCCGGAACCGGAAGGCGGCCGGCAGCGCCAGGATGAGGTCGTAGCGCGCCACCCCGGCCGCCGCGGCGAAGGTCGGGCAGGTCTCAGCCCCGCTCTCCTCGCACAGCGCCTCCAGCCCGGTGTCGCTCCCCGGCGCCACCAGCAGCACCTGGCGCACCAGCCCGTCGACCGCCCCGGCCGTGAGCTGGGTCAGGATCAACGGCAGGCGTTCCGCGTGCGTGCGGGCGTCGAGGACCACGGTCAGCATGGCCCCGACAGGCCGTGCTTCGCCGGTCGGCGTCAATATGTTCTTGTTATGTTCTATTCGTGTGACTACCCTGCCCGGGTGTCAGGCTTTACCTCCCAGATCCCCATCGTCCGCGGCCGCGGGGCCCGCTCCAACGCCTCCGGCCGGTTCGAGTCGCAGCTGCGGGAGGCCTTCGATGACGGCTGGACCCCCGACGACCAGGCCCCCGCGCAGGTCGAGACCACGATCAGCGCTGAGAAGGCCAAGGTCATCATCAGCCGCAACGACAGCCCCGACGTGGGCTTCGGCGCCTCGATCAATCCGTACCGGGGCTGCGAGCACGGTTGCATCTACTGCTATGCGCGGCCCGCCCACGCCTACATGGGCCTCTCGCCCGGTCTCGATTTCGAGACCAAACTGTTCTTCAAGCCCGAGGCGGCGCGGCTGCTGGAGGCCGAACTGCGCAGTCCCCGGTACAAGCCGGAACTGATCCACATCGGCGGCAACACCGATCCCTACCAGCCGCAGGAGCGCACCCTGCGGGTGACCCGCGGGATTCTCGAGGTGCTGGTCCGCTTCCACCATCCGTTCTCGGTGATCACCAAGTCGGCGCTGGTGGTCCGCGACGTCGACCTGCTGGCGCAGGCCGCCGGCGAGGGGCTGACCCGGGTGGCCATCTCGGTCACCAGCCTGGACCGCAAGCTCGCCCGCTCCATGGAGCCCCGCGCCGCTACGCCCGAGAAACGCATCGACGCCATCGCCAGGCTGACCGCCGCCGGCGTGCCGGTGAGCGTGATGTTCGCCCCCTCGATCCCCGGCCTGAACGATCACGAGATGGAGGCGGTGCTGGAACGCGCCGCGGCCGCCGGGGCCAGCGGTGCGGGCTACGTGGCGCTGAGGCTGCCGCGCGAGATCAAGGACCTGTTCCGCGAATGGCTGGAGAGCGACCACCCGGACCGGGCGCGCCGCGTCATGTCGCTGGTTCGCCAGATGCGCGGCGGCAAGGACTACGACGCCGAATGGGGCTCGCGCATGAAGGGCTCCGGCCCCGTCGCCGACCTGATGCGCGTGCGCTTCGACGCGGCCAGGAAGCGCTACGGCCTGGACCAGCCCTGGCTCCCGATCGACCCCGGCACGTTCCGCGTGCCGCCGCGGGCGGGAGATCAGATCGACCTGTTCGGGGAGGCGGGATGAAGCAAGAGCATTGGGTCAAGTACCTCCCCGTTTGCGGGGGAGGCACTAAGGCCTACCGCGTGCTGCGGCGGTCAGTGAGGGTGGGCCTGGGGCCCCGGCCGGCGGGCGTGCCCGTGGAGCGGGGGTCGGCCAGGCCGCCCTGGGCCGCGGGGACATAGGGCGGGCCGCCCAGCTTGAGGGGACGGGTCATGCGGCTTGTGCTTTCAGCTTGTGGATGCAGGCGCGCAGGAGAACCGCGCGCTCGGCGGAAACGTCGGGATCCTTGAGCTCGGAGATCGCGCCTTCCAGCGGTGAGCCCAGATGCCGGGAGCCCAGGCGCCAGATCTCGGCCCGGACTTCCTGCGGGGCCACGCCGGGCCGCAGGAAGCGCGAGAACAGGCTCATTTGGAGCCCGGCGAGAGGGACTTGAACGTCGGCGGCGCCGACGCCGTCTTGGCCTGCTTGGGTTTGCGGGCTTCCTTGTTCGATTTCTTCTGGCCCTTAGCCATGTTCGGACTCCACGCGCCCGGTGAAATTTCGCGCGCCGATGATCTGTATCACGATCCCGGTTTTACATGGGGCGATTTCAGATCAAGGTCAGAACTATTTTGTGAATTCCGCCATTATTTCGACTTCCAGCTACGCTATATTGAATTGACCGCTCAGATTCCACGTCGTGGACTCCGGACGCGCGCATCCCAGGACCCCACATGTTCATCGTTGCCGTACTCTTCGCCACCGTGGCCGCGGCGATCCCGTTCGCCTTCGCGCTCCTCGGCCTGCGGCGCGGCCGATGAGCGGCGAGGCCCTGGTCCGCGAGAACACCTATCTGAAGGCCCGGATCGCCCAACTGCAGTCCGATGTGACAGACCTCTCCGCCGAGATCGACCGCCTGCGCCAGGAGCGCGAGCGGCTGCAGGGCCGCCGCGCGGCGCGCGCGCCGAACCCGCTCGGCGGCGGCCAATAGCGCGGCCCCCTCCCCCGTCGCACGGCGGAGGACTAGCGCTGAAACACCCCGACCAGCTCGACATGCGGCGACCAGAGGAACTGGTCGACCGGCAGCACGCGCTCCAGCCGGAAGCCGGCGTCGATGAGAACCCGCGCGTCGCGGGCGAAGGTGGCGGCGTTGCACGAGACCCCGATCACCCGGGCCACGCCTGAGGCGGCCAGTTCGCGCGCCTGCTCGGCGGCGCCGGCGCGCGGCGGGTCGAACACCGCGACATCCACGTGCCGCAGGTCGTGGACCAGCAGCGGCCGCCGGGCCAGATCGCGCGCCTCGGTCGTGACGCCCTTGAGGCCTGGCGCGCTGGACAGCGCCGACATCAGCGCCGCGACCGCATCGGGCGCGGCGTCGGCGGCATGCGTCGGCGCGATCTCGGCCAACCGGAAGGTGAAGGTCCCGACCCCGCAATAGAGGTCGGCGATGCGCGTCGCGCCGGCCGCGGCCCCGGCCACGAAGTCGGCCATGACGGTCTCGGCGGCCTTGGTGGCCTGCAGGAAGGCGCCGGGCGGCAGGCTGACGATGGCCGGGCCCAGGCGCACCTGCGGCATCCGGGCCATGTAGGCCGCCTCGCCGTTCAGGGTTACGCGGGCGAAGTCCGCCTCCGCCGCCCGCTCGGCCAGTTGCACACGGGCATCGGCGGACAGACCGCCGCTCTTAGCCTCCACCCCGCTGATGTCGATGTCGAGACCTGTGGCCGTCAGCGTCACGTGCAGCGAGGGCGCGGACTTGGGGTGTTCGAACAGCCGGGCGGCCAGCCGCTTCAGGGCCGGGATCGCCGCCTGGATCTTCGGATCGGCGATCGGGCAGACATCGATGTCGACCAGGTCCCACGACTTGCGCGGCTTGTAGCCGAGCCGGGCCTGGTCGCGATCGCCCCGCCGGGCGTGCAGGGTCACGCGGCGACGCGTGCCCGGCTGGGCGGCGAACGGCGGCAGGATGTCGGTCTCGATCCGCTCGCGGGCCAGCGTGCCGGCCAGGCGTTCGACCTTCCAGGCCAGGTACGGCTCGGCCGCCCAGTGCTGCAGGGCGCAGCCGCCGCAGGTGCCGAAATAGGGACAGGCGGGCGCGATCCGCTCGGCGCTCGCCTCCAGCACCTCCAGCAGCTCGCGCCGCTCGCCCGCGCCGCGGGCCAGCACCCGCTCGCCCGGCAGGCTGAAGGGGATGAACGCGGGCCCAGCGGCAACGCCGTCGCCCTCCCCGCCCATCTGCTCGATGACGAATTCGGCCGGCGGACCGGAGGCCGGGCCAGAGGGCGGACGCGGGCCCGGACGGCCCTTTTGCCGGCGGTGATGGGCCCTCATATGAAGGCCGTCGGCGTGGTCGCGTTTAGGACAAAATGAACGAACATGAACGAACTTCTCAACAGCCGTTCAGCTTCGCGCACGCATCTTCGCCGCAAGCTCCGCCGTAAGGCGGAGAAGCATATCGACCAGAGGGATCAGCCATGTCCAAGCGTGTCACCTTCGCCAAGGCCGGAGCCTACGCCCTCGCCGGCGTGATGGCGCTCGCGGCCGGCGCCGCCAACGCTCAGTCTTCTAGGTATCAGACCGGCAACTACACCGCCCAGAGCCCTAACGGCTACTATTACGACGCCTGCAAGCGCGAACAGACCGGCCGCGGCACGCTGGGCGCGGCGCTGGGCGGCGGCGCGGGCGCGGTGATCGGCTCCAATGTGGCGGCCCGCAACGCGCGGACGGAGGGCGCCCTGCTGGGCGGCCTGCTGGGCGCGATCGCCGGCGGCGTGGTGGGCAACAAGTCCGCCGCCTGCACCTCCGATCCCAACGCCATCTCGGCCGCTGCCGCGCCACCCCCGGCCCCGCCGGCGCGCGCCGACAGCGGCTACTACTACGGCCGCGACGCCTACACCGCCTCCAGCCAGGCCCGCCAGGACGCCTACCGCACAGACGGCTACCGCAATGACGGCTACGCGACCGACGGCCGCGGCGACCGCTACCGCGTCACCGACCGCGCGCCGGATCCGGACGGATGCACCCTGGCCGAGAGCCCGATCTACATGCCCGACGGCCGCACCCAGACCCGCTTCGTCCGCGTCTGCCGCGACGC
>CBHTUE010000101.1:0-15787 GCA_966096115.1 uncultured Phenylobacterium sp.
GCAGGTGAGCCCGCGGTCTCCGACGGTCCACGGCAGGCCCCGGGGCCGGCCCGCTTAAACTGCCGCCACCGACCCCGCCGCCGCCGCCCAACACCGGGGGCGCGCGGGCGGCGGCGGCCCAGGCCCTGGCGCGCGACGCCTTCGGGAACGAGATCGCCCCCGATCCGCCCCCGCAGGAAGCGCCGCCGCCGGACCCGTTCGGCCCCTCGGGCGGCGGGAGCGGCACGACGCCCGCCAAGCGCGAGATGGCCACCGACGCCATCGGCCGCCGCGCGGGCAACCTGGCCGACGAGCTGGACTTCCCAGCCTTCGTGGCCTCGCTCGTGCACGGCACCTTCGACGCCATCGTCGACACCTCCATCCGCCAGATGGAGGCCTTCGCGGACCTGGTCTCGGCGGTCGCCAAGCCGCTGGACCAGTTCACCGAGGAGAACGTCACCCTCAACCAGGCCCGCGACTGGCTGGTCGACCAGTATCCGCACGACGTGCAGATCGACACCTCCAGCGGCGGGCCGAAGGTGGTGCCGAAGCCGCCGGCCGCCGCGAGCAACGGCGGGGACGAACCCAACGCGCCGGCCTGGCTGGCCGAGTACGACCAGGAGGGCGCCGAGCTTTCCCCCGAACTGCTGGAGGAACAGATCCTCCCGCGGGTCCGCACCAAGGTCGCCAAGCAGCGGCTGCAGACCCTGGCCACCATGGTGCTGCTGGGCATGAACCGGGTGGTCGTGAAGGACGGATCGGTCGCCGCGCGCCTGCGCTTCCGGGCCGCCGCCGCCGACACCGCCTCGGTGCAGTACGCCACTTCCGACGACCCCGGCGGCCGCAGCGCCGAGTGGGGCGAGCGCGGCTCGCGCACCTATTCCCTGCCCTCGACCAAGGTCTCCACGGTCGGCGTCAACGTCCAGTCCGACAGCGACCTGAAGGCCGAGCTGTTCGGCGAGGTGAAGATCAACTTCGCCTCCGAGACCGTGCCCCTGGACCGCTTCGTCGACCAGGCCCAGCGCACCATGCTGGAGCGCCACTCGCGCACCCTGCCGACCGGCAAGACCGCAGCGGCCCCGGCCGCCCCGCCGCCGGCCCTCGCCGCACCGGCTCCCGCGCCGGTCGCCGCCGCGCCTGTCGCCGCTCCGATCGCTGTGACGCCGCCGCCCGCCGCCGTGCCCGCGCCGCCGCCCGCCGGAGCCGTCGCATGACCGAGCGCCGGACCCTGGGCGAGATGCTGACCGAGGTCGCCGACGGCGCCATGAGCGCCGCGTCGCTCGCCGGCCTGCGCGCCACCCGCGTCGAGGTGACCCTGCCGGTCGAGGTCACGCTCCGGGGCTCCGAACTGCTGGCCGACGCGCCGCGCCTGGTCACCCGCTGCGACTTCGATCCGATCCTCAGCCGCCTGACCGTGGTCTGGCAGGAGGCGCTGACATGAGCGCCGACGCCACCCTGCCTCTCGAGCACTTCATCCAGGCGGTCCAGAGCCAGCTCGACAATGCCCAGACGGCCATGGCCGTGAAGGCGCGCAACCTGAACCTGCCGCTGACCTTCGCGATCAAGGACATCACGCTCGACCTGCGCGCCCACGTGGAGTTCGCCGACAGCCAGATTCGCCTGCGCCCAGCCGGTCCCTCCGAGAAGGACGCCAGCCTCTTCCACCTGGTCTTCACCGCCATCACCCGGCCGGCGATCGAGGAGAACGCCGTCTCCTTCGCCTCCGACGCCGGGGGCGCCGACGACACCCCGCTGGACGACCTCAAGGACGACCTCTCCGACGACGAACGCCGCCGCCTGGAGTGGGTGGGCGTGCGAACGGTCGGCAAGCTGCGCGAAATGGACCAGGAGGGCGGCTCCAACACCGCCGCGCGCGTCACCAGCCTGCCGGTCGACCGCCTGCGCCGCGCGCTGGCCCGCGCCTCCGAACCCCTGGTGCAGCACGTCCTGCCCGTCGCCGCCGAGCCCGGCGATCCGCCCGACCTGCCGTCCCTGCTGCGGGTGCGCGGCCGCAACCTCATGCGCAACGGCCAGACCCCGCACGTCGCCATCGGCGGCCGCGCCGTGTCGGTGCTGAACGCTTCGCCCAGCGAACTGCTGCTGGCGCCCGACCATCATCAGTGGGCCGGAGAGCTGACCGTGCGGCCCGATCCCGCCGCCGCCACGGCCATGAGCTTCGACCTGCGCCCCTACGCGCCGCTGCAGGGCTGGTCGCCGGAGGGGACGTCATGACGCTCCGCCGCCTCGCCACCCCCTGGGCCCCGTCCGGCGCCCGCGCCTACAGCCTGCCCAACAGCTTCGTGCTGAAGCTGGCCCTGGGCGAGGCCCCCGCCGACACGCCCTCGGCCGTCGACGTCCGCCGCGGCGCCCAGCCGATCGCCCAGTCGCTGGACGGCGGCGTGGTCGACCGGATCGTCGGGCGCTACGCCGGCGGCGTGCGCGCATGCCGCCTGCACGCCGCCGCCGCCAGCTTGGGCTCCATCGGCCAGCGGCACCTGGGCTTCGACGAGCTCGAACAGGTCACCGGCGTGGCCCGCACCTTCCTGGTCTCGACCCCGCTTGGCGCGCCGATCGCCGACCTGATCGACGCCCTGTCCCAGGTCACCACGGTGGAGTCGGCCAGCCCCAACTACGTCTGCGTCTCGCCCTACGAGGCGCCGGCCCGGCCGGGCGCCGCGACCGGCGACGACGACCCGTGGGCCGCGCGCACCATGATCCGCGCACCGGAGGCCCTGGCCTACGAGCCCGGCGATCCGGCCCAGCTGATCGGCCTGATCGATTCCGGCGTCGCCTTCGACCATCCCGAGATGGACGGCCGGCTGCGGGCCGGCTTCGACACCGTCCAGCTGGGCGGCGACGACGTGGCGCCGGGCGTGACCTTGCTGGGCGACCACCGCCGCAACGACCGCGACCCGGTCGACCACTTCGTCGGCCACGGCATGGGCTGCGCCGGGATCATCGCGGCCTTGGGCGTCGGCATGCCGCCCGGCCTGGCGGGGCTCAGCCAGATCATCCCCATGCGCGCCCTAGGCGCCGCCAAGCTGCCCGGCCGCGCCACGCCGGTGGGCCTGGGCGCCATCGCCGACCTGGACGCCGCCGTGAAGCGCGCCGTCGACCTGGGGGCCAAGGTGCTGAACATGAGCTTCGGCACCGACGACGCCGCGCTGGCCCCGTCCAGCCCGAAGCCGCACGCCGACGTCGTGGCCTACGCCCTGTCGCGCGGCTGCATCCTCGTCGCCGCCAGCGGCAACAACGGCCAGGAGACCCGCTACTGGCCGGCCGCCTATCCCGGCGTGCTGGCCGTGGGCGCCGTCGACGACAAGCGCCGGCCCACCAGCTTCACCACCCGCGGCGACCACGTCGCCCTCTGCGCGCCCGGCGAGCGGGTGATGACCGCCGGGCTGCAGGGCTATCAGAGCGCCACCGGCACCAGCTTCGCCGCGCCGTTCGTCGCCGCGGTGGCCGCCCTGCTCTGCGCGCGGGCGGCCCGGCGCGCCACCCCGCTGGACGCCGCGATCGTGGCGACCCTGCTCACCCAATCGGCCCAACCGTTCGCCGGCCCGCCCGTGGTCGGCTGCGGCGCCGGAATCCTCGATGCGGCGGCTGCGCTGGTCGCCCTCGACGCCTTCATCGACGCCTCAATGCCGGATGAGGAGACCGCCGATGACGGCTGACGACGTGACCCGCGAACCCCGACATCAGAACTTCAGGAGATAGATTCCCATGGCCATCATCGAACACATCCGCTTCCGGGATCTCGATCAGCGAGAGAAGGCCGAGGTCGACCGGATCCGCACCCAGCTGGGCCTGTTCAAGGCCATCGAGCAGAAGCGGCCCCTGACCACCACCGAGCTGGACGAACAGACCCGCCTCAACGAGATCATCGCCGAGCTGAAGCTGGGCGGCGAGGTCTGCGAGCCGCTGTTCATCGGCGTCCGCGACCTGTTCAACGCCAGCGAGGGCATCCTCGGCTCCCCGCTGGTGAACCACGAGTCCGGCGTGATGGTGCAGCTGGACGAGGAGGCCATCGTCAAGGCGTCCCTGACCCTGGGCCTCCTGATGGCCGACGGCGTCAAGGGCCCGCAGGTCAAGGTGGTCGACGTCAAGTCCACCCAGTACCCGACGGCCGCCGACCCGGCCGCCGCCGCCCAGGGCGGAACCGCCACCACCGGGGGCGCGACCTCCTCGCGCCGCCGCAACCCCGCCGCCAAGACCATCGTCGCCGACACCGAGGATCCGCTGTTCGACGCCCTGTCGGAACGGTTCTTCGCCGCCGTCGGCGAGGCCCGCGGCGCGCACAAGCTCGCCATGCGCGTCCTGCCGATCCTGGCCGTCGAGGGCGACCCCGACGGCCGCGGCGGCGACCGGCCCAGCGTCGACGCCACCGAGTTCGCCCGCGTGGTCCGCGCGCTGAAGCTCAAGGGCTTCAACAACGAGGAGCCCGGCCAGCTGCGCCGGCGCGTCAACGAGGTGCTGGATTCGATCCAGTCGGTCGGTGAGAACCGCCCGATCGCCGACTCCGTCCTCGACCTGCCTGAGCTGGATACGGTCGGCCTCAAGTCCTACGACCCGTCGCTGATCCAGCTCAGCGGCGCGGCCATCTGCTCGGCCATGCTGGAGGAGCTGAAGGGGTTCGACGTCGTCGACAAGCTGCTGGAGCTCTACCAGGCCGGCATGCTGACCATCGGGCCCGGGGAAGCGGGCAAGATGCTCTACACCTACTGGAAGGACACCCCGAACCGGATGTCCCCGGCCGAGCGGGGCGACTTCTACGCCACCCTGATCGGGCGCCCCAGCGGGTCGGCCAACAACAGCATGGTCAACCGCGACTTCAACGACCTATGGCTGCGGTTCGTCTCGTCGGTGTCGAACTTCGTGCGCCAGAACGAGGTGGACCAGCTGCTCCGCGCCTCGATCCCCAGCGCGGTGAGCCACCAGCAGGTCCGCAAGGCCGCCCGCGACCTGGCCGGCAACCTGTCGCTGCACGGCTACGGCATGGCCTACTACGCCGCGCTCGAGATGCAGGACCAGATCAAGTTCATGATCAAGCTGCTCTCGGACAAGGACATCATGCAGACCTGCGGCGCCACCACGATGTGGGACGTCATCGACTACTACGCGACCATGGAGCTGGGCGGCGCCAAGACCAGCTCGCGCTACCGGACGCTGGCGACCTGCGGCACGATCATCACCGCCTGGCTGGCCAACAACCTGACGCGCATCTCCGAATCGACCGGCCCGCTGCTGGATCGCGACGCCATCCGCTTCCCGACCCCGCGCCCCGCCGGCCAGAAGGCCACGACGCACCCGACCGACTACGACCTGGTCAACGCCTGCGAGCTCTGGCTTGCCGACACGGCCACGTCCGACGACCGGGTCGCCGAGATGAGCCAGCCCCGCGAAGCCCCGGTCATGACCTCCCGGCCCGTGCAGATCCCGGCGATCGCCCGCGAGATGCTCGACGGCCTGGGCGGCATCGGCCTGGGCATGAGCGTGGCGAAGCACTGAGAAGCAGGAGGCAAGAATGCCATTCTCAGCTCGCGAGCCCCTCGCCAGCAAGGTCGCCCGGCGGCTCAGTTCCGCCGCGCGATCCCTGGGGACGGCTGACCCCGCCCCCGCGGTCCGGGGCCTCCTGGACCGCACCTTCTCGCTGCCCGAGGGGGACCGGCGGTACGGCGCCAACGCGCTCATGCCGATGGCGGCTCCCTTCGAGCCTTCGTTCTCGGAGCAGCAGCCCGGCGTCCTGCGGTTCACCATCGAGCCGCTGCCGCCGGACGCCTCCAGCATCGACCGGCGCGACGAGGCCACCCGGGAGATGCGCCGGCTGATCGGCGAGTGGATGGGCCGCGACGCCCTTCGCTGGTTCGATGAGCGCAGCGAGCCGTTCCGCGGCTTCTCGGCCAACGGCGGCATGAACTACGGCGCCTTCTTCGGCTCCAGCCACGACCCGCAGGGCCTCCTGGCCTCCAAGGTCTACTACGAGCTGCAGCCGGGGCAGATGGACTCCATGCCCCGCGACCTGATCGGCTTGTCGAACCTGGTCACCGCCTACCTGCCCACGCTGGTGCCGCTGTTCACGACCCTGGCGGCGCAGCGCAACGCGGGCGGCCAGCGGCTGACTTATGTGCACGCGGGCGGGCTGAAGCTGACCGACCTCGCGCCGGTGCTCGACGCGCTGGGCCTGGGCGGGCGGTTGCCGGCGATCATGCAGACCCTGGGGCTGGTGCTGGGCGGGCGTTTCGACCTGCCGCCCAACGGCTGCCTGATGGCGTTCGGCATGGGGCCGTCCGGACCGGACTTCGAGATCTATGTCCTGCTCTCGGCGATCCCGGACCTGCCGGTCAACTTCCTCAGCCTGCTGTCACTCGGCCTGTCCGAACGGCCGCGGGAGCTGATCGCCCTGGAGCGCTGGATGGACGCCTTCACCCCCGAAGACGACGTCTGGCCCGGCCGGTTCTCGATCCTGTCCCTGCGCACCAGCCGCCAGTCCCCGCCGCGCGTCAGCCTCTACCTCCGTCCGGCCGAGTTCGAACTTCCGATGCAGTCGGCCAACACCATCCCCGCCTGACGACCTCTAGTCCCCGGAGCTGATCCATGTCCGTCTCCACGGCCGTCGCGACCCCCGCGCAAGCCGCACCGCCGACCCCCCGACCGGAGGTCCGCGACGCGGTGCGCGCGCTCTTGATGTCCACCCAATCCTTCTCCGGCTTGTCGCCGGAGAAGCAACAGCAGGTGGCCCGCGACACCGCCCTGATCGCCGACTACCTGGCCGCGCCGGAAGGCATCCCGGGCAACCGGATCCCGCCCCCGCCGCCGGCCACGGCGCTCGCCGATCCGGGACCGCAGGAGGAGGACTACGGCACGGCCCGCAAGGCGGTGCAGGAGGTCGGCGGCGGCAAGTTCAAGGCCGACGCCGCCCGCGAAGGCGCCAAGGTCGCGGGTCTGCTGATGAAGCAGGTCAACTTCCCGACCTTCGTCTCCAGCCTGATCCAGGGGGTGTTCCAGGCGATCGTGAAGTCCTCGATCGAACAGATGGAGGCCTATTCCACGATGATCGCCTCGGTGGCGAAGTCGCTGCAGCAGTTCCGGGACGACAACGTCACGCCGAACCAGGGCCGCGACCATATGGTCGAGATGTTCCCCGACTCCTTCGAGATCGGCGTCGACGAGTTCTCCGACACCCCCGGGCCCAAGCTGAAGCTGAAGGACGGCGCCGACGAGAGCGCGGTGCTGCAGAAGGTCAACAGCCACCTGCAGTTCGAGGACGGCCAGATCAAGAGCATGGATCTGTCCGACGAGAACGTCGAGAAGGCCCTGGTCCTGGCCGCCCAGACCCAGCTCGCCCGCCAGCGCCAGCAGCTGATGGCCAGCCTGGTGCTGATGGGGATCAACCGCATCGTCGTCACCGACGGCAAGATCTCCGCCAAGATCATGTACGACTTCCAGGCCCGCGACACCCGCAGCGTCCGCAAGACCGCCCAGGCCTACGACTACGCCCGCGACAAGGACGGCAACATCCAGTCCACCTGGGCCGGCGAAGGCACCTACGAAGGCAGCAGCAAGCAGGCCGACACCCGCGACAGCTCCGACGGCAGCACCTCCAGCGACAACAGTTCCGAGAACTACGCCAAGGGCACCTACAAGTACGAGCAGCGCCCGGTGATGACCGCCATGAGCGCCGCCACCGAGGCCAGCGACGCCGCCCTGCAGACCCGCGCCCAGCTGGCCGGGGCCGTCGAGGTCAACTTCAAGAGCGACTACCTGCCGCTCGACAAGATGGCCACGCCCGGGATGATCGCCGCCATCCAGGGCAACTCCACGCCGGTCGACCCCAACGTCGTGCCCTCGGCCAAGAACCCGCCGCCGGCGGCGTCGACCACGCCCGCCGCCACGACCCCAGCCCCCACCGCCTGAGCACCTGGACCATGACCCTCCAGCAGACCCGCGCGCAGTGGACGAGCCAGGACGCCCTCGAGGCCGTGCGCCCGCAGGTGCGCGACACCCTGATGGCCATCCCCGCCTTCGGCGAGATCACCGAGGCGGAGCGCCGCGAGCTGGCGGCCAACATGGTCAAGGTGCTGTCCTATATCGCCGACCCCAACGCGGTGGTGTCCGAGGCGACCACGAAGCTGCCGCCCCCACCGCCGGCGCAGGCCGTTGGCCTGGCCCAGGAGGACCCGGTCACCGCCACCAAGCGCCAGCTCAGCCAGAACCCCGGCCAGGTGGGCAAGGGCTTCCAGGCCGGCGCGGTCCGCGAGGGCGTCGACCAGTTCGGGGCGCTGGTGCAGAAGGTCGACTTCCCCAAGTTCGTCGGCGGCCTGATCAAGAACGTCTTCCAGGCCATCGTCGAAAGCTCCATCGAGCAGATGCGGGCCTACGGCGAGCTGATCGCCAATGTCGCCAAGACCGTCGACCAGTTCATGGCCGACAACATCACCCAGGGCGCCGGGCGCGACTACCTGGCCCAGCGGTTCCCCGACGACCTGGGCATCGACGTGCAGAGCGGATCGGGCGCCTTCGCCGAGGGCGATGCGACGGCGGCCGCGGCCCCGACCGCGGTGCTGGTGCCCAAGGGCGACGACCCCGCCGTGGCGCTGGCCAAGATCAGCGCCGAGATGAACATCAACCCGCCGATCACCGACCTGTCCGACGCCAACGCCGAGCAGCGCCTGGTCACCGCGGCCCGCCTGCAGATGGCCAAGTCGCGCCAGCAGCTGCTGTCCTCGATGGTCATGCTGGGCATCAACCGCATCGTCATCACCGACGGCTCGATCAACGCCAAGGTGGTGTTCGATATGCGCGCCTCGGACACCGCCAAGCGCGAGTACACCGCCTCGATGTATGACAAGGAAACCCAGCGGCATAAGGAGTCGGTCAACGCCAGCTACGGCTCGTGGTTCACCCCGGTCAGCGTCGACGCCTCGGCCGAGAACGAGCAGACCCACGTCGCCACCGTCGGCTCCGCCGTCGACGACTCCAGCGAGTCCAAGGCCGAGGTGAAGGCCAAGCTCTCGGGCGACGTGCGGGTCAACTTCAAGAGCGACTACCTGCCGCTCGAGAAGATGGCGACGCCCGAGATGATGTCGGTGATCCAGGGCAACTCCACGCCCTACAACCCCAACAGCAAGCCCGCGACCGCGCCATGAACGCGGTCGTCCCCACCGACCTCGACCTTCGCAGGACCCTGGATCAGGCGGGCGTCCTGACGCAGGCGGCGATGTCGCTGGCCGTCGCGCTGGACGCGCTGGTCGACATCGACCTGCCGCCGGGCGCCGAGGGCCACATCGACCAGGCGCAGATGCGCGCCATCGCCAGCCTCTACCTGGCCTGCGACCTGGAAAGCGCCGGCGTACTGCCGGCCGTCGAGACCCTGGCGGGCCTGGCGCGCTCCGGGGCGATCGGTTTCGACATGGGCGCAGCCACGCCCCTGCTGCAGGCGTTCTGGAAGGCGCGCAACGACCGGGCCAGCGCCGCCGAGCGCAGCGCCTTCTTCGGCCGTCTGTTCGGCTCCCAGCTCGGCCCGGCCCCCGCCGCGGCGGGCCTCAACGCCGACTTCGAGGACCGCATGCTCGACCTGTGCGAGGCGCTCTACAAGCTGGACGAGTTGGCGGTGAACACCACCTACGGCGGGATCGCCCAGCAGACCCGCGTGCGCGCCGCCGCCCAGGCGCTGGCCGCCAATCTGGCCCACGCCGGCGGCGCCATCACCGCCTTCTTCGCCCAGGAGGTGCTGGCCTCGATCAAGGAGGCGCTGGCGATCCTCGCGGTCCCGGCGCTCCGGTCCATGGTCGGCGCCCGCGACACCTGGGAGGCGATCAAGGGCGTCCAGCGTCTGGCCCGCACCGCGGGTGAAGATCCGGTCCCCTACGCGCGCCGCGGCAAGGCCGGGATGACCGTGCTGGCCTGGCTGGCCGAGGCGGCGCCGCTGCTGGAGAACCCCAGCCAGCCGCTGGTCGGCCTGGACCATCCGGTGATCGGGGCCGCGGTCGAGTGGCTGGAGACCTCGCTGTCGATCGGCGAGCACGCGCCGCAAGCCCCGGCCGCTCCGCAGATCCCCGCCGCCGCCCGCGCGGGCGCTCCGGCGGCCTCCCCCTGGGCTTCCCCCACTTGGGCTTCATTGGGAGCCTAGGCCGTGGAGATGGCGCCGATCCCCACGGACGCCGGAGCCCCGCCGCCGAAGGTGCGCGCCGCGGTTCGCGATCTGCTCACCTCGGCCCAGGCCTACCACGACCTGGATCCGGCCACCCGGCGCGAGATCGCCAGCTCCCTGGTCCGCATCTCGTCGACCGCCATGGCCCTGGCCGAGACCGCCGAGCCGGTCGCCGAGAAGCCGCCGCTGGCCACGGCCCAGAACGCCGGCCAGGACTTCTCCGGCGTCGCGACGGACAAGGTCGCCTCGACGACCAAGGCGATCCTGAACGCCGTCTCCTTCCCCCGCTTCGTGACCGAGCTGATCAACGGCGTCTTCAAGGCGATGGTCGACTCGAACCAGCAGCAGATGGCCGCCTACGTCGACCTCATCAAGAACGTGGCCGCCACCACCGAGGGCTTCGCCGACGCCAACGTCACCACCGCCGGCGCCCGCGACTGGCTGGCCGACCGCTTCCCCGGCGCCTTCGTCGTCCAGGGCGACGAGGACGACACCTCCGCCGAGGACAAGGCCCGGATGACGCCGGAGGAGAAGGCCGAGTGGCAGCAGGAGCGCGACGCCTCCACCAAGCTGCGGCTGCGGCCCGGCGCCAAGATGCCGCCGGAGGGCGCCCTGCGCACTGGGCTGGGCCTGGCGCCCACCGACAGCGTGCCGTCCGGCGATCCCGAGAGCCTGGTGGCCGTCGCCCGCGCCGCCATGGCCCGCAACCGCCAGCAGACGCTCTCCACCATGGTGATGCTGGGCCTGCAGCGGATCGTCATCGACTCCGGCCGCCTCAACGCCTCGATGCGCTTCCACATCGACACCCGCAGCGCCGCGGCCGACGACCAGGGTTCGACCTTCGACGTGCGCAACGAGACCACCGCCGACGTCGGCGCCAAGGTCGGCCCCTGGGGCGTCAACGCCCAGATGAAGAACACCATCGGCTACGTCTCCACCGAGCGGTCGCAGACCACCGAGCAGATGAACACCGAGCTGGACCTGAACTCTTCGGTCGAGCTGATCTTCCGCACCGACTACGTGCCGCTGGAGCGGCTGGCCGGCGGCGGCGACGTCAACCGCATCCGCGTCAACGCCCTGAACCCCGACGCCGAGGCCAAGATCGCCTCCGACGAACGCAAGGCCCGCCGCGACTCCGAGGACAAGGCCGAGGCCACCCGCTCCAGCGACATGAACAAGATCCTGACGCCCCCGCCCCCAACGGTCAGCCCGCCGGCCCCACCGAAGGTCGCCCCCACGGCCGAGAAGAAGCCCGACGAGAAGAAACCGGACGAGAAGAAGCCCGAACCGCCCAAGGCCGACGCGACCAAGACCGACCCGAAGGCCGGCGCCACCAAGACCCCCGACCCCAAGGCGACGACCACCCCGACCAAGACCCCGGAAGCCGCCCGCACGGCCGTGAAGAAGTGAGTCCTCCTCTCCCAGGCGCGGAGCGCCGTGGGAGAGGTCGGGAGAGGGCGGCGCGGCGCATCGATCATCAGCGCCATTGGACCCGCTCGCGCGCCGACTTCAGTTGCCGGGTCTACGACCGCGCTCGATCCGGCGGCCCCGCCGACTGGGGTTCGACTCCCGGCAGGCGGACAGGATCGTCCAGCGGACGCGCTCGGGATCGTTGGACAACTCGGCGTTGCTGAAGCGAAGCACCTGCAGGCCATGACGCCGCAAGTAGTCGTCGCGACGTGCGTCGTATGCGGCCCGTTCGGCGTGAACGCCGCCGTCGAGTTCCACGACCACGGCGGCCTCGAGGCACAGGAAGTCGACGATGAACGGTCCGACCGGCGCCTGCCGCCGCCACTTCCAGTCCTCCAACCGCCCGCCGCGCAGGACCTCCCACAGCCGCGCCTCGGCCTCAGTCTGGCGGCGCCGAAGCTGACGCGCCCGATCCCGGCGAAGCTTACCGACGAGCGAGACGACCTTGCCCATGCGTCCTGCCCTCGGGTCCAACGCAAGCACACGCCGCTCGGCGGAGCCGCCCTCTCCCGACCTCTCCCACGGCGCTCCGCGCCTGGGAGCGGAGATTAGAACAAACAGCGAACAATCACAAGCTGGTTGTCCGCCGCCGCCTCTAGTGCGCCGTCGCCTTCGCCTGTTCCGCTGCCTTGTCCTTGTTCGCCTGGCTGATGATGTAGTTGAATATGTTCTCGGAATCGTCGCGGGTGATCGTCCCGCGGAACGAGACCATCCCCTTGGACGCCCGCGAACCGTCCATCACCACCGTGTTCCAGTCCGAGATGCTTCGCAGCAGGGTCGAGTAGCGCAGGTCCGGGATCGACTTGTCGGCCGCCCCGTTCTGCCCGTGGCAGCCGGCGCAGACCCGCGCATAGGCCCCCTGCCCATCGATCACCTGCTCGTTCGTGCCGGTGAACAGCGGCGGGTTCAGCGTGGTCATGATCGTCGACGGCCCATTGGTCGCCGCCGTCGGCAAGTGCGCCGTCCCGCCCAGCTTGAAGACCAGGAGCCGCGAGTTGTTGGCGCTCAGCGGATTGGTCCGCACCTGGCCCTTCGGCAGCCCGCGGGCGCCCACCAGCACGGCCACGTACTGCTCGCCGCCGATCACATAGGTGGACGGCGCGGCGACCACATTGGCCTGCGTCGGCGCCGACCACAGCTTGGCGCCCGTCCGCGCATCGAACGCCGCGAACTCGCCCGACCAGTTGCCGTTGAAGACGATGTCGCTGGCGGTGACCATGGTGCCCGCCGGCCCGAAGTCCTTCTGGTCGACGCGCCAGACCTCCTTGCCCTTCACCGGGTCCCAGGCCTGCAGATAGCTCTTCACGTCGCCGCGCGGCGGCGCACCCGGCTGGGCGTAGAGCTTGGTGATGCCCTCGGAGCCCGAGATCGTGCCGGTGTTGTAGGTCCGCGGGTTGATCTTGAACTTGTCGGGCGCCAGTTGCTCGAAGCCTGTCGTCCGTTCGGTGACCGGGATGTACACGAGGCCCGTGCGCGGGCTGTAGGACATCGGGTGCCAGTTATGCGCGCCCAGAGGCGCCGGATAGACCAGCGCCGGCTTGTTCACGCCGTACCGCGCCGCGGGGTTCACGTCGGGCCGGCCGGTCTTCAGGTCGATCTTCGTCGCCCAGTTGGCCGGCGCGAACTTCTCGGCCGAGATCAGGTGTCCGGTCGCCGCGTCCCACACGTAGAAGAAGCCGATCTTCGGCGCCTGCATCAGCACGTGGTGCGGCTTGCCGCCGATCTTCAGGTCCGCGACCATCAAGGGGTTGGTGACGTCGTAGTCCCAGGCGTCGCTGGGCACGAGTTGCTTGTGCCAGACGTAGCGGCCGGTGTCGGCGTTCACCGCGATCACCGACGAGGTGAACAGGTTGTCCCCGCCGCCCGGGCTGCGGATGTCCGGCGCCCACGACAGGCCGTTGCCGGTGCCGAAGAACACCAGGTTGGTCTTGGGATCGTAGAGGATCGTGTCCCAGGCCGTGGCCCCGCCACCAAACGTCCAGAACGGCCCGTTCCAGGTCTTGCGCGCCTTCTCCAGCTCCGGCGTGGTCGGGTCGCCCGGCTTGCCGGGCACCGTGTAGAACCGCCACTTCTGCTTGCCGGTCTCGGCGTCGTAGGCGGTGACGTAGCCGCGGCACGTATACTCGGCGCCGGCGTTGCCGACGATCACCATCCCCTTCACCAGCCGCGGCACCTGGGTGATCGTGTAGGGCTGGCTGGGATCGGTGGTCTGCACCGACCAGACGACCTTGCCGGTCCGGCCGTTCAGCGCGATCAGCCGCCCGTCCAGCACGCCCAGATAGATCTTGCCCTTCCACGCGCCGACGCCGCGGTTGACCACGTCGCAGCAGGCCACCTGGCCCACCGCGCGGTCCACCTTCGGGTCGAACTCCCACAGCTTCTCGCCGGTCTTCGCATCATAGGCTTTCACCATCGACCAGGCGGTGGTGATGTAGAGCACGCCGTCAACCACCACCGGCGTCGACTCCTGGCCGCGCTCGGTGTCGACGTCGCCGTACCAGGCCAGGCCCAGCTGCTTGACGTTGGCCTTGTTGATCCCGGTCAGCGGGCTGTAGCGCTGCTCGTCATAGGTCCGCCCGGCGGACATCCAGGTCCCCGGCTCCTTGTCCGCCGCCAGCTGGCGGGCGGCGTCCACCGCCGCGGCGCCCTTCGGCGCGGGCCCGCCCGCGGCGCTGGCGAAGGCGCCGCCGACGAGCAGGGACAGGGCCGCGACGCCCGCGATCCAGGACCGATGCATACTCATTCCCCCGAACTCGGCGCCTGTCCCGCGCCGTGCCGGTAACAGAGCGAGCTTCCCCCGGGGCCGTCAACCGGGCAAACCTCGAACTTCCGGTCTGGACGGAGGGCTTGGCGTCTTGGCGCATGTGATCGTGGTCGGCGGCGGCAACGCCGCCTTCGCCGCCGCCCTCGCCGCGGCCGGCGAAGGGGCGAAGGTGACCGTGCTGGAGCGCGCGCCGCTCGCCGAGGCCGGCGGCAACAGCCGCTTCACCGCCGGCGCGATCCGGGTGGCCTATGAGGGGGTCGAAGACCTCCGCCGCCTGATGCCCGACCTCACCGACGAGGAGTGCGCCCGCACCGACTTCGGGACCTACACGCAAGCCCAGTACCTGGACGACATGGGCCGGGTAACCGACTACCGCACCGACCCGGACCTCGCTGAGCTGCTGGTCCGCCGCAGCTACGACACGCTCCTCTGGATGCGCGAACGCGGCCTGCGCTTCGCCCCGATCTGGGGGCGGCAGGCGTTCCTGGTGGACGGCAAGTTCAAGTTCTGGGGCGGCCTGACCGTCGAGGCCTGGGGCGGCGGCCCCGGCCTGGTCGACGGCTGGACCGCCGCCGCGGCCAAGGCCGGAATCTCGGTGCACTACGGCGCCCGGGTGCTGTCCCTCATCGCCGACGACGACGGCGTCCATGGCGTGCGCGTGCGCCAGGGCGGCCGCACCATGGATCTCGCCGCCGACGCCGTCGTCCTGGCCGCCGGCGGCTTCCAGGCCAACGTCGAGTGGCGCACCCGCTACCTCGGCCCCGGCTGGGACCTGGCGAAGGTGCGGGGCACGCGATTCAACACCGGCGACGGCCTCAGGATGGCGCTCGACATCGGCGCCCAGCCCAAGGGCCAGTGGTCCGGCTGCCACGCCGTCGGCTGGGACCGCAACGCGCCGGAGTTCGGCGACCTGGCCGTCGGCGACGCGTTCCAGAAACACAGCTACCCGTTCGGGATCATGCTCAACGCCGACGGTAAGCGCTTCGTCGACGAGGGCGCCGATTTCCGCAACTACACCTACGCCAAGTACGGCCGGGTGATCCTGAACCAGCCCGGCCACTTCGCCTGGCAGGTGTTCGACGCCAAGGTGAAGCACCTGCTCCGCGACGAGTACCGCATCCGTCAGGTCACCAAGGTCACCGCCGATACGCTGGAAGAGCTGGTCACGAAGCTCGACGGCGTCGACCCCGTCCAGGCGCTGGCCACCCTCAAGGCCTGTAACGCCGCCGTCCGCACCGAAATCCCCTTCGACCCCAACGTGAAGGACGGCCGCGGCACGGAGGGCCTCGACCCGCCCAAATCGAACTGGGCCAACCCGCTCGATACCGCCCCCTTCGAGGCCTACGCCGTCACCTGCGGCATCACCTTCACCTTCGGCGGCCTGGCGATCACCACCGACGCCCAGGTCCTCGACGTCGACAACG
>CBHTUE010000102.1:0-15181 GCA_966096115.1 uncultured Phenylobacterium sp.
CTCGGCGTACCAGGCGGCGCTGGAACTGGTGTTCGAGGGCCGCGCCCAGCCGAACGGCTACACCGAGCACGTCCTGACGCGCCGACGGCGGGAGCGGAAGGCGCTGGGCTGAGCCCGCCCCCATGACCCGCGCGACCGAGCAACTCGACCGGATGGTGGCGCGGACCCACGAACGCTCCTCGTCCAGCGCGGCGTTCGCGCTGCCGTTGATCGACGGCTGGTCGCCGGGTCGCGTGTGGTGCGACTGGACCGTCGACGGCCGCTTCGCGAACGCCCGCGGCGTGCTGTTCGGCGGCTATCTGAGCGCGGTGCTCGACGACCTCGGGGTCAGCGCGAGCGAGACGTTGATCGGCGACGACCAGGCCAGCGTGACCCAGGATCTGCGGGTCACCTATTTCCGCCCCGCCAAGGCCGGTGAGCGGCTGAGGCTCGAGGCCGAGGTAGTCAATGCCTCGGCTCGCGCGCATCACGTCGAGGCGAAGGTGGCCCGGTCGGACGGCAAGCTGATCGCCGCCGCGACCGTCGTGGTGGCGCTCGTGCCGGCCTGAGCGGCGCGCGCAGGGGGCTCGGGTTGCCCGCCAGGGCGGCGCTCTCTACAGCAGGGACAGGGCGAGCAGTTCGCGGCCCCAGGTCAGTTACCATGGCAAAGCGAAGCGGCAAGGACGCCGCGGTTACCCGCCAGACGATCCTCGATGCGGCGCGCGCGCTGTTCGCGCAGGACGGCTACGCGGACACGTCGATGGCGCGGATCGCGCGCCAGGCGGACGTGACGGTCGGCGCGATCTTCCACCACTTCGCCGACAAGAAGGCGCTGTTCCGCGAGATTGTCGTCCAGCTGCAGACCGAGGTGCACGCCGCCATCTACCAGGCGGCCGTCCCGGCGAAGACGGTGCTGGAGGGCTTCCGGCTGGGCGCCCGGGAATCGATGCGCGCCACCCAGGGACGCGAGTACCAGCGGATCGTCTACACGGAAGCGCCGTCCGTGCTCGGGCGCGAGGAGTGGGGCGAGATCGACGCCCGCATGGGCTTCGCCCTTATCGAGAGCCGGCTGAAGATGATCGCCGGCGCCGACGACCTTCCGGACAACCTCGTCAAGCCCATGGCGATCCTGACCCTGGGGATGATGAACGAGACCACCTTCGCGCTGGCGCGCGGCGATCCCGGGATCGACATCGACGCCTGCCTCGCCCTACTGGACCGCTCCCTGCTCGACTGGATCGAGCGCGACGTGAAGCCCTGGCAGGCGGGGCAGTCCGCGACCTGAGGCGCCGCAACACTCGCGTCTGAGGCGTATTCGTTTTCAACATAATATCACTATGTTTAAATGATGACCGGCTGGCCCCCGGAGAGGCCTGCCTGACGTCCCTGCCCGGTCACTCTCAGGAGAACTCCATGAAGATCGCAGTCCTCGCCGTTGCGGCCTCCCTCGCACTCCTGGCCGCGGGTCAGGCTGTCGCCAACATCACCTATGTGGCCAGCCGCGCCGTGGGCGACGGCTCGGTGGACCTCTCGTTCACCACCGACGGCACGCTGGGCGAACTGTCGACGGGCAACATCCTGGACTGGACGGTCAAGATGACCGACGGGTCCGTGAAGATCGCACTGCAAGGGCCCGGCGGGCTGAACAATTCCGCGGCGATCGTCTTCGGCCACGCGCTGTCGGCGACGGCCAGCGATCTGATCTTCGACTACGACGTGCCGCCGTCGTTCTTCGCCAACCTCTTTGCGATCACCACGGCGGGGCCCGATCCGAAGCCGCTCTGGTGCGTCAGCAACACCGGCTGCTTCGCGACGAACAGCGAAGTGATCTCGGTGGACGGTCTCACGTTCCTCACTTCGGCGCACAGCGAGCGCTTCGTCGTCGCCTCCGTCGCCTCGTCGTCGGCCGCCCCGGAGCCGGCCGCCTGGGCCCTGACGATCGCGGGCTTCGGCCTCGCCGGCTCCAGGCTGCGGCGGCGATCCGGGCGCGTCGCCGCCTGATCAGCCGCGCGCGTACGCGAGGTCGCGGTACGCCCGCCAGCTGGAGAGGCCGAGCCACGGGAACACCACCACCAGCGCCGCGAAGCCGGTGGCCGCGCTGCCCAGGGTCAGGACGGCGAGGATGAAGGCCCAGAGCAGCATCGGCGCGAAGTTGGCGTTTACGGCGCGCACGCTGGTGACGGTGGCCTCGAACACCGAGTTGCGGCGGTCCAGCAGCATAGGCATGGAGACCACGACGAGGCAGTAGGTCAGGAACGCGATCACCCCGCCGATCATGGACCCCACGATCAGCATCCGCCGTCCCTTCGCTGTGCGGAGGGCGAAATCGGCTAGGGCGGGCAACGTCCGGTGGATCTCGTAGGTCGACAGGCCATAGACGATCTGGGCGACCTGGCCCCAGATGAAGAAGATGACCAGAAGGGTCAGCCCCAGGTAGGCGGCGTCCTGGCGGAAGGCCTGGGGCACGAGGAACACCGACCCCAGGGTCACGCGCTGGCCCGTCTCGATCCGGCGACCCGCCTCGTAGGGTCCCATGGCCAGCACCGGGGCGATGAACACGAAGCCGCAGGTGAGAGCGAAGACCCAGAAGGCCATGTTCGTGGCGATCAGCAGCGCCGCCAGGCCCGCGCACCCGGCGGCCACGGCGAAGCCGTAGGCCAGGCAGGCCGGCCATGCCCGCCAGAGGTCCGTCCACCCGCCGGCCAACCATCGGAACGGCGCCGACCAACCCACGACCTTCGGCGCCGACAACCGGAATGAGTCCGCCATGCCGATCCTCCTGCAGCGCCGTCGTTGCGGCGCCGCCGGGCGATGCTGCGGGGCGTTTCCAGTTGCGGACCTTGCGGTCCGTCAATGCGCGCCGCGCCGACGGCGGTTGGCGCGCGACCGGAGCCTACTTCTTCACCCAGCCGCCGTTGGCCGGCTTGTAGTACTCGCCCGGCTTGAGCTTGGCCTGGACGATGGTGGTGTAGGCCGACGCGCCGGCCGCTTCGGGCGAGACGCCGTTCTTGGCGGCCGCCTGGCGGTAGAGCGCGGCGCGGCCGTCGTTGATCTCCTGCACGGCGGCCTTGAGCGCCGTGTCGCTGGAGGCCTTCACGAAGCCGAGGAAGCCGTCGGCCTGTTCGCCCACGACGCCGGCCGCCTTGGCGGCGTCGACGGCGGACTTGGCGTCCATGGCGATGGCGGCGGCCGGGGCGATCGCCAGGGCGGCCAGCACGGCGGCGGTGATGCTGAGGTCGTGTCTCATGATCTCTCTCCTCCTCGGTCTCTAGAAGAGGTTGGGGTTCTTCTGGATGAGGGCTTTGACGTCCTCGTCCAGCTGGAGCCGGACATTGGCGTCCAGCTTGGCGTAGATGGTGATCGGCGCCACCTCGACCCTCACGGTCGGCGTGCAGGCGCCGAGGCCCAGCAGCCCGAGGGCGGCTAGCGCTGGCAGCAGGACGGCTCTCATTCGGTGGTCTCCATCATGACGAGGCTTATGAAGCTTCACGGCTGAACCTGACCTGAACCGTGCAGTTTGCGGAAGTTGGCATAGTCGGCCAGCAGGTCGTCCAGGTTCAGGCTGGTGTCCAGCGTCAGGTTCACCCCCGTGCCCGAGGGCAGCGGCAGGGTGCGCCCCAGGAACCGCTTCTGGATCAGGTCCATGATGCTGAGCTTGATCTTCTGCTTCTGCGGCGGGTCGTGCTTGCCGACGATGTGGAACAGCACGCCCAGGCGTCCGTCGTTGCGGGTGGCGATGGTGGCGGTGAGCTGCTCGAACGCCAGGTTCTCCATGGCCTGGTAGGCGAAGTCGGTGAAGGTGGCGTTGGGGTCCGGCACGGCGACGGTCGGCGGCGTCGCGGTGCTGGCGCTCACGCCGGTGAGCGCCGTGCGGTCGATGGACAGGCGACCGGGCTGGATCGCCTTCAGCTCGCCAGCCTCGATGCGGACCTTGCCGTCCTGGGTCTCGAACTGGATGCGGCCGCTGACCCTGGCGTCCAGTTCGACCTTGTCGGCGAAAGGAGTGGCTTCCACCAGGTCGTGCAGTTGCACCCCCTCGAACACCAGCACGCCACGGACCGGCGCGCCGGGCGCGAGCGGCATCTCCAGGCTCTCGACCCGGATGCGGCCGCCGCCCACCAGCGCCTCGCCGCCCTCGATCTTCAGGAGGTTGTCTGCGAGCGCGAACTTGGCGTGCAGGTGGGTGAGCGGGACGATGGCCTGCACCGACGCCACGTCCAGCGCCTGGCCGGGCTCGGCGACCAGCGGGGCCAGGCTCTTGAAGGCGATCTCGCCGCTCAGGCCCTCGACGCGGCCGGCGGGGCTCTGGAAGCCCAGGTCCTTCAGCGACAGGCTCCCGCTGCTACCGGCGCCCTGGCGGGCCCAGTCGAAGCGGCCCTGGAACCGCGCCTGCCCGGTCGCCGGCGAGCCGACCGCCGAGGCCATCGGCGAGAGCTGCCCCGGCTGCAGGCCGCCGTCGGCGAAGGTCAGGGTCCCCGAGTCCAGGGTCACGAAGCCGACGCCCAGGCCGGTGTCCTGCACCAGGTGCGCCCTGCCGACTTCGGGACCGCCCGGCTGGCGGACGGCGAGGTCGGCGACCCACACATAGTCGGCGAGACGGGCGTGACCGCTGGCCAGCACCGGGGCGAAGCGGCCCTGGGCGGCGGTGTCCTCGACCCGACCGGCGGCGACGTCGACCTGGGCGCTGAGCCGGCCGCGGCGGCTGGCGGCCTCCAGGCGACCGGCGACGCCGCTCACCCGCACCTGGGCGAACGGGACGGCGGCCTGCACCCCGGCGGCGCGGCCCGCGATGCGCCAGTCGCCGCCGGCGAAGCTGAGCATCGGCCCGCCCGTCGGGCAGAACTGGCCCGACAGGCGTTCCACGCCGGGCGCGCCGAAGTCGAGGCGGGCCACGTCGATCTGCGCGCACCGCTGGGCCGTGAAGGTGAGCCCGCCGTTCGCCATGCGCAGGCGGCCGGCGGCGTCGACGGCGGCGCCCTGCGCCAGCCCGGCCGAGATCTGCCCTTTCAAGGACAGATCGGCTGTCGTCTCGGTCCCGAACGCCAGACGGCTGAGCCGGGCGTCGAGTTGCGGCAGCCCGCCGCCGGTGGTCACCAGGCGCCAGGCCCCGCCGTCCTGGCTGAGCCGTGCCTCGCCGCCGCTGTCCGGACGCAGGACCAGCGGCTGGATCAGGTCCCCGCTGACGACGGGCGAGGTCCCGCCCAGCGTGACCCGCGCGCGAACGGCGGGCGCCGCGATCCGGAAGCTGCGCGCGGCGCGCTTGATCGCGACCATCTGGCCGGCGTCCGCGGGCGTCGGCGCGCCGAGGCCGGCATAGCCGCCCTGGCCGAGCACCGACCCCGCGAGCGTGAGGTCCAGGCGGCCGCGGCCGGCCTCGACCGGACCCGCCAGCGCGGTGGTCAGGGTGGTCAGCCGCGCCTCGGCGGCCGTCAGGTTTTCGGCGCTTGCCGTGACCCGCAACTTCGCCGCGACCCGGTCGCCGCCCGAGCGGGTCCAGCGCACGTCGTCGGCGACCACCGCGGTGACGACGCGCCCAATACGGGCCGCGTCCACCGCGCCGCCGTCGGCCTTGAGGTTGGCAGTCGCCCGGCCGGTCACGGCGAGATCGGTGATCCAGCCCTTGGCCTGGCCGACGAAGCCGGCAGAGAGATCGGCGCTCTGGAAGCTGCGGCCGGCGAAGGCCACCTGCCGGCCGGCGATATCGGCCGTGACGACCAGCGCCCCGTCGCCCCGTCGCTTGGCCAGGTCGGGATAGGGCGCCTCGAGCTCCAGTTGCAGGCGGCCGTCCCGGGCGGAGGCGGTCGCGGCGACCAAGCGCGCGATCGGCGCGTCCGCCTTCGCCGTGATCCGCCCGTTCGCCGTCACCGCCGAGAAGGACGCCGCGCCGGCCTCGACGTCGAAGGCTGGGCCCTTCAGGTGCGCGGGCGCGGTGGTCCCGGCGAGGCTCACCAGCTTGCTGTCGTCGACCACGGCGTTGGCGGCCAAGCGGACGGGGCCGTAGTCGGTGGCCAGGAGCAGCAGGCCGTTCTCCACGCTGATCCGGGGCTGGCGCGTCGCGGGCGGCGGGGCGCGCAGGAAGGCCTGCACCAGCGGGTCCAGCGACCCCCAGCTGAAGCGGCCGTTGTGCAGGCTCGCGCGCAGCACCGGCCGGCGCAGGCGCACCGACTGCACCTGCATCCCGCCGAGGCCGATGCGGTAGCGCACCTCGGCCTGTTCGGCGGTGAAGTCGGGGGCCTTGGGGTCGCCGAGCATCAGGCGCGCGGTGAAGGTCGTGGGGCCGAACGTCTCCACCTCGGCGCGCGCCGCCACGCCGCGCGACTTCAGCCAGCCGGTCAGCGCCTCGCGCGCCAACGACCGGCGGTTCATCCAGGTCAGCGCGACGAGCAGCACCAGCGCCACGCCGACCATCGCCACGATGAGGCTCAGGCGGCGGGGTTTGACGGGCGTGGGATCAGGCAAGGGCTATCGGCTCGGCGGCTGCTTCGCCCTTGATAGCGCAGTTGCGGCCGAAACGATGCGCCCCGGCCACGCGGCGTCCTGGCCGCTACGCCATCGCTACCAGAGCCGCTTCCTGGCGAAGGCATGACCCGACCCAGACTTGAGATAGAGCTCGAAATCCTGAGCCTTCAATGGATCGCTGAACGCGAGATAGGTAACCAGACGCCAGGGCGCGAACTTAGACGTATGTTTGGCTAGGCCGCTGTTGTGGTCTCGCAGGCGTCGTTTGAGATCGCTTGTCGTGCCCACGTACCGGCGATTCGGCGAACTGACGCTCTCGATCAAGTACACATATTGCACGGCTGCAGCCCTTCTTCGCCAAGGCTTCGAAGGGCATCCTGCTTCGCCCACAGGACTTGACGCAAATCCTGCGAAGCCCAGCGGGCGAAGCAGGATGGTGGAGGGGGCGAGATCAGGCTCTGAGCAGGTGCGCCCGCTCCACTATTCCGCCTCGCGGCGGAAAGTCCCCCTCCTGCGAGGATTTACGGCTCGGCTTGGGTGAGGGATGCGCTCAGAGCCCGCCCATGCTGGCCAGCGCCACGCCGCCGTCGACGGCGATCGTCTCGCCCACGACGTAGTCGCCGGCGCGGCTGGCCAGGTAGATCGCCACGCCCTGCATGTCCTCATCCGTGCCGATCCGGCGCGACGGGATCCGCTTGGCGACGATATCGCCCTGATCGCGGGCGACGCGGTTCATGTCGCTGGCGAAGGCGCCCGGCGCGATGGCGGTCATCACGATGTGGTCCTCGATCAGCCGCGCCGCCAGCCGCCGCGTCAGGTAGATCAGGCCCGACTTCGAGGCATGGTAGGCATAGGTGTCCTGCGGGTTCAGGCGGATGCCGTCGATCGAGGCGATGTTGATCACCTTGGCCGGCCGCTCGTGCGTGGCACTGGCCTTGAGGACCTGGTGCAGCGACTGGGCGAGGAAGAACGGCGACTTCAGGTTCAGGTCGACGACCTTGTCCCAGCCGCTCTCCGGATACTCCTCGAACGGCGCGCCCCAGGCGGCGCCGGCGTTGTTCACCAGGATGTCCAGCTTGGACTCGTGCTCGAGGTAGCGCTTGGTCAGCGCGTGGCAGCCTTCGACGGTCGAAATGTCGACCGGGATCGACACGCAATGCGGCCCCAGTTCTTCGGCGGCGGCGTCGCAGGCGGCGGCCTTGCGCGCGGTGATGTAGACCTTGCGGCAGCCGGCCTCGAGGAAGCCCTTGGCGATCATCTTGCCGATGCCGCGCGAACCGCCGGTGACCAGCGCCACCTTGCCGTCCAGCGAGAACAGATTGGTCGCCATTTTCTTCCCCTTCCCTCTCGTTACGGCAGGCCGGATTCCCTTGTGCGGCAATTGACTTGGCCATGCCCGGCGAGGCCTATAACACGCGTTTGAATTTCCACGACCGCCCTCTTTCAACGAGCGGTCCGCCCAACATTTCGAGGAAGCCAGATGACCGAGATCAATTCGGTGACGACCCTGACCCGCGACGGCGACGTGGCGGTGATCACCCTGAATTCGCCGCCGGTGAACGCGCTCTCGGCCAACGTTCGCAACGGCCTCTACGAAGGCTTCAAGGCCGCGGGCGCGTCGGACGCCAAGGCGATCGTGCTGATCTGCGAGGGTCGCACCTTTATCGCCGGCGCCGACATCAGCGAGTTCGGCGCCCCCGGCAAGCCGTCGGCGTCGCTGTTCGACGTGCAGACGATGATGGAGAACTCGCCGGTTCCGGTGGTGGCCGCGATCCACGGCACCGCGCTGGGCGGCGGCCTGGAAGTGGCGCTGTGCGCGCACTATCGCGTGGCCGTCCCGTCGGCGCGCCTGGGCCTGCCGGAAGTGGCGCTGGGCCTGCTGCCCGGCGCCGGCGGCACCCAGCGCCTGCCCCGCGTGGTCGGTGTCGAGACCGCGCTGGAGATGATGACGTCGGGCCGCCACGTGCCGGCGCCGGAAGCCGCCAGGCTGGGCCTGGTCGACGAGTTGGTCGAGGAAGGCAAGCTGAAGGAAGGTGCGATCGCCTTCGCCAACAAGGCGGTCGCCGAGAACAAGCCGCTGGTGAAGATCAGCGAGAACAACACCAAGCTGGAAGCCGCCAAGGGCCACCCGGAAATCTTCGCCGACTTCCGCAAGGCCAATGCGCGCAAGTTCCGCGGCTTCGACGCCCCGGAAGCCAACATCAAGTGCATCGAGGCGGCCGTGAACTCGAAGACGTTCGAGGAAGGCTTGGCCGAGGAGCGCCGGCTGTTCGGCGGGCTGATGAGCGGGACCCAGTCGGCCGCCCAGCGCTACTACTTCTTCGCCGAGCGCCAGGCGAACAAGATCCCCGAAGTGCCGGACGACACCCCGCTGCGCGAGATCAAGAAGGTGGGCGTCCTGGGCGCCGGCACCATGGGCGGCGGCATCTCGATGAACTTCGTCAACATCGGCATCCCGGTGACGATCGTCGAGCTGAAGCAGGAAGCTCTCGACCGCGGCCTAGTCACCATCCGCAAGAACTACGAGCGCTCGCGCGGCGCGAAGCCGGAAGAGACCGAAAAGCGCATGAGCCTGCTCTCGGGCGGCACCGACCTGTCGGCCCTGGCCGACTGCGACCTCATCATCGAGGCCGTGTTCGAGCGGATGGACATCAAGAAGGACGTCTTCGCCCAGCTCGACAAGATCGCCAAGCCGGGGGCGATCCTGGCCTCGAACACCAGCTACCTGAACGTCGACGAGATCGCCTCGGTGACCAGCCGGCCGCAGGACGTCATCGGCCTGCACTTCTTCTCACCGGCCAACGTCATGAAGCTGCTGGAGATCGTTCGGGGCGAGAAGACCGCCAAGGACGTCATCGCCACCTCGATGAAGCTGGCCAAGAAGATCGGCAAGGTCGCCGTACTGGCCGGCGTCTGCCCGGGCTTCATCGGCAACCGCATGCTGAGCCAGCGCCAGCGCGAGGCCCAGAAGCTGGTGCTGGAAGGCGCCATGCCCTGGGATGTGGACCGCGTGCTCTACGATTTCGGCTTCCCCATGGGCCCGTTCGCCATGAGCGACCTGGCCGGCCTGGACATCGGGTGGGTGAAGGAGAACTCGAAGGGCGAGACCATCCGCGACGTGCTGTGCGAGGCCGACCGCCGCGGCCAGAAGACGGGCGCCGGCTACTACGACTACGACGAGAACCGCGTCGCCAAGCCCAGCCCCTTCACCGAGAAGGTGATCAACGACTTGATCGTCAAGTCGGGCCGCAACCCGCGGAAGATCTCCGACGAGGAGATCCTGGAACGCTGCATCTTCCCGATGATCAACGAGGGCGTGAAGATCCTGGAAGAGGGCAAGGCGATCCGCGCGTCGGACGTCGATACGGTGTGGATCAACGGCTACGGCTGGCCGGTCTACCGCGGCGGCCCGATGTTCTACGGCGACCTCGTCGGCGGCCCGCAGAAGGTGCTGGCCAAGATGAAGGAGTTCCAGGGCGCGATGGGCGACGACTTCAAGCCCGCCGCCCTCCTGGAGAAGCTGGCCGCTGACGGCGGCAAGTTCGGCGACCTGAAGGGCTGATAGCCCGTCCGTTGCGAGACGTTCAGGGCCGCCCGCGAGGGCGGCCCTTTTCGCCTTACGACGCCGCCTTCAGCTCGGCCTCGATCTGCAGCGTGACCTCGTCGCCGACGGCCGGGGCATAGGTCTTGATGCCGAACTCGGTGCGCTTGATCACCGTCTTGCCGGAGAACCCCAGGCGATAGGCCTTATCGGCCGGGTTCGAGCCGCCGCGGTTGAAGGTGGCCTGGATCACCACAGGCTTCGTCACGCCGTGCAGGGTGAGGTCGCCCGCGATGTCGGCGGTACGCTCGCCGGTCTGCTTGACCGAGGTGGCCTTGAAGGTGGCCGTCGGGAACTTGGCGACGTCCAGAAAGTCGGGCGACTTGATATGGTTGTCCAGCGCCGGGTTGAACGTGCCGACGGAGGCCGTCTGCACAGCAGCCTCCAGGCTGGTCGCGCTGAGCGACTTCGGATCCAGCTTCAGGGTCGCGGCGACCTGACTGAACTGGCCGATGTAGGTCGTGAAGCCGAAGTGGTTCACCGACCAGGTGATCTTGGTATGCGCCGGATCGGCGGCATAGCTGCCCGCCTTCACCTCCGCAGGGTTGGGGCTGGACTGGGCCAGGCCCGCGGCCGGCGAAAAGATCAGGGCCGCGGCGACCGCGGCGAACATGAGGTTATGGCGCACGTAGGGCCTTTCGAGGAATTGGCGAACGCCGTTCGCGACGGCGTGGCTGCAATCTAGGCGTCCCGGCTGGCGGCGATAATCACAACGGCGAGCACAAGTCTCCTGCCGTATGGGAAGCATGGCGCAGCTCCCGATCCTGAGCGTAGAGTGCGGCAAAACACATACCGGGGAAGCGCCATATGGATCGGATGCTGCGTTGGGCGGCGGTGCTTTGCGCCGCCTTGACGGTCACGGCCTGCCAGAAGGGCGGCGGCGTTGACGCCAAACGGATCGAGGCCGCCAAGGCCGGGGAATGGCTGTCGTACGGCCGGACCTATGACGAACAGCGGTTCAGCCCGCTGGACAAGGTCAACAAGGACACCGTCGGCCGCCTGGGCGTGGCCTGGTGGTCCAGCTTCGACACCGACCGCGGCCAGGAGGCGACCCCGCTGGTGGCGGACGGCATCCTCTACACCACGACGACCTGGTCGAAGCTGTTCGCCTACGACGCCAAGACCGGCAAGGAGCTCTGGCATTACGATCCGGAAGTTCCCGGCGAGAAGGGCTTCAACGCCTGCTGCGACGTCGTGAACCGCGGCGTCGCGCTGTGGGGCGGCAAGGTCTACCTGGGCACGCTGGACGGCCGGCTGGTGGCGCTGGACGCCAAGACCGGCAAGATCGCCTGGACGGTCCAGACCACCGACCCGAACCAGCCCTACACGATCACCGGCGCCCCGCGGGCGGTGAAGGGCAAGATCATCATCGGCAACGGCGGCGCCGAGTATCCCGTCCGCGGCTACGTCAGCGCCTACGACGCGGCGACCGGCAAGCTGGACTGGCGCTTCCACATGACGCCGAACCCGACGGGCGCGGCCGACAACGCCGCCTCGGACAAGGTGATGAAGGAAAAGGTCAACGCCACCTGGTCGGATGGCGCCTGGAAGGACGGTGGCGGCGGCGCCACGCCGTGGGATCCCATCACCTATGACGTGAAGTCGGACCTGATCTTCGTGGGCACCGGCAACGCCGGCCCGTGGAACAGCAAGCTGCGCACCGGCGGCAAGGGCGACAACCTGTTCGCCGCCTCCATCGTAGCGCTCCGGCCCGACACCGGCGAGTACGTCTGGCACTACCAGACCACGCCTCGCGACGACTGGGACTTCGACGCCACCCAGCACCTGATGGTCGCCGACCTGCCGATCGGCGGGAAGACCGAGCACGTGGTGATGCAGGCCAACAAGAACGGCTTCTTCTACGTGCTGCAGGCCGCGACCGGAAAGCTGCTGTCGGCCGACGCCTTCGTGAAGAACACCTGGGCGACGGGCGTCGACCTCGCCACCGGCCGGCCCGTGGAGGCCCCCGGCGCCCGCTATGAGAACGGCGTGGAGAACGAGCAGACCCCCGGCGCGCTGGGCGGCCACAACTGGCAGCCGATGGCGTTCAGCCCGAAGGAGAACCTGGTCTATATCCCGGCGCAGACCCTCTACATGGACTACGCCGACCCCAAGGAATTCAAGTTCGTGCCCGGCGCCTGGAACCTGGGCCTGGGGCCGTCGACCCTTTCGCCGACCCGGGTGCAGCCGACGCCGTTCGGCCAGCTGATCGCCTGGGATCCGGTGGCCAAGAAGCCCCGCTGGAAGGTCGACTTCCCCGAGCCCTGGCGCTCGGGCGTGCTGGCCACGGCCGGCGGGCTGGTGTTCCACGCGGCGGGCCACAAGTTCATGGCCTTCGACGCGGCGACCGGCAAGCAGGTGTGGAGCTACGACACCGGCGCCCCGGCGATCGCGCCCGCGTCCACCTATGAGATCGACGGCGAGCAGTACGTGGCCCTGATGGTGGGCTTCGGCGGCGCCGGCGGCATGGGCGGGCTGGAGCCGCGCCGCAAGGGCCGGCTGCTGGTCTTCAAGCTGGACGGCAAGACGGTCCCGACGCCGTTCCCGGCGCCGGTGGCGCAACCGCCGCTGGACCTGAAGACCGCCACGGCGTCGAAGGGCGACCCGGCCAAGGGCGAGAAGCTGGCGGCGCAGTTCTGCGTCACCTGCCACAACGCCGGCGGCTACCTGCCGGTGCTGGCCAGGTCCCCGGCCATCCTCGAACCGGTCGGCTTCGACGCCATCGTGCTGAAGGGCGCCAAGAAGCCCCACGGCATGGCTCCGTTCCGCCGGTTCTTCGACGAAGCCAGCGCCGAGGACCTGCGTGCGTATCTGCTGGCCGAAGCCGCGAAGCCGGCCGCCACGCCGACGGCGTCGCTGACGCACGGGCGGTAGCCTCCGCCACCCTGGGACGTCATGGCCGGGCTTGTCCCGGCCACCCAGAAACGCAGGCGGCGCCGGAGGAGCACCGCGCCGCGGCGGTGAGCCTGTCGCCGCTTGCGTTTATGGGTCCCCGGCACAAGGCCGGGGATGACGGTGAGTGTTGAGGGCTAAGCGAAGTCCCGCGCGAGTTCCGCGCGGCTGGCGGGGCTCAGCCCGGCGCGGTGGCTGTACTGGTCGTGGCTGCAGCCGATCAGGATCTCGGTGGCCGGGTCGCGGAAGACGGCAATGTGCTTCGGCTCCAGCGGGAAGCGCAGGAAGTGGACCGAGGAGGTCTTGCCGTCCTCGCGGGTGCGTTCGATGTTGCCCTCGGGCACGCCCATGACCCGCTCGGCGCCGACCTGGATGAAGAAGCAGTCCTCCGCGCCGCCCAGCCGGTTCAGCACCGCCTCGCGCCGGACCGGGTCGTCGATCTCGAACATGATCGTGGCGACCAGTTCCGAGCCGTTGGGGATCAGCGGGTTGTAGGCTTCCAGCTCGTCCGGCACCTGGGCCGCGCCGCCCTTCTCGATCAGCAGCATCTCCTGCACCTGGAAGAGCATGGTGTCGTAGCTCTCGAAGTAGAAGGTGCAGTAGGGACCCAGCTCGATGCGGCGCAGGCGCTTCACCGGCAGCAGCTCGGCGCGCCACGTCTTGCGGCGGGAGGCGAACTCGGCGTCGGGCAGCAGGTCGGCGGGCGTGATCTTGCGTTCGGCGAGCGGCATCACAGCACTCCGTAGGCGCGGGCGAACACCTCGATCGGGTGGGCCTGGGTGGGGGCCGGCCCCTCGGCCTTGGGGTCGTCGGCGATCAGCTGGACCAGGTGCTTGCAGGCCAGCGGGCAGTCCGAACACAGAGTGTCGTTGGCCTTGCCCGCCACCTGTTTGGCGGCCGGCTTGCCCACCTTGTTGGCGACGCCATGGGTGGCCTTCATGACGCCGAAGGTGCCGCCGTGGCCGGAGCAACGCTCGACCACGTCGACCTTCAGTCCCGGGACCAGCCGCAGCATCTCGGCCGACTTGGCGCCCATGTTCTGGGCCCGCGCGTGGCAGGCATGGTGGACCGTGGCGCCGCCCTCGACCGTCTGCAGGCCCGGCGTCAGGCCGTGGGCCTTGCTGAGCTCCATGACGTATTCGCAGATGTCCTTCGTGGCGGCGGACAGCCGGCCGACCTCAGGGTCGTCGGGCAGCATCAGCGGCCACTCGAACTTCATCATCAGGCCGCAGGAGGCGGTCAGCGCGACCACGTCGTAGCCGTCGACGATGTAGGAGGCGAAGGCCTTGGACACGCGGCGCGCCGCGCCGGCCACCTCGGCCACGTCGCCTGCTTCCATCTGCGGCATCCGGCAGCATTCGGGATAGACCAGCTTCACTTCGCAGCCCTGGTGCGCCAGCACCTTGGCGGCGGCCACGGCGACGTCGGGCTTGTTGTAGTCGACGAAGCAGGTCGCATAGATCGCCACCTTGCGCTTGCCGAAGGCGGGACCTTGCGGATTGGGCGCCAGCGGCGTCTTCAGCCGATCGGTGGCCGTGCGCGAATGGTACTGGGGCAGCTCCGCCTCGGCGTCGATCTGGGCGATGCCTTCCAGCAGCTTGCGCAGCGGCGTGTTCTTGCGCGCGCTGGCCCAGTTGGCGAGGCCGGCCACCGGCTTGGCCAGCTTGCCGTTGCGGTCGGTCTGGCCCAGCTGCTCCTGCACGAAGTGCTTTTCGCCGGCCCGCCGCTTGGCGGCGCGGTAGCGCAGGATCAGGTGCGGGATGTCGATGTCGAAGGGGTGCGGCGGGACGTAGGGGCACTTGGTCAGGAAGCACATGTCGCAGAGGGTGCAGGCCTCGGCGATGTGGGCGTGCTCCTTGGGCCCGATGCCGTCGATCTCGCCCGTCGGGCCCTCGTCGATGGCGTCGAACATGCGCGGGAAGCTGTCGCACAGATTGAAGCAGCGCCGGCACGTGTGACAGACGTCGAACTGCCGCTGCAGCTCGGCCTCGACCTTGGCGAGGTCGTAGTACTCGTCGTCCTGCCACAGGATCGGGCGACGGAACGGCGCGTCGAGACTGCCCTCGCGCGGTGGAGCTTTGGCGTCTTCGCTCATGCCCGTTTCCAACTCCGTCATCCCGGCCCCCCGGGTCCGACCGCAGGTCGGCCCGAGGACAGGCTCCGCGAAGGGGAGAGCCGGGACCCAGGAGGTTCAAGCTCCGCGCCCGGTCCTCCTGGGTCCCGGATCGGCCTGCGGCCGTCCGGGATGAC
>CBHTUE010000103.1:0-14976 GCA_966096115.1 uncultured Phenylobacterium sp.
GAGGGGGTCCGCTCAGAACGTCGTGCGGCACGCAGCTCCGACCGTCGTGGAGGACACCCTCAGTCGGCTTCGCCTACAGCTCCCCCAACGGGGGAGCAACTTGTCGCGCACCGCCGTCCTACGCCTCCGGATACGGCGTCCCGTCGCGGTGGCGGTAGAAGGGCTCGCCGGGGCGGGCGGTCATGTCGATGTCGGGGTAGTCGCAGGCGTCGGCGTCCGGCCGGCGCGTGCCGATCTCCAGGTAGACGGCGTCGCGGTCGCTGCGGTTCTGCAGGCAGTGGGCGTTGGTCGAGCCGGCCTTCCAGCCGATGCCGTCGCCCGGCCGCAGCACGTGGTCGCCGTCGTCCTCGACGCAGACCACCTCGCCCTGCAGCATCCAGATGAACTCGTCCTCCAGGGTGTGCCAGTGCCGCTGGCTGGACCACTTGCCCGGCGGCAGGCGCACCAGGTTGACGCCGAACTGGTCCAGCCCGGCCGCGTCGCCCAGCTTGCGCCAGGTGGCGCCCAGGCAGATGTCCTTGAAGGGATGCGGATAGCTGCAGCCCGAGCTCAGAGCGACGGCGTCGATATCGATCTTGGGCATCAGCGTTTGCGTCCCTGGCCGTGGTCGTAGGCGGTCCCGTCGCGGTGGCGGTAGACCTCGTCGGGCCCGACGATCATGTCTAGGTCGGGGTAGTCCGAGTGGTCGGTCAGCGGCGCCCGCGTGCCGATCTCCAGCAGCACCGCCTCAGCGTCCGAACGGTTCTGGATCTGGTGGCCGTCGGCGACGCCCGCCTTGAAGCCCGCGCAGTCGCCGGCCCGCAGCACCTCCTCGCCCGCGTCGGTGACCAGCACGACCTCGCCCGACACCACCCAGACGAACTCGTCCTCGGCCGTGTGCCAGTGCCGCTGGCTGGACCACACGCCTGGGGCCAGGCGGATCATGTTCACCCCGAACTGCGTCAGCCCCGCCGCGTCGCCCAGCTTCCAGCGCCGGCGGTCGGCGCACGGCGCGTCGTGGGGCGGCGGATAGGCCGAGCCGAACCGGGTCGGCGCCTTGTCGATGTCGATCTTGGGCATTGGTCCTCGCGCTGCCTCGGATTCCTAGGTAGAGGGCCGCCATGCCGTCCGAAACCCCAGCCACCCTCGACACCGCCATCGACGCCGTCGAACTGACCCGCGACCTGATCCGCCGCCCCTCGGTGACGCCCGCCGACGCCGGCGCGATGGCGATCGTCGAGGAGACCTTGTCGAAGCTGGGCTTCGCCTGCCGGCGCATGAAGTTCGGCGAGATCGAGAACCTCTACGCGCGCTACGGGACCGCCCGGCCCAACCTCTGCTTCGCCGGCCATACCGACGTGGTGCCGGTGGGCGACTCGGGGGCGTGGTCGAAGGACGCCTTCGCCGCCGAGGTGGTCGAGGGTGTGCTGATCGGCCGGGGGTCGGTGGACATGAAGTCGGCCATCGCCGCCTTCGCCGCGGCGTGCGCCGAGGCCATCGCGGCGGGGACCGTCACCGGGTCGATCTCGTTCCTGATCACCGGCGACGAGGAGGGCGTGGCCACCGACGGCACCACCAAGGTCGTCGACGCCCTGGCCGCCGAGGGCGAGGTCATCGACCATTGCGTGGTGGGCGAGCCCACGTCCGCCGAGACCTTCGGCGACATGGTCAAGGTCGGCCGCCGCGGCTCGATCAACGCCGACATCGTGGTCGAGGGCGTCTCCGGCCACGTGGCCTATCCGCACCGGGCGGCCAATCCGGTTCCGGTGCTGATCCGCCTGCTGGCCGCGCTGCAGGCGCGGCGGTTGGACGACGGCTACGCCGAGTTCCAACCGTCCAATCTTGAAGTGACGATGATCGAGGCGCCCAACACGGCCACCAACGTCATCCCCGGCGTGGCCCGCGCGCGGCTGAACATCCGCTTCAACCCGAACCATACCGGACGCGCCCTGGCCGATTGGTTCGATCTTGAAGCATCTAAGGTCGGTGAGGGCTTCGCCGGCAAGGTCACCGTCACGTCCGCCATCAGCGGCGAAGCGTTCCTGACCGAGCGCGGCGCGTTCACCGACCTGGTCGCGGCCGCCGTCGCCGACGTCACCGGCGCGGCGCCGGAACTCTCCACCAGCGGCGGCACCTCCGACGCCCGCTTCATCCGTGCGCTGTGCCCGGTGATCGAGGTCGGCCTGGTCGGCAAGACCATGCACCAAGTCGACGAACGCGCCCCCGTCGCCGAGATCCGCCGCCTGCAGCAGGTCTATTCGCGGATCATCGCGCGGTATTTTCTTACCTCCCCCGCGTAGCGGCGGGAGGTAAGAGGTCGCCCTAGTTATTCCCGCCGATCAAATCGCCCAGACCGCCCAGCACCGAGCCTTCGCCGCGGTTCTGGCCCGCGCCGCCGGCGGCCGCCAGCATGCGCCCGGCCAGACGCGAGAACGGCAGCGACTGGATCCAGACCTTCCCGGGTCCGGTGAGGCGGGCGAAGAACACGCCCTCACCGCCGAACACCATGCTCTTCACCCCGCGCACCATCTCCAGGTCGAAGTCGACGCTGGGGGTGAAGGCGGCCAGGCAGCCGGTGTCGACGTGCACCACCTCGCCCGCCGCCAGCTCGCGCTCGACCAGGGTGCCGCCCATCTGCACGAACACCCAGCCGTCGCCGTCCAGCTTCTGCATGATGAAGCCCTCGCCGCCGAACAGGCCGGTCATCATCCGCCGCTGGAAGGCGATGCCGATCGAGACGCCGCGCGCCGCCGCCAGGAAGCTGTCCTTCTGGCAGATCAGCGTGCCGCCGACCGAGTCCAGCTTGATCGGCAAGATCGAGCCCGGGGTCGGCGAGGCGAAGGCCACACGGGCCTTGCCCCGGCCCTGGTGGGTGAAGACCGTGGTGAACAGGCTCTCGCCGGTGACCAGCCGCTTGCCGGCGCCCAGCAGCGCGCCCATGAACCCGCCGCCCTGCTGCCCGGAGCCGTCGCCGAACACCGTGGTCATCTCGATCGAGGCGTCCTTCCAGACGAACGAGCCGGCCTCGGCCACCGCGCTCTCGCCGGGGTCCAGCTCGATCTCGACGAACTGCAGTTCCTGGCCCTTGATCTCGAAGTCGATGTCGTCCGCGACACTGGCGCTGCGGGAATGGTGGCTCCAGGGGCCCTGGGACATGGGGGGTCGGTCTCCGTTGCTGCTGAGGTCGATATAGGCAGTTCCTCCCCACCGGGGGAGGTGTCAGCGAAGCTGAGGGCGGGGGTCCTCCACGACGGTCGGAGCTGCGTGCGACACCACGCTCTGAGCGGCCCCCCTCCGTCGCCTTCGGCGACACCTCCCCCAGAGCGGGAGGAACTGAGGCTCAGTACGTCACGCCCGTCAGATAGAGCCCATCGGCCGGCGCCACGGGTCCGCAGGCCTTGCGGTCACGCGCCGCCAGGGCGTCGGCCACGTCGGCGGCGGCCCAGCGGCCGATGCCGACTTCGGCCAGGGTGCCGGTCATCGAGCGGACCTGGCGGTGCAGGAACGAGCGGGCCTCGAAGACCAGCACCACCTCGTCGGCCAGCCGCGTCACCCGCGCCACGTCCAGCGACTTCAGCGGCGACTTCGCCTGGCAGTTCAGGTCGCGGAAGGTGGTGAAGTCGTGATGGCCCACCAGCGCCTGGGCCGCGCCATGCATCGCCTCGGCGTCCAGCGGCCGCTTCACGTGCCACACCCGGCCCTGGTCCAGCGCCGGCCGGGCGGGCCGGTCCAGGATGCGGTAGCGGTACTTCCGCCCGGTGGCGGAGAACCGCGCATGCCAGTCCGGCTCGGCGACGCTGGCCTCCAGGATGGCGATCGGCTCGCGGCCCAGGTGGGCGTTGAGCGCGTTGCGCACGGTCTCGGCCGGCCAGTCCTTCTCCAGGTCGACGTGCACCACCTGTCCGGTCGCGTGCACGCCGGTGTCGGTGCGGCCCGCCGCGATGATCCGCAGGGTCTGGCCAGTGAAGCCCAACACCGCGCGCTCGATCGAGCCCTGCACCGACGGCAGGTTCGCCTGCGCCTGGAACCCGCAATAGGGCCCACCGTCATACTCGACGAGGAGGCGGTAGCGCGGCATCAGCCCAGCCTCGTCCCCGCCGGCACCGGCGTGCCGCGCAGGAACACCTCGGCGTCCTGCGGCCCGCGGCCCTCGCGCTGCACCCGCAGCAGCCGCACGGCGCCCTCGCCGGTCGCGACCAGCAGCCGGTCGTCCAGGGTCACGCCCGGCTCGCCCGGCTCGTCCTCGAACGCGGACAGCAGCGCCTTCACCCGTACCGGCCCCTTCTCGCTCGGCAGTTCGAACCAGGCGCCCGGCGAGGGCGAGTAGCCGCGGATCTTGCCGTCCAGCACCCGGCCCGGCTTCGTCCAGTCCAGCCGCGCGAACTTGGCCGACAGCTTCTTGGCGTAGGTGACGCCGTCGTCGGCCTGCGGCGTCTCCACCGCCCGCCCGGCGGCGATGTCGGCCAGCGTCGTCACGATCAGCTCCGCCCCCGCCGCCGCCAGCCGGTCGTGCAGCGTCGCGGTGGTTTCCAGCGCGTCGATGCGCAGGGTGGTGGTCGCCAGCACGGGCCCCTCGTCCAGGCCCTCGGTCATCCGCATGACCATGACGCCAGTGATGCGATCCCCGGCCATGATGGAACGTTGTATCGGCGCGGCCCCCCGCCAGCGCGGCAGCAGCGAGGCGTGCACGTTGAACGACCCCAGCCGCGGCGCGTCCAGCACGGCCGCCGGCAGGATCTGGCCGAACGCCACCACCACGGCCGCGTCCAGCCCCAGCGCCGCGAATGCCGCGATCTCGGCGGGGTCACGCATCGAGACCGGCGTGCGCACCGGAATGCCGTGCGCCTGGGCGAAGGCGTGGACCGGCGAGGGCTTCAGGTCATGCCCGCGCCCCCGCGGGGCCGGCGGCTGCGAATAGACGCACACCACCTGGTGCCCCGCGGCCACGATGGCGCTGAGCGCGGAGACCGCGAAGTCCGGAGTGCCGAGGAAGGCGAGACGCATGGCTGCGGTCTAGCGGAGGGCGCCCGCGAAGGGAACTTCCCGCCAAGCGTGGCCGTTGGAAGACGCGAACGTCAGGAGCCCGACATGCGCAAGCTCATCATCCTCTCCGCCGCCGCCCTGGCCCTCTCCCTGGGCGCCTGCACCAAGTCCGGCGTCAACGAAACCACTGCCGACGTGAAGGCGGCCGGCCAGGAGGTCGGCGACAAGGCCAAGGAAGCCGCCAACTCCACCGCGGTGAAGGAAGCCGGCGCTGCCCTCAAGGACGCCGCCCACGACGCCGCCGACGTCACCAAGGGCGCGGTGAAGGGCGCAGCCGAAGGGGCGAAGGAAGGCGCAGCGGAAGCGAAGGCCGCGGTGGATGCGAAGCACGGGGACAAGCCGGCTGAGGATAGGAAGTAGGGCACATTCCCTCCCCTCCTGGGGAGGGGATTAGGCCGCCTTCACCAGCTTCTTCACCTTCTTGATCGCTTGCTCGCGCTTCAGGCGGCTCAGGTGGTCAATGAACAGGACGCCGTCCAAGTGGTCCATCTCGTGCTGGATGCAGACGGCGAACAGGCCCTCGGCGTCCTCTTCGACCGTCTCGCCCTGGTAGTTCATGTAGCGCAGCTTCACCTTCGCCGGCCGCTCGACCTCGTCGTAGATCTCCGGCACCGACAGGCAGCCCTCCTCGTAGGGCGCGGTCTCTTCCGACGCCCACAGGATCTCCGGGTTCACGAAGAAGCGTGGTTCCTTCGGCTCCTCGGGGCGGTGCAGGTCCATGACGATCACCCGCTTGGGCACGCCGATCTGGATCGCCGCCAGGCCGATGCCGGGCGCCTCGTACATCGTCTCCAGCATGTCATCCATCAGCGCCCGCAGCTCATCGTCGACCATGTCGACGGGCTTCGAGACCTGCTTCAGGACAGGATGGGGGACGACGAGGATCTCACGCAGGGCCATGGCGCGGAGGTAAGGGGCCGATATCTGAGCGTCAAGGTAGGAGAAGCTGCGGCTTCTGGTCTTCCCGCCTAACCCTCGCCGCCCGCCGCGAGCCGCACCGTCGGCTGCTCGTCCTCGGTCAGCTTGACCAACGGGCGCACGGCGGCTTCCAGCGCCTCGAGCGTTTCCACCGGCCGGCCCTGGTGCTCGACCTTCAGCTCCTCGAAGCGGCGCGCCTGGGTCAGCACCTGGGTTTCCAGCGAGCCCACGAACTGGTTGTAGCGGCTGACCGCCGCCTCCAACGCCTTGCCCACCGAGCCCGCGTGCGCGCCCATCACGGCGATGCGCTTGTAGAGTTCCTTGCCCAGCTCGGCGATCTTCTGGGCGTTGGCCGCCTGCTCCTCGACCCGCCAGCCGTAGACCACCGCCTTGCAGAGCGCGAACAGGGTGGACGGCGTCACGATCACCACGCGCCGGTCCATGGCGTCGTTCATCAGCTCCGGCGCGCGGTCCAGCGCCGCCGCCAGCGCCGAATCCAGCGGCACGAACATCGCCACGAAGTCCGGCGAGTTGTCGAACTGGTCCCAGTAGGCCTTGGCCGACAGGCCCTGGACGTGGCCCTTCACGCTCTGCACGTGCCGCACGCCGGCGGCGTCGCGGCCCAGGTCGTCGACGGCGTCCTGCAGTTCCAGGAAGGCGTTCAGCGAGCACTTGGCGTCGATCACGAACAGGCCGCCGCCGGGCAGTTTCACCGTCACGTCCGGCCGCCGGCGCCCTTCCTCGGTGTCGGTCGAGGTCTGCTCGGTGAAGTCGAACCGGCCCGACAGCCCGGCCGCCTCCAGCACGTTGCGCAACGTCTGCTCGCCCCAGCGGCCCTGTACGCCGGCTCCGCGCCGCAGCGCCGCCGAGAGTTTCCGGGCTTCATCCTGCGTGGCGGTGGAGGCGGCCAGCAGGCTGGCGATCTGCTCCTTCAGGCCGCCGGTCTCCTCGGCGCGCGCCTTCTCCACCGCTGTCACGTGGGCCTGGAACTTCTCCAGGCTCTCGGCCACCGGCTTGAGCTGCGCTTCCATGCGCGCCTGGGCTAGCTGTTCGCGGTTGCGGACCACCTCCTCGTTGCGCCGCAGAATCTCCTCGGCGACGCCCGCCGCCGACTGGGTCACCTGGGCCCGCAACAGCTCGCCTTGGCCCTCCAGCAGCTTGGATTTCAGCTCGGCGGCAGAGGCGCGGCCGCGCTCCTTGAGCGCCCAGGCGATGGCGACGGCCGCCGTCAACGCCAGCACGATGGTCAGGATCAGCAGCACGTTCATGCTGCGTTCTTAGCCCAGCGGGTGAGTCGGTCCTAGGGCGACGACTCATCCCAACCCAAGTCGTCATCCCCCGGCTTGTCCGGGGGACCCATGATCACCTTCGTTGACGAGGAGGCCCGGAGGTCACCGCCGCGACACCATCGGCGACGCCTGAGGCAATGGGTGGCCCGGACAAGCCGGGCCAGACGAGTGTCTTGGGTGATGAGATCTTGGCTAGAACACGCCCGGAACCAGCCGGAACGGCACGGCGCCAGCGTATTCACGGTAGGTCTCGTCCTGGTTCAGGACCTTCTCCTCGGCCAGGATCCGCAGGATCTGCACGCCCCACGCAATGGCGTAGACGCTGAGGTTCCAGGCGGTCGGGTTGGCCAGGAAGAAGCCGGCCTGGGTGATCATGTAGCCGGCGTACATCGGGTGGCGCATGAACCGGTACGGCCCGTCGCGCTTGATGCCGCGGTTGGCGGCGGTGAGGCCGAAGCTGCGGTTCAGCGACACCTTGGCCGCGATGCTGAGCAGGCCGCCGATCAGCATGATCAGCCCGCCGGCCCACGCCGGCCCCACGCTGTCGCCGCCCGGCTCCACCAGGAGGCCCGCGGTGGTGCCCACCAGCGCGATGGTCACTGCGTAGGCCGAGATATCCATCCGCTGCGCCCGCTTGCGCAGCAGGATCATCAGCACCGCCGCGCACTCGGAGGTGAGCAGCACCGCGTTGAACGGATGGGCGGCCAGGGTCGGGATGAAGCGCAGGATGATCGAGGCGCCCAGGATCGTGACGAAGGCGCGCTCGGCGTAGTCGTAGATCGCCTCGCGGGTCGCGCCCTTCAGGATCTTGCTCATGCCGCCGCTCCCTTGCCGTAAGTCCCGCGAGCGTACGCACGCGAAGTGAACGACTAGGAAACCGTAGTGGTTACCGCCCCTGGGCGGGCGATCAGGCCGGCCGGCGCGCCCGCATGGCCTGGGCGATGGTGCCGTCATCCAGCCAGTCCAGTTCGCCGCCGACCGGCACGCCGCGGGCCAGCATGGTCACCGACACCTCCGCCCCGGCCAGGCGGTCGGCCAGGTAGTGGGCGGTGGTCTGGCCGTCGACGGTGGCCGGCAGCGCCAGGATCACCTCGCGCACCGCCGTATCGGTCGCGCGGTTGACCAGCGTCCCGACCCGCAGCGCCTCAGGCCCCACTCCGTCCAGGGCGGAGAGCAGCCCGCCCAGCACGTGGTAGCGGCCGCGGAATGCCCCGGCCCGCTCCATGGCCCACAGCGCCCCCACCTCCTCGACCACGCAGATCAGCGCGCCGTCGCGGGCGTTGTCGGCGCAGATGGCGCAGGGGTCCTGGGTGTCGAGGCTGCCGCAGACGCCGCAGGTCTTCACCCGGGCGGCCGCCTCCGCCATGGCGTCGGCCAGCGGCAGCAACAGCTGGTCGCGCTTCTTCAGCAGCGCCAGCGCCGAGCGCCGCGCCGAGCGCGGCCCCAGCCCCGGCAACTTCGACAACAGCCCGATCAGCCGCTCGATCTCGGGTCCGGCCGAGGCCGCCATCAGAACTTCGGCATGCCCGGGATGTTCATCCCCGCCAGCGGCCCGGCCGCCTCGCGCATCAGCGACGCCTGCTGCGCGTCCAGCTGGCGCTTGGCGTCGGCGTGGGCGGCGATCACCAGGTCGGCGACCATCTCGCTCTCGCCCGGGGCCATGACGCTCTCGTCGATGTCCAGCCTGGCCATCTCGCCCGAGCCGCGCAGGGTCAGGCTCACTGCTCCGCCGCCGGCCGTGCCGATCACTTCCAGGGCGGCGATCTTCTCCTGCGCAGCCTCCATGCGGGCCTGCACGGCCTGCGCCTGCTTCATGATCGATCCGAGATCTTTCATCTTCCCACGCTCACTTCAGGGGCTCACTCAGCTGTTGCGCCGCTTTCGGCGTCACGAACACCACGACGACCCGCGCCGGTTCCGTCGCCGACGCGTTGACAATGTAGTGCGCCTGGCCGGGCGTTTCAGACCAGGCCTCGCCGGCCTTGAAGTGCTTGTCCGCCCCATCGCCCAGCCGGCTCACCACCTCGCCCTTCACGACGTAGGCGTAGGTCGAGCCCGGATGCCTGTGCCCCGGCGTCCCGGAGGTGGTCGCCGGCTGCTTCGGGTTCGGCGCCACGTCGAAGGCGACCATGGTGGTGTTGTAGTTGGGATCCAGCGCCAGCGGCTCGCGCAGCAGCGGGGCCGGCGCCTGGGCGCTGGCGATGTCGCCGACCAGGCCCAGCAGGACAGCCATCACCAGCGAACTAGTCCTCATCGTCGTCCTTCTCCACCGGCGCGGCGGTCTCCGCCGACGGTTCCGCCGCCTGCGCCAGGCTGCGGATGCTCACGATCTCGGTCCCCGGGAAGGCGTCCATCACCGAGCGGATGAACGGGTCCTGCTCGATCTCGGCGCGCACCTCGCGTTCGGCGCGTTTCTGGCGTTCCCAGGCGCTCTCGGCGCCGCCGCCGCCCTGGGTGGTCAGGAACCAGCGCTCGCCGGTCCACTCCTTCAGCCGCCCCACCAGACGTTGCGCCAGGTTGGCCGGCGCGCCGGGGGCGGGTTCGTATTCGATGGCGCCGGGCCGGAAGCTGATCGGGCGGATGAACCGCTCGACGTCCAGCTTCAGCGTGATGTCGCGCCGCCGGTCGATCAGCGCCAGCAGGTCCTCGAAGCTCTGCAGGTTGGCCGCCGGCTCGGTCGAGGCCGCGGTCATCGGCATCGCCTGGCGCGCCACCGCCGAGACCCGGCCGCCGCCACCGCCGCTGCCGGTGGGCGAACCGCCGCCGGGCGAGGGGCCGCCGCCCCCGCCGGACGGGACGCCGCCGCCGACAGGCGCGCCGTCCTGCAGCCGCTTCAGCGCCTCTTCCGGCCCCGGCAGGTCAGCCGCGTAGGCCAGCCGGATCAGCGCCATGTCCACCGCCGCCGCGGCGTCCGGCGCCCGGCGCACCTCCTCATAGGCCTTCAGCGTCAGCTGCCAGATCCGCGACAGCGTGCCCGCCGACACCGCCGCCCCCACCGCCGCCAGCCGCAGCGCCTGCTCCTTCGGCAGCACCAGGGCGTTCGGCCCCACCGCCTTGGCGACCGACGCGCCGTGGGTATGGTCCAGCAGGTCCATCACCACCTGGTCCGGATTGGCGCCGTAGCCGTACAGCGCCCGGAAGGTCTCGATCGCCTCGCCCGCCTGGCCGCGCATCACCTGCTCGAACAGGCCGATGGTCTGCGCGCGGTCGGCCAGCCCCAGCATGTCGCGGATCGAGGCCGCGGTGACCGTGACCCCCGGGTCGGCCTGCACGATCGCCTGGTCCAGCATCGACTGGCCGTCGCGCACCGAGCCCTCGGCGGCGCGGGCGATCAGCATCAGGCCCTCGGCCTCGACGCGCGCGCCCTCGTTCTCGCAGATCATCTCCAGGTTCTTGACCAGCACGTCCGGCTCGACCCGGCGCAGGTCGAACCGCTGGGTCCGAGACAGGATGGTCACCGGCACCTTGCGGATCTCGGTGGTGGCGAAGATGAACTTGGCGTGCGGCGGCGGCTCCTCCAGCGTCTTCAGGAGCGCGTTGAACGCCCCCGTCGACAGCATGTGCACCTCGTCGATGATGTAGACCTTGTAGCGGGCCTCCACCGGCGCATAGCGCACGCCTTCCAGAAGCTCGCGGATGTCCCCCACGCCGGTGCGCGACGCCGCGTCGAGTTCCAGCACGTCCATGTGCCGCCCCTCGATGATCGCCTTGCAGTGGACGCCCTCCTCGCGCAGGTCCAGCGAGGGCTCGTGCACGGCGGCGGTCTCATAATTCAGCGCGCGCGCCAGCAGGCGCGCCGTCGTGGTCTTGCCCACCCCGCGCACGCCGGTCAGCATGAACGCATGGGCGATCCGGCCGGAGCTGAAGGCGTTGCGCAGCGTCCGCACCATGGCCTCCTGGCCATAGAGGTCGTCGAACGTCCGCGGCCGGTACTTCCGCGCGATGACGGTGTAGGCGGCGCTCTCTTCGCTCGGCGCGGCGACCGGGGCCGGCGCCAAAGGAGCAGGGGGCGGCCCGCCGAACATGTCCGGCGCATTGGGATCACGCTCCGGAACCTCGGAATCGTCGCGCGTGAAATCCTCGTCGCCCATCGCGCCATCTAACGGGACCACCCCGCCCCGGCAAAGGCCGGACGTTAAGAAAGTCGGGGACGAGCGTCGCTTTCCCCCAGGGGGAAGCCCTTGGGGCGAGCGCCAATATCCTTAACGAAGCCGGGGATTTGGCGGGGCTCGCCGCGGCGCGGTCGCAGGCGTGGGCGAATCGCCCCGCCCGATGCGGTCGCCGCCCGCGCGTCTGAGGTGCGGCACACTCGCCTGCGTCGCGAAGCCGATGGACGGCGAAGCTTTCGGCCCCGTATTTGCAGCTTGTGGCGCGTTCAGTGCCAGTTTTGGAAAGTCTGCTTATGCGCGCCACTCTCGCCTTCGCCGCCGCCGCGGCCGCCGTCTCGATGACCGCCGCCGCCGGCGCTGCCCAGGCCACCACGCTCGTCGACGCCGGCTTCGAAGCCCAGGCGTCCGGCGTGGAGTACTGCTACTTCAACTATTCCGGCGTCCACGCCGCCTGCGACGGCGGCGCCTGGGACGGCGCCAACGGCGGCGGCCTGCAGGTCGAGGACAACAGCCCGTGGCCGGGCCAGCCGACCCCGGACGGCAGCTACTACGCCTTCATCCAGAACGCCGGCTACATCGAGCAGACCTTCACCGCCAGCAGCACCGGCCTCTTCACGCTGAGCTGGCTGGACGCTGGCCGCCCGTCGGGCTGCTGCGCCGGCAACCAGCACTACAATGTGCTCCTGTCCGGCCTGACGGTCGCCAGCTTCGACACCGTCACCAGCCAGGCGTTCGGCGCGAAGACCTCCTCGGCCTTCCACCTGACCGGCGGCCAGTCCTACACCGTCCGCTTCCAGGGCACGCGCACCAGCGGCGACGACACCGCCTTCATCGACCGGGTCGCGCTGAACAGCGCCGCGCCGGAGCCGGCCGCCTGGGCCCTGATGATCGTGGGCTTCGGCAGCGCCGGCGCCATGCTGCGCCGCCGCCGGGTCGCCACCGCCGCCTGACGCCGACACCAATCGGATACGACGACGCCCGCGCCTCACCGCGCGGGCGTTTTCGTAGGCGCGTCATCGATGAGGGGAAGGGTGGAGACCGAACGACAACCCGAAGCGTGATTCGTTGTGGCTGCTGCCTTCCGGCCCTGACCAGGTTGGCGAGGCGCTCGTCCGCCGCCGATCTCCGAGGGGGCATATGGCGGATCAGGCGCGCGGGCGCAAGTCGGGGGCGGCGCCGCGCCGCGGGCCGCCCGTCGAAGCGCTCAGCGCGTCTGGTACGGGTGGAAGATGTAGTCCTTCGCCTTCACCGCCACGTGGCAGCTCTGCCCGCAGTCGGCCAAGGCCGCGTCGGGCGTGAACGTCTTGGCCTCGGGGTCGTAGTTGAACACCGCGTAGCCCCAGCCGCCGGTCTTCGGGAACCGCTTACTGTCCTTCTCCATCAGGAAGGTCTGGGCGTAGGTGCTGGGCACGTCGACCGCGAACGGCGCCTCGGTGCTCTTCTTGAACTTCCACTGCAGCTTGGCGATCTTCGCGCCCTCCGGGAAGGTCTTGCCGTTCAGCGGGACGCCGGCCTTGTAGGCCGCGATCATCGCCGGGTTGGCGACGATCACCTTCAGGATGTCATCGGTGCGGGCCGACGAGACCACCGCCCAGTCCTCGTAGCCCCGGAAGTCGGCGTACTTGATCCCACCCGGCGAGGTGAGCGTGTACTTGTCGTGCGCGCCCATGGCCGCCGCCCCGCCCAGGACGACCGCGAGCGCCGTGGTGGCGACGGCAAGGGCGAGCTTCGTGTTGCGCTTCATCATCGATCCGCTCTCCGCTTGATCCCTCGGAACGCGGCGGCAATCTGCGCAGGCGCATGGCGGCGGTCGATTGGACGAAGGTATCGACCGATACCTTCGTCTAGGTCCCGGCCCCGGGGCCGCTTGACGCCGTACCGAAGATTCCATTTGTAGGCAGACCTGACTGCAGGTGATAGTGCGCCGACCCGTTCAGGAGGCCCGCCGCCATGCCCTATGCCCAGGGACGCGTGTACCACGACGCCGACAGCCATCTGATGGAGCCGGCCGACTGGCTGGTGCCGTTCGCCGAGGGGGCGATGAAGGATCGCCTGCTGCGGGTCGATCCGCCCTCGACGCGGCCGCCGGTGGTGGCGCCCAAGGAAAAGGTGATCGAGGGGCTGATCGCCGGGCCGAAGGGCCGCCTGGCCTACGGCGCCTGCGACCCCGCCGAGCGCACCCGGGCCCTGGACGAGCTGGGTTTCGCCAGCCAGCTGGTGTTCCCCACCTCGGCGCTGCGTCCGTTCCGCACCTCGTCGGACCTCGGCATCGTCTACGCCGGCACGCGGGCGGCCAACCGCGCCATGGCCGACTTCTGCCGCGACCCGCGCCTGATCGGCGTCGCCTATGTCCCGCTGGACGACCCGGCCCGCGCGGTCGAGGAGGCGCAGGAAGCCATCCGCCTGGGCTGCGGCGCCGTGTGGGTGCCCTCGACGCCGGGCGGTGAGCGCTCCCCCGGCCATCCTGACCTGGATCCGTTCTGGAAGCTGTTGGCGGCGAAGCGCGTCCCGTTCGTGCTGCACATCGGCGCGGGATCGCGGGTCCTGCCGCCCGCCTACCTCAACAACGGCCGCGCCCCCTCGCCCGACCTGCACGGCGGCGGCGAGAACCTGCGCTTCAAGGACTACGTGGTCCTGCCGCATTCGGCGGAGATGTTCCTGGGCGCCCTGGTCTACGACGGCGTCTTCGACCGTGTCCCCGAGCTCCGCGGCGGCGTCATCGAATACGGCGCCTACTGGGTGCCCGGCTTCCTGCGCCAGATGGACATGGGCGCGCGCAGCTTCGGCCGCACCGACCCCTATCTACAGGCGCTGTCGGCCAAGCCCTCCGAGATCATCCGCCGCCATGTGAAGTTCACGCCGTTCCCCGGCGAGGACGCCGGCTACCTGATCCGCGATAGCGGCGCCGACCTCTACATGTTCTCGAGCGACTACCCGCACCCGGAGGGCACCAACGACCCCATCGGCCGCTTCGAGCGCACCTTCGGCGACCTCACGAACGCCGAGCGCGAGCTGTTCTATTCGAAGAACTTCGAGCAGATGCTGGGCATCACCGAGCCAGCGATCGCCTGAGCCTACTCGCCGCCCGCCGGTTCTCCGGGGCCGGCGGTGTCGGGCGCCATGCGCGCGGTCTCCGCCTCGTCGTGCAGGATCTGGCGCGCGGTGCGGCCGTCGCCCTGCGGGCCGGACCCGTGGGCCTCGCCATGCGCGTGCTCGATGCGCCCTGCCTCGACTTCGGTGCGCGAGAATACCTCCTCCTGGCCGGTCTCCAGCAGTTCGGCGTCCGCGTCCTTCGGCGGGTTGGCCGCGGCCCGCCGGCGTTCCAGTTCCTTGGGTGACATTGACATGGGCGGGCCTCCTCTCAGGGAAGCGTCCCCGACCGCGCCCGAGTTCCCGTTCGGCGCCTCAGTTCGCCTTCGCCTCGGCCACCATCTTGCCCAGCGACTGCAGCACGTCCCTCAGCCGGTCGCGCTTCACGAACGGGGTGGCGAAGAACCGCTCCACCGTCGCGTTGAACGTCGCCGGGTCGTCGTAGGGGATCATGTGAGTGGCGTTCGGGAAGATCGCCAGCTGGCTGTTGGGCAGGTGGTGGAAGATCTCCACCGTGTGCTCGTCGCGGATGATGTCGTGGTCGCCGG
>CBHTUE010000104.1:0-14881 GCA_966096115.1 uncultured Phenylobacterium sp.
CCGGCTTCCACCTGCTGCGCAACGACGTGGAGGACTGCGGCGCGCCGCCGCCGGACAGCCCCGCCTGCGGCATCTGCCTCTACGGCCCCTGGCGGGCGCGGCACGCGGACGAGCACGCCGCCCTGTTCGCGGCGCTGGACCTGACGGTCGTGGCGCCGGCCCAGGTGACGCTGGACCACTGGCGCGCGTCCACCGACCTGCCGGCCCGGTCCACCGCCGTGCTGCCCCACGCCTGGCTGGAGCCGCGCGGCCCGGCGCCGATCGCCGCGGAGGCCCGGCACCTGCGGGTGGCCTTCGCCGGGCTGCCGACCGCGCACAAGGGCTGGCCGCTGTTCCAGGCGCTGGCCAACCGGCACGCCGGCGACGAACGCTACGAGTTCGTGCACCTGGGCATGCGCCCGACGACCACCGCGGCGGCGCGGTTCCAGGCGGTGGCGGTGACGCCGGCGACGCCGCTGGCGATGCGCGACGCGCTGGAGGCGGCCGAGATCGACGTGGTGCTGGCCTGGTCGATCTGCCGCGAGACCTTTTCCTACGTGGCCTACGAGGCCGCGGCCGCCGGCGCGGCGGTGATCACCGGCCCGGACAGCGGCAACCTGGCGGCGTTCGTGGGCGAGACCGGCCACGGCTGGGTGCTGCCCGACGAGGCGGCGCTGTGGGACGCCTTCGAGACCGGCGAGGCGCTGCAGCTGGCGCGCGCGCGGCGCCGGCCCATGCTCTACGACCTCGACTTCAGCGCGCTCACGCTCGACCTGGGCCGCAACGACCTGCCGGGCGGCCCGACGGACGAACGCCGATGAAGATCCTCTGCTATTCCAGCTTCACCTTCTCGTACCTGAACCGCGCCCGGGTGCTGTTCGAGACCCTGCGCCAGCACCATCCGGACTGGGAGCTGGCCGCGCTGATCACCGACAAGCCGCCCGAGGGCTTCGCCTTCGACCCGGCGAGCGAACCGTTCGACCGGCTGGTGTGGGCCAGCGACCTGGAGATCCCGGACTTCGCCGGCTGGCTGTTCAAGCACGACGTGGTCGAGGTCTGCACCGCGGTGAAGGGCCCCTTCATCCACCAGGCGTGCGGCTGGGGCTTCGACGCGGTGATCTACATGGACCCGGACACCGCCGCCCTGGGCACTCTGGCGCCGCTGGAGGTCTGGCTGGAGGAGCGCGACATCCTGCTCACCCCGCATCTGGTCGATCCCAACGACGACCGGATGGCCATCCTGGACAACGACCTGTCGGCATCGCGGACGGGCATCTTCAACCTGGGCTTCGTGGCGATCCGCACGACGGGGGAGGGCGCCCGGTTCGCCAGATGGTGGAACGACCGGCTGCTCGACTACTGCTATGACGACATGCCCAACGGCATGTTCGTGGACCAGCGCTGGTGCGACCACGTCCCGGCCCTGTTCGACCGGGTCAAGGTCATCCGCGACCCCGGCTACAACGTCGCCAGCTGGAACCTCTCGAAGCGCACGGTCACCGTCGAGAAGGACGGGGCGATCAACGTCAACGGCGTGCCCTTGCGCTTCTGGCACTTCACCAAGCTGGGCCCGCTGGGCGACACCATGACCCGCCGCTACGCCGGCCGGAACTTCCCGGTCTACGAGATCTGGAGCTGGTACAAACGCCGCGTGGCCGCCGCCACCGACCCGGCCATCCCCGAGCGCTGGTGGGCGTTCGGGACCTATGAGGACGGCCGGCCTATCGCCAAGAGCGAGCGGGTGCTCTATCGCGAGCGCCTCGACCTGCAACAGGCCTTCCCCAACCCCTTCGCCTCCGGGCGCGGCAGCTTCCAAGAATGGCTCGAACACGAAGGCGCGTGACGGCGGCGACGGCGACCGAGCCGCCCGCCGACACGTCCGACAACCTGATCTCGACCGTGCTCGAGAACGCCCATGCGGTGACCCAGAAGGTCGCGCGGCTGCGGCGCGACTTCGACGGCGCGCACCGGCTGGCGCACCGGGCCGAGGTTCGCGAGGCGCTGACCCGCAGCGAACTGACCATCGCCTTGAACGAGACCCTGGCGGCGCGCGCCGAGCTTGAGGGCCGCCTGCGCGAGCAGGCGCTGGCCGGCTACCTGGCGCGCGGCGGGGCGATCCGGCTGCGGCGCCACAACCGGATCAGCCAGGCGCTGGACCGGATCCTGGTGCGGCTGGGCTCGTTCGGCCAGGCGCTGGTGATCGCCCGCAGCGGCGTGTGGCGCGGGACCGGCCGGCCGCTGCACGACCTGCGCCACATGGCCGCCTATGCGCGGCGGCGGGCCGACCCGCGGGTGGCGCCGCTGACCCTGTTCGACCAGGCTTGGCGGCTGGCCCACAGCCCGGACCTGGCCGCCGGGCGTATGGCCCCGCTGGTGCACTACCTGATCGCGGGGGCCCGCGAGGGCCGCGATCCGCACCCGCTGTTCGACGAGGCCTGGTACGGGCGGGAGAACGCCCACGAGCTGGCCGCGACCAGCGTCTCGGGGCTGGAGCACTACATCCGGGCCGGCGCGGCGCGCGGCCGCAACCCGCACCCGCTGTTCGACATGGCCCACTACCTGGCCCAGGGCCCGGCCCTGGCGTCGGGCGAGGACCCGCTGAGCCACTACCTGCGCGAGGGCGGGCGGCTGGGCCTGTCGCCGCACCCGCTGTTCGACCCGGCCTGGTACGCTGAGCAGGCGCCGGCGGCGGCGGGGACGCCCAGCCTGATCCACTATCTCACCGTCGGCTCGGCGGCCGGGCTGACGCCGCACCCGCTGTTCGACCCGCGCTGGTACCTTGAGCGCCATCCGCAGGTCGCCGAGACGGGGATCGAACCCCTGACCCACTTCGTCAGCCGCGGCGGCTTCGAACTCTTGAGCCCCAGCCCCTGGTTCGATCTGCCGCAGTACATGGCCGGGCGGGCCGCCAGCCTGCCGCCGGGGGTCAATCCGCTGGTCGACTATCTGCAGGGCGGCGCGTGGTCCGGGGCGGCGTCACGGCCGGGCTTCCCGACCGCCGCCTACCTGGCCGCGCGGCCCGAGTTGGCGCGCTCGGGGCTTACGCCGCTGGAACACTGGGCGCGGCGAGGCGGTCGCTGAACGCGTCCGCGAGGCCCAGCGCGTCCAGCTGGCGGCGCACCTCGACGTAGTATTCGGGCACGTAGTGGAAGGGGCTGAGGCCCCAGCGGTGGTCCGGATCGGCCAGCCGGTGCGCCGCGCCGGCCTCGACCCGGGCCATGGGCGGCATCACCGCCTCGAAGGCGGCCTCCTGGCGCGCCAGCAGGTCGTTGTAGTCCGGGATGTCGGCGGGAACGCCGTGGATGATCTGCACGTCGCGGACCGGAACGACCCGCCCGTCGGCCAGCCGCTGGTCCGCCGCCCAGCGCGCGGCGTGCAGGATCAAGGTCGCGTGGGCGAGCGGCGTCGCGCGGACCAGCGCGGCGAATTCCCCCACCGCGTCGGACCACAGCTGCTCGCAGGCGACGGATAGCCGCGGAATCCGCCGGGCGTGGCGCAGGGCGGGCTTTTCGAGGTAGCCGCTGCGGGCCAGTTCGGCGCTGTGCGTCACCACGCCGCCCCCGGCCGACAGCAGGTCGAACCGCTCGTCGATGAAGTCGAAGATCACATGGGTGGGGGCGAAGGCGACCAGCCGCGCCAGGGCCGTCTTCCGCAGGTCCGCCACCACGGCGTTGTGCTCGTGGCGATGCAGGTCGCCCGGCAGGCCGCGCGCGGGATGGAAGCCCTCGACCGGCGCGCCCAGCAGGCTCGGCAGGCCGGTGCGGGAGATATAGAGCAGTGACTCGGCGCCGCCGCCATGGATTGGCCACAGGTCGCGGGTTATGCAGCTGCCGACGATGGCGACCCTAGGAGCGATACGCGACATAGGGGTCCTTAACCTCGGCGCCGTCTGTTGTCGAACACACGTCTGGGGCGGTGAATCACGGCATTGACAAGGCAGGAGCGGCTGAGCATCTACGCGCGCTTTCGACGCGGCAGCCAAACGGCCTTCCTTCCACCGCGTTCACCTTTTCGGACCAAAGCATGGTGTATCTGGACCTAACGGTCTGACGGGACGGCTTGTACGAAATGAAATTCCTGACGTTCCTCACGAACCTGCCGGACAACGTGCTCGGCCGTGCCCTGCGTGACGGCTACAAGCCCGCGGCCGTGGCGTTCACGTTCAGCCTGGTTTCGAACCTGCTGTACCTGGCCCTGCCGCTCTACACCTACCAGATCTACGGCCGCGTGATGATCAGCCAGAGCCAGGGCACCCTGGTGATGCTGACCCTCGTGACCCTGGCGGTGTTCGCCGTCTCCAGCGTGATCGACGACTTCCGCGCCCGCATCCTGATCAACTTCGGCGTGGCGCTGGACCAGCGTGTCTCCGGCCGGGTGTTCACCGGCCTGTTCGACGCCGCCGTCCGGGGCGACCCCGGCGCGCGGGCCCAGGCGCTGCGCGACCTGGACCAGTTCCGCCAGTCGCTGACCGGCATCGCCGCGGCGGCCTTCTTCGACGTGCCGTGGATCCCGGTGTTCCTGGGCATGCTGTTCATCATCGACCCGCTGGTCGGGACTGTGACGCTGGTGGGCGCGGGCATCCTGGTGCTGCTGGCGGTCGCCCAGGCGCGGGCCACCCAGTCGGCGCTCAAGGACGCCAACGAGGCGGCGCTGAAGAGCTACAGCTTCACCGACGCGGCGCTCCGCAACGGCGAGGTCGTGCGCGCCATGGGCATGCTGCCCACCCTGGGCCAGGCCTGGGCCCAGCACCGGGCCGTGACCATCGAACGCGGCGCCGCCGCGGCCGAAGCCTCCAACATGTACACCGACATCATCAAGGCGGTGCGCATGGGCATGCAGGTGCTGATCGTGGCGATCGGCGCCTACCTGATCATCAAGGGCAAGATCCACTCGGGCATGCTGTTCGCCAACATGATCCTGGCGAGCCGCGCCCTCCAGCCGATCGAGAAGATCGTGGGCTCGTGGGACCCGCTCAACAACATGTTCCGGGCCTACACCCGCCTGAACAATCTCCTGTCCAAGGCAGAGGCGCCGGCGGCGGCCACCGCGCTGCCGCGGCCGCTGGGCAAGCTGTCGCTGGAGGGCGTCAACTTCGCGCCTCAGGGCGCACAGAAGCTGATCCTCGCCAACATCAGCTTCGCGCTGGAGCCCAACGAGGTGCTGGGCGTGATCGGCCCGTCCGGGGCCGGCAAGTCCACCCTGGCGCGCCTGCTGGTCGGGATCTGGAAGCCGCTGCAGGGCGTGACGCGCCTCGACGGCGCCGACGTCTTCACCTGGGACCGGTCCGACTTCGGCCGCTACGTGGGCTACCTGCCGCAGGACACCGAGCTGTTCGCCGGCACGGTGCGCAACAACATCGCCCGCTTCCGCGCCGACGTGACCGACGAGGAGGTGGTGACCGCCGCCCAGCTCGCCGGCGTGCACGAACTCATCCTGCGCATGCCCAAGGGCTACGACACCGACGTGGGCGAGGGCGGCGTGGTGCTGAGCGCCGGCCAGCGGCAGCGCGTGGGCCTGGCCCGCGCCATGCTGGGCAACCCGGCCTTCGTGGTGCTGGACGAGCCCAACGCCAACCTCGACGCCGAGGGCGAAGAAGCCCTCATGAAGGCCATCGACGCCATGAAGCAGAACGGCGCGACGGTGGTGATCATTTCTCACAAGCCGGGCGTGTTCCGCGCGGCCGACAAGATGCTGGTGCTCCGCGAGGGACGCGTGGAGCTGTTCGGGCCGCGTGACCAGGTGTTGGCGCGGCTGATGAAACCGGCGGGCGCCCCAGCGGCGGCTCCGGAAGTGCGGGCTGTGGAGGCCGGCTGATGAAACTCGACCTGACGCCGGTGCGTCGTCCCGGCTACGTGACCCCGCTCTTCGGGGGCGACGACAACGCGCCTATGGCGCCCGAACTGGAAAACCGCCTGCGCCGGCCGATGCTGGTCGGCGGCGCGGTGATCGGCGTCTTCGTGATCGGCCTGGGCATCTGGGCCTCGTTCAGCCAGCTCGCCACCGGCGTCCCGGCGCAGGCCGAGGTGCGCGCCGACTCGCAGCGCAAGACCATGCGCCACAAGGAGTCCGGCACGGTGAAGTCCATACTGGTCCAGGAGGGCCAGTTCGTGCGCGCCGGACAGCCGATGCTCACCTTCAACGACGTCGAGGCCCGCGCCGCGGTCGACGTCCTGCAGAGCCAGTACGACACCCTCATCGCCCAGAAGGCCCGCTTCACCGCGGAAGCCACCAACCGGCCCACCCTCGAGATGCCGGCCGAGCTGATGTTGCGGATGTCCGATCCGCGAGTGGCGACCCTCATCCAGGGCCAGCAGTTCCTGTTCACCACCCGCCAGCAACTGATGCGCGACCAGGCCTCGGTGCTGAGCCAGCGGCTGGAACAACAGCTGACCCAGATCCAGGGATCGCAGGCGCAGTACGATTCGACCGTCGAACAGCAGCGCCTGCTCGAGGAGCAGCTCGTGGGCTACCGCAAGCTCAATGAGCAGGGCTTCGCGCCCAAGACCCTGATTCTGCAATACGAACGCAGCCAGGCCGAACTGTCCGGCCGCAAGGGTCAGCTACTCGCCGACATGGCGCGCCTGAAGCAGCAGATGGGCGAGACGCGCATGCAGCTGAACTCGCTGCACAGCGAGCGCGAGAGCCAGTCTGCCGAGGGCCTGCGCGACTCCGACGCCAAGCTCGCCGACGTGATTCCGCGGCTGACCGCGGCGCGCCAGACCCTGGACGGCACGGTCGTGCGTTCGCCGGTCGACGGCTACGTCTTCAACCTCACCCAGTTCACCGTTGGCGGCGTCATCGGGGCCGGCGAGGTGATGATGGACGTGGTGCCGTCGAAGACGCCGCTGACCGTCACCGCGATGATCAAGCCGGAGGATGTGGACAAGGTCCACGTCGGCATGAAGGCCAAGGTTCGCCTGACCGGACTCAACCAGAGGTTCAACGACGCCCTGGACGGAACGGTGTCGGTCGTCGGCGCCGACCGCACGACCAACGAGAAGACCGGCATGGCCTTCTACCGGGTCGATGTGCGAATCGCGCCGACCGAATTGCACAAGCTCAAGAAGGGCGTCCGGATGACCCCGGGGATGCCCGCGATGGTGCAGTTCGTGACAGGTGAAAGGTCCGTTATGAGCTTCCTGATTTCACCAATTACCAGCACGCTGGAAGACGCTTTCCGCGAGGAGTAGAGGCGTCTTTGCAACACCCCCGGACAGGCTGTTCCGGGGGGCTTTTTGATATTGCCTAATGGGCAGGCTTCCGATACGTCTCCCCTTGGGCTCGTCTAACCTACGCCGCAGCCATGCTATGGCGCTTGGGGAAAAGGACCGCTGGGACTGCTCCATCGGGGATGGGGGTCAAGCGTGCCAGGGGTCCGGTGTGACACAGACTGGAGAGACTAATGGCGACTTATTTCTTTGAGACGATTACGGACGCGCAAGCCGCGGCCTACAACCAGACGACCGACAACCTGGTGTTCAGCACGACCGGTGAGCGCGCGAACATCACGACCGTCCGGTTCAACCCGGCGACGGCGACTTCGGCCGCGACGATCACGCTGATCTCGGGCCTGACTGGCAAGGCCGTGACCTTCGCGGCCACGCTCGCCAACGAAACGCCGATCTTCCCGGACGGCTCGTTCCTGGCCATCGGCACGACCGGCAACGACACCTTCAACTCGACCACGGGCGCTCCGGCTGACCCGGGCACCGGCGATGGCCTCTACGGCGGCGACGGCAACGACAGCCTGAACTCGGGCGGTGGCAACGACCTGCTGCAGGGCAACCAAGGCACCGACACCCTCGACGCCGGTTCGGGCAACGACACCGCTTACGGCGGCCAGGGCGGCGACCTGATCCTCCTGGGCACGGGCTCGAACTTCGGCCAGGGCAACGTCGGCGCGGACACGCTGTCGGCCACCAGCACGACGGGGTCCAACACCCTGCTCGGCGGCCAGAACGACGACGTGATCATCTCCGGCTCGACCGGTGACAACCTGAACGGCAACCTCGGCAACGACACCATCACTGCCGGCTCCGGCAGCGACGTCGCTTTCGGTGAAGACGGCAACGACTCGATCGTCTCCTCGGCGTTCGAAGGTCAGGTGTTCACGGCCACGGCCGGCGCGGGCGATGACTCGGTGGTGTCGGCTGACGCCTCCAACAACATCACCGGCGGCGACGGCAACGACTCGATCTCGATCAACTCGGCTTCGGTCGTGGGTTCGTCGGTCAACAGCCTGCAAGGCAACGCCGGCGACGACACGATCATCTCGAACTCGATCGGCGTCGACGTCATCCTCGGCGGCCAGGGCAACGACATCCTCACCACCACCGGTGGCGGCGGCGACGTGCTGAACGGCAACCTCGGGGACGACAGCCTGACCGGTTCGGCTCTGGCCGACACCCTGCTCGGCGAAGACGGCAACGACACCATCAGCGCCGGCGCTGGCTCCGACACCATCAACGGCGGCGCGGGCAACGACACCCTGGTCACCGGCTCCGGTTCGGACAACGTCACGGGCGGCGACGGTAACGACAGCATCGACAACTCGGGCGGCGGCAACGACGTCATCGACTCGGGCGCTGGCAACGACGTCGTGCTCGGCGGCGCCAACAACGACAACGTGACCCTCGGTGACGGCAACGACACCGTGGACGCGGGCGCGTCGAACGACGTGATCTCGGGTGGCAACGGCAACGACAGCATCATCGCTGGCGCCGGCGTCGACGTGGTCACCGGTGGTGAAGGCAACGACACCATCGACGGCGGCACTGAGAACGACAACATCGACGCCGGTGGCGGCAACGACAGCGTGGTCGGCGGCGCCAACAACGACACCCTGCAAGGTGGCGACGGCAACGATACGGTGGTTGGGGGCGCCAACACGGACTTCCTCCGTGGCGGCAACGGCAACGACCTGTTCACCTTCGCGGCCGGCGACTCCGGGACCACGGCGGGCGCGCTCGACCAGATCCTGGATTGGCAAAACACCGACGCCCTGCACTTCGGTGCGCTGGCGGCCGGCGCCGACGGCTCGAACTACATCGAGCTGACCTCCTCGACCTACGACGCCGCGCTGACCCTGGCGAACACCCAGGCCGGCACGAACCTCTACGTCGTGGTCCAGGTGGGTTCGGACACCGTGGTGTTCGTCGACACCAACGGCGACCACACCATCGACGACGCGGTGACGCTCGTTGGCCGCACGCTGGCCGACATCAGCGCCGCGAACGTCATCTAAGACGTCAGACGATCGAACGGATCGGGCCGCCCTTCGGGGCGGCCCTTTTCGTTTGGACCTCACCCGGCGCCGCGAGGCGCCATTTCTTTTGCGCGAGACGGCGGCGTCACGTTATGAGCGGACGCCCATGAGCAACGCGGCGATCTATCTCCACCCGAACGGGTTCGACACGACCGGGGCGGCCCTGCTCGGCCGCCACTCCGCCGGCGAGAGCTTCCTGCGCGGCTTCCTGCGCCACGCCGACGTCGACACCTTCCACTTCTGGAACACCGCCGGCGAGAGCCAGGCGAAGATCGACGCGCTGGTCGAGCGCATCGAGACCCCGCGCAAGCCGGTCCGCTGGATCGGCCAGGCCGACCGCCAGCATTTGCGCACGCCGGGCGTGCTGTACCTGCCGGGCCCCTCGCTCGACGCCGAGGCGTTCCATCGCCAGCCCTACGGCTCGCGCGCCTACGCCATGTGCGGCGTCACCCACACGACGGCCACCGCCACTGTCATGCGCATCCTGCCCGACCTGCTGGTCGCGCCCGTCGAGGGCTATGACGCGCTGATCTGCACCTCCAGCGCCGTGCGCGAGGCGGTCGAGACCCAGCTGGGCATGATGCGCGACTACCTCACCGCCGAGTTCGGTCCACGCAAGCGCCCGGAACTGATGCGGACCACCATTCCGCTGGGCGTGAACGCGGCCGACTTCGCGCCGAGCCCGGCCCACCGCGCGGCCTGGCGCGCGCGGCTGGGCATCCCGGACGACGCCATCGTCGCGCTCTACGTCGGCCGCCACAGCGTCAAGGTGAAGATGAACCCCGCGCTGATGGCCATGGCCCTGGAGCGCGCGGCCCAGAAGACCGAGAAGCCGATCTACTGGCTGAACTCCGGCTGGGTCGAACCGGCCTCGGCGGAGACCAGCTACCACGAGCAGGTCCGCGCCCTCTGTCCGTCGGTGACCTACCTCCACATCGATGGCCGCCAGCCCGACGTGCGCTTCTCGATCTGGTCGGCGGCGGACCTGTTCATCAGCTTCTCCGACAACATCCAGGAGACCTTCGGCCTCACCCCGATCGAGGCCATGGCGGCGGGGCTGCCGTCGGTGGTCAGCGACTGGAACGGCTACAAGGACACCGTGCGCCACGGCCTCGACGGCTTCCGCGTCCCGACGCTCGGCCCCCGGCCCGGCTACGGCGGTGACCTGGCCTACTGGTTCGCCAACAGCTGGATCAACTACGACAACTATGTGGGCGCCGCGGCCCAGTACACGGCCGTCGACCTGGCCGAGGCCGAGGCGGCGATCCTGGCCCTGGTCGAGAGCCCCGACCTGCGGCGCACCATGGGCGAGGCGGCCGCGCGACGCGCCCGCGAGGTGTTCGACTGGCAGGCGATCATCCCGCAGTACCAGGCGCTGTGGGCCGAGCAGAACGCCCGCCGCCAAGCCGCCGCGCCCGACACCCTGCCGCGCGCCAATCCCTACCGGCCCGATCCCTACACCCTGTTCGCCGGCTACCCGTCGCGGCACCTGCAGCAGGCCGACGTCGTCACGCTGCGCCCCGGCATGGCCTGGCCCGCCGTGCGCGCCCGCCTGGACGGCCCGCTCGCGAACTACAGCCGCTTCAACCGCCCGACCGGCCAGGAGCTGCAGCCGGTGATCGAACGCCTCGCGACGGGGCCGGCCCCAGTGTCCGAACTGCTCGACCTCGTCGTGAGGGGGCGGCGGAACTACATGGAGCGAGGCCTGATCTGGCTGGCCCGGTACGACGTGGTCAGCATCATGCCCGCGCCCCGCTAGCGGCGCATGACCGAAGCGCTCTTCCAGACGGCGCTGGCGCTGCACGTGGCCGGCCGGCTGGACGAGGCCGAGGCGCTCTACCGCCAGGCGGCCGGCTGGCGGCCTTCCTGGACCCTGGGCAACCTCGGCGCGATCCTGCGCACCACCGGGCGGCTGGCGGAGGCCGAGGCGGTCCTGCGCGCCGCCCACGCCGCCGACCCGGCGAACCCGCGGGTGCGCCACACGCTGGGCATGACCCTGCTGCAGGCGGGCCAATATCCGGAGGGCTGGCGCTTCTACGAGGCGGTCCGGGAGCTGCACCCCCCGGTCGCCGCACCGCTGCCGCTGTGGCGGGGCGAGGCCCTGGCCGGAAAGTCCATCCTGGTGGTCGGCGAACAGGGCCTGGGCGACCAGATCCTGCTGTCGCGCTTCGTGCCCCTGCTGAACGACCGCGCGTCCCGCGTGACCTTCGCGGCCTCGAAAGCCCTGGTTCCGTTCCTCGCGACCCTGCCGGTCGAGGTGTTCTATCCGGAGACGTGGGACGGCGTCGTCGCCGACTGCTGGACACCCCTGGCCGCCGTTCCCCGCTGGCTGGAGGTCGGCCCCGCCGACGCCCCCAGCCCGCCCGGCCGGCCCGCCGAAGGCCCGGCGCACGGCATCGGCCTGATGCTGGATGGCGCCGTGAACAACCCCAACCCCGGCCGGCTGCCGCCGCCGGGTGTCGCCCGGGCGATCCGCGGCCTGGCCGACTTCACCGACCTGGACCCGGCGGCCAGCGGCGCGCGCGACTTCGCCGAGACCGCGGCGATCGTCGCCGGCCTGGAGGCCGTGGTGACGGTGGACACCTCGGTGGCGCACCTGGCCGGCGCGCTGGGCAAGCCGTGCTTCATCCTGATGCCGCGCCCGGCCAGCGACTGGTACACGAATTGGCATGACGACCGCTCGCCCTGGTACCCCTCGGTCCGCCTGATCCGCCAGCGCACGGCGGGCGACTGGGCGGGCGTGATCGGCGATCTGGCCGCGGCGTTAGCCGGCCTGGGCCGGTCCTAGTCAGCCGCGCCGGCCGGCGGCTTGCGCGCCGTCAGGATCATGCGGAACTCCTCTGCGATGTTGTTGCGGGTCGCCAGCGCCTCGCCCATCGCCTCCCGGGTGACCTGGCCCGCCTGCAATTGCGACCGGTAGGGTTCGGCCAGGATCGTCCGCGCCTCGGTGACGGTGAAGTCGACTCCGGTGTAGTGGGCCAGCGGCGTGTTCGAGTGGCCCGCCGCGCGCCAGGCGTCGTTCTTGGCGCGGTCGAACAGGCTCATCATGTCCGGCGTGATCGCCCGCACGTGGGTGGGGTCGTTGAGGAAGTTGTCGTGCCGCGGGTGAGGCACGTGGATCACCACTTGGCAGCCCGGCGCGGCGATACGGTACAGCTCCTTCATGATGGCCAGAAACACCTTCGGGTCGCCGCCGAGGTGCTCCAGGACATGGATGAGCCGCACCTCGGCCGCGCAGGCATCGGGCCAGGGCCAGGGGGTCTGCTCGAGATCCCAGACGGTGTCCGGGTCGCACTCCGGGGCGGCGTCGACGTTGACGTAGCCGGCCAGCTTCGCGTGGCCGCACCCCATGTTGAACCTCATCCACGCATCCTAGCCTGGGCGCAGGCTTCCCGCCCCCCAAACGCGAACGGCCGGATGGCGGAATCTTGCGATCCGCCACCCGGCCAATGCGACACAGCCTTGGAGAGCTCGGCTGACCCGGCGAACCTAGCCCAAAGCTGCACCGTCCGGAAGGCGGCGGCAGATCACGAAGGGTTCAACGGCGGCTGCCTAAAGCCTGACCTCGACGTGCCGGCTCAGCGCCACCTTGCCCTGCCGCCAGACCCGGTAGTCGCCGGTGTAGAGCCCGGGCGTCCAGCCGGTCGGCGGCTTTCGCTTGCCGATCAGCCGCAGGTCCTGCGCGCGCCAGGCCTGCAGCGGCGGCTGCCGCGCCTTGGCCAGCACCGCGCCGTCCGGCCCCTTCAGCTCCAGCTCGGCCGCGTCGCCGGCCAGCAGGCCGGTGGCGCGGACGTAGAAGATCAGCCAGGGCGCCGCGGGTGTGGCGGCGTTGAGGCCGCCGTTCTCCACATCGGTCATGCTGACCTGGCGGTCGGTGAAGCCGGCGTTCAGCACCTGGCCCGGCTGATAGGACATCTGCGCCTTGGCGGCCGCCGACCACAGGCCGGTCTGCGGCCGGCAGCTGGCCGGATCGCTGGCGTCCGGCGCGAACGGGTCGACCACCTCGCCGCCATGGCGCACGGTCAGGTGCAGGTGCGGGAACTCGGTCTTGCCGGACAGGCCGACCCGGCCGATGGGGGTCCCCGCGACCACCGGCTGGCCCACCTTCACCACGATGCTGCCCATCGCCATGTGGCAGTACTGGGTCTCCCAGCCGCCGCCGTGGTCGATCACCACGCCGTTGCCGCACTCCTGGGAATTGACGTCGGCGGCGCCCGGCTGGCCGATCACCCGCTCGGCCACTCCGTCGCGCAGTCGCACCACGCGTCCCGGTGCGGCGGCCAGCACGCTGACGCCGCGGCGCTGGGCGGCCATGTCCATCAGTCGGATGTCGATGCCGCTGTGGCCCTCGTAGGTCTGCGGCCCGCAGCGGTAGTCGCGCGTGCCGGGGCCGGGGTCGCGGTCGACGTAGTGCTGGATCTCGCACGTGCGGCCCAAGGTGCAGGCGAGCGGGAACGACAGCTGCGGCGGCGCGGTCTGGGTGGCCGCGGCGGGCGCGAGGCCGGCGAGGAGGGCGAACGCGAGGAGGGGACGGAAAGCCATGGGGCGAGGCTCGTCGGGGGCCGGGACCAAACTATGGCTAGGCGTAGCGGACGCCGGTCAAGGCCGCCAGCCGCTCGGCGTCGGTGGCGTAGACCTGGCGGAGGTGGTCGACGTCGGCGGCGGTGAGGCCGTCCATCTCCCGGCCCACGTGCGACTCTCGCGGCGGGGGCGTCGGCGCCGGAGGCAGGCCCAGGAAGCCGCGCACCTCGCCCAGCACGGCGGCCGGGTCGGCGCGCAGGGCCTCGGCGGTCAGCACCTTCAGCTGCGGCTCCGGGAACAAGCCCCGCAGGCGTTCGATCTGTTCGCCGTAGAAGCCGCGCTCGACGTAAGAGATGTCGCGCTCATGGCCCCAGGGCTCGGCGTCGAACAGGCGTTGGCGGCCTTCGCGAATGCACCAGGCGAAGGGGTGCGTCTCGGTCCCGCGGTCGTGCTCCATGCGCCAGTGCGACCAGGCCCGCTGCACCGGGTCGCGCAGCATGACGACCAGCTTCATGGCCGGGTTGTAGGCCGCGATGCGCTCCAGGCTGCCCGGCCAATAGCTGTAGATCGGCGTGGCCTCGCCGGTCGGCCGGCCGTCGGCGGCCGGGAAGTGGGCGTGATAGGCGGCGAGGTCCGGCGCGGCCCAGTCCTGCGCCTCGTCGTCGAAGAAGTGGACCTCCTTCACGTCGGACAGGGCGATGTCCGGATAGTCGCCCAGGTAGTCGAACAGCGCGGTCGTGCCGCCCTTCTGGACGCCGGCGATCAGGAAGGTCACGCGGGGCGGTTCGGCCATGGGTGGGGTGTCCCGCGCCGCCGCGCCGCAGGCAAGTCCCCCTTCGAAGCTTCTGGATTGGCGGCCGAACCGCTAAGACGGCGTCGAGCGATTCAAGCGAGCCACTTCTGATAGGAGAGGCGCGCGCAGCAAGGCTGGACGATGAAGACGGTGATCCTGTGCGGCGGCCTCGGCACGCGCATCTCCGAAGAGAGCCACCTGAAGCCCAAGCCCATGATCGAGATCGGCGGCCGGCCGATCCTGTGGCACATCATGAAGCTGTATTCGTCCTATGGATTCAATGACTTCGTGATCTGCCTGGGCTACCGGGGCTATGTGATCAA
>CBHTUE010000105.1:0-14863 GCA_966096115.1 uncultured Phenylobacterium sp.
CCGCGTTCTCCAGGCCCAGCTTGTCCAGGTCGGTGCGGTAGCTGGCGTTGACGTCGACGCCCTTCGTCCGCAGCGCGCCGGTGTTCAGCGTGGTGTCGGTCACGAAGCCCTGGTTCGAGAGCCACAGCGAGCCTTGGGCGTCGCGGTGCACCAGGTTGCAGAAGAACGGATCGCTGGTCTGAACGCAGCGGTTGATGATCACGTCCGCGCCGATGCCCGAGATGTACTTCTTCACCTTGATGTCGAAGTAGTCGGCCGACAGGTTGAAGCCCGGCAGGAAGGTGGGCGTGGCCACGAAGCCGAACGACAGGGTGTCGGACTTTTCCGGATCCAGGTTCGGGTTGCCGCCGGTCAGACCGTTGTACTGGTTGGCCGGGTTCTTCTCGATGGCCAGGACCTGGGCCACGGTCAGGCCGAACAGGCTGGCGCATCGCGTCACCAGCGGGCTGCCGGGGGTCAGGCCGGCGCAGGGGTCTTGGGTGCCGTCGATGACCACGTTCTGCGGTGAGAACAGCTCCAGCACGTGCGGCGCACGCACCGCGCGCTGGTAGCTGCCGCGCAGGCGCAGGTCGTCGACGATCTGCCAGTCGCCCGCGATCTTGTAGGTGTCGGTCGTGCCCGCGCCCGACGAGTAGTCGGAGTAGCGGTACGCCAGCTCGATCTGGGCGCGCTTGATGAAGGGCTTGTCGGTGATGACCGGGATGCGCGCTTCGGCGAACCCTTCGTAGACGTCGTAGCTGCCGTTGACCGGCGGGTTGGCGCCGCCCGAGCCGTTCAGGTCGCCCGAGGACGAGATGAAGTCGGCCGCGAAGTCGAAGGTCTCACGACGGTATTCCGCGCCGAACGAGATGCCCACGCCGTCTTCCGCCCAGGGGGTCTTGATCCCGTAGTCGGTGAGGTCGGCGCCCATGTTGAAGTTCACCACGCGCTCGAACAGGTTGCCCTGCTGGGTCGAGGGGGTTTCCAGGTAGCCACGGGCGGCGGCGGTGACTTGGCCCAGCTGGAAGATGTTGTAGGGCACGCAGGACGTGTCGGTGCCGTTGACGAAGGACGCGCAGCGCGGGCCGTTCGCGGTGTTGACGACGTTCAGGGCCTTGTTGATCGCCGACGTGCGGAAGAAGCCCGTCTGCGTCTGGGTGAACTCGACGCGGCCGTACTGCATCGAGAAGTCGTAGTTCCAGTTCTCGTTCAGGTCGCCGCGCAGGCCGATCACGTAGCGGTACTGCGTGTGCTCGGTCCGGCCCTGACGGCCGCCGCCTTCGATGTTCCGGCGAGCGACGGTGCCCGTGAACGTGCCGCCCGGGTTGGTGGCGCAGTTGCCGCCGCCGGAGGCCGCCGTGGCGGGCATCAGGCCGCGCTGTTGCGCCGACAGGAAGGGGTTGGCGCAGTTGATCGAGAAGGTGCCGGCGAAGATGCCGCCCGGCGCGATCTGATAGGTGGACACGTCGTCCATGAACATCAGGTCGGCGTAGGCGGTGGCCCACGGCGCGATCTCGTAGTTCGCGAACGCGCCCATGACGTAGCGGTCGTCGGGGCGCTGGTAGTAGTTCGACGGGCCGAAGTTGTAGACGTCGTTGCCGGTCCGGGCGCGGAAGGTGTTGCCGGGGCCGGCCGGGTCGACGATCTGGCTGCCGACGCGGGCCGGGAAGGCCGTGCCCGAACCGCCGCAGCCGGCGGCCGCGAAGGTGGCGCCCGAGTTGAGCGTGCACGACGAGAAGTCGCGGTTGCCCTGCAGCACCGGCTCGACGTGGCGGTAGCCGGCGTAGGCGGTGACGTTGCCCTTACCGTCCGGCGCGTTGACGCCGATAATCATCGTGACTTCGGACTGCTCGCCGTCACGGACGTTGTGCTTGGGCAGGTTGAAGAACGACTTCACCGAGGCGGTGGCCTGGCGGGCCGCGACGACGTCGGCGACCGAGTTCGAGTTGTCGTGCTGGTAGATGCCGTACTGGGCATCGACGCGCACGCCTTCGAAGTTGCGCTGCAGGATGAAGTTGACGACGCCGGCCACGGCGTCGGCGCCGTACACGGCCGAGGCGCCGCCCGTCAGCACGTCAACCCGCTGCACCAGGGCGCCCGGGATGAAGTTGATGTCGGCGGCGAGCGAGCCGCCGTTGGTGTTCGGCGTGCCGGGCATCAGGCGGCGGCCGTCGATCAGCACCAGGGTCCGGGTCGCACCCAGGCCGCGGAGGTTGACGGTGGCGGTGCCGGTCGAGCCGTTGGAGAGCGCCGCGCCCTGGGCCGCGAAGGCCTGGGGCAGGGTGTTGATCATGTCTTCCACGCGGGTCACGCCCTGGGCGCGGAGTTCCTGCGCGCCGATGGCGGTCACCGGGCTGACGCTTTCGAGGTTCGGCGACGGGATGCGCGTCCCGGTCACCACCACTTCAGAGACTTCCCCCGAGCCGGCGGCGGCCTGGGCCTGCGCCTGCGACGAGATTCCGAGCAGCGCAGCGCCGCAAATCATTGAAGACGCCAGAAGGCGTTCCCGCATGGATTTGAATTTCACTGTCTAGATCCTCCAGCGGTCCTGCCTCGCGGGCGGCCGCTCCCCACTAAAAGAGATCGGTCCCGGAGACGGTCGGCCTCCGGTTACGGTGGAGTTACGAGGAGCTACGACGCACGGTCAACGTACATTAGCGATCGGCAATGTTTCGGGCGCCCACCTGTCGCATTCTGGTCACAGATTGCCGTACCACGGCTGTAACCGGGCAAGGTTTCGTCAACGATTATGACCACACGGCGGGGGTGAACCCCTGTCCCCGTCGCCCGATGGGGCCGCGGAATCGGGCGGCGAGTGGGGCCGCCGCCCGATTCCCGACGGGCCCTAGAAGTTCGCGGTGAAGCCCACGAACAGGCGCCGGCCCAGGAGGTCGTAGGTCGGGAAGGTGTTCGGCAGGCCGGAGCCGACGATCGCCGAATTGATCAGCGGCGGGTCCTGGTCGAACACGTTGTTCACCCCGGCGCGCAGGCTGAACATGTCGTTGATCTTCCAGATCCCCGAGATGTCGATGTAGCTGCGTTCCGGCAGGGTGTGGTTGAAGGCGTCGGTCGTGCCGGCGCCGATGCTCGGCTCGTTGGTGTCGACCTCGTACTTCGACTCGCCGACGTAGCGCCAAGCGGCCGACAGCAGGATGTCGTGCCACGGCGTGGCCCAGTTGACCCGCAGGGTGTGACGCCAGCGGGGATTCACGGTGCTGGCGCACTGCGGCCCGAACAGGCCGGCGCAGTCGTAGGACGGATCGCCCGGCAGCGGCACCGTGGTCGACTTCAGGAGGTACGAGCCGGTGAGGTCGAACGAGATCGAGCCCCACTTGTCGATGCCCCAGTCCTGCAGCGGCAGAGCGTAGCCCAGCTGCACGTCGATGCCGGAGGTCACGCCGGAGCCCACGTTCACGCTGGTGCCGTTGATATAGCCGCCGGCCGCCGCGCTGGTGCCGAACAGGGTGCCGTTCACCGGGTTGCGCACGACCTGGCTGCAGAACGCCGGGTCGCCGGTCTGCAGGCAGCGCTGCAGGATCACGCCCAGCGGGATCGCCCCGATGCCGTTCTTCAGGTCGATGTGGAAGTAGTCGACGCTGGCGGTCAGGCCGTTGACCCAGCGCGGACGGCTGGTGAAGCCGACCGTGAAGGTGTTGGCCCGCTCCGGCGACAGGTCCGGGTTGCCGCCGGTGAGCACCGCGCACTGCTGGGCCGGGCACTGCGGGATGACGCCGTACTGCGCCGCGGTGACGCCGGTGTTCATGCACGCCTGCAGCGACGCCGGGTTGGTGGCGTTGGCCGCGCAGGGGTCTTCCGCCACCTGGCTGGTGTTGGTGACCGCCTGCGGCGTGTAGAGCTCCAGGATGTTCGGGGCGCGGATGGCGCGGTTGAACGAGCCGCGGAAGCGGATGTCGCGGATCGGCGACCACTGCAGGCCGGCCTTCCAGGTCTTCGCCTGGATGCCCGTCGAGTAGTCCGAATAGCGGTAGCCACCCTCGAACAGCAGGTCCTCGGCGAACGGCATGTCCTGCAGCAGCGGGATACGCACCTCGGCGTAGGCTTCCTGCGCGCGCAGGCTGTTGTTGACCCGCACCGAGGCGCCGCCCGCGCCGGACAGGTCGCCGCTCTCGGTGGCGATGTCGGGCGAGAACCTCAGGTGGTCGCGCCGCTGGGTGACGCCGAACGCCACGCCGACGCCGTCGCGCGCCCACGGCGACTTGATGCCGTACTGGCTGAGGTCGCCGGTGACGTTGATCTCGATGATCCGCTCGGTCGTCGAGCCGCGCGAGGTGCCCAGCGTCGACAGCGAGGACGCCGCCGCCTGGCTCACGCCGCCGTCGGAAAAGATATTGTAGGGGACGCAGCCCGCGGCGCCCGACAGGCAGACCGGGTTGGTCGCCGTGCCACCGACCAGCAGCGCGTTCTGGATCTTGGCGAGGCTGAGGTAGTTCTCAACCGCCGTCGACAGCGTGGTGTAATAGTATGACCCGTAGGCGTCATACTTCCACGGACCCGCGATCTCGCCGCGCACGCCGCCCACGACGCGGTAGTTGGTGTGCTCGAAGAACTGGTTGCGCGGCCCGCCCTCGACGTTCCGGCGGCCGATGTAGAGGTCGCGCGTGGCGCCCGAGGCGATGTCGCCCGCCGAGCACCCGAGGGCGCCCTGCTGCTGACCGCTCAGGAACGGGTTGTTGCAGTTGACCAGGAAGCCGCCCGACGGCGTCACCCCGCTGCCCTGGAACAGGGCGCTGGGCGCGATCTGCACGTTCGTGCGGTCGTTCATGAAGTTGAAGTCGGAGTAGAGCTCGACGTGGTCGCTGATCTTGTAGTTGGCGAAGAAGCCCGCGGTGTAGCGGGTGCTCTGCTGGATCAGGTATTCCAGGTTGTTGGAGTTGTAGAGCGGCGGAGGGGTGGTGCCCGGCGTGCCGTAGGGCACGAACTGGCTGCCCAGCACCGCGCCGGCGTCCTGCGGCACGCCGCCGATGCTCAGCGGGGCGCCGCTGGCGAAGTAGAAGATGTTCGAGTTCGACGACCCGGCGCAGCGCGGATCGGGATCGACGTTCAGCTGGCAGCCCGCGAAGTCGCGGTGCGCGTCGGTCACCGGATCCTGGTCGTGGTAGGTGAAGTAGGCGGTGACGTTGCCCTTCTCGTCCGGCGAATTCATGCCAAACAGGATGCTGAGGTCGCGTGAGCGGCCGTCGAACTCATGCTTCTTGGGCTTGGCGATCCCGCCGTCGTCCAGCAGACCCTGCATGAAGTCGTTGTGCTGGCTGTGCTGGAAGGCGCCCCACTGGGCGTCGATCTGCACACCCTCGAAGTTGTGCTTCATCACGAAGTTGACGACCCCGGCCACCGCGTCCGAGCCGTAGGTCGCCGAGGCGCCGCCGGTCAGGACCTCGACGCGGTCGATCAGCTGCGACGGCACCTGGTTGATGTCGGGCGCGGGGTTCGGGTTGCCGGTGTTCGGGTCGCCCAGGCCCAACCGGCGGCCGTCCACCAGCACCAGGGTCCGCTGCGGGCCCAGGCCGCGCAGGTCGACGGTGGCCACGCCGCCCGGACCGCTCAGCGGGTTCGACGTCGGACCGAGGTCGACGGCGCTGTTCTGGGTGACCTGCGGCAGCTGGTTCAGGATGTCGATGGTGGCCGGGCGGCCGCCCAGCAGCACGTCGCGGGCGCCGACGACCTGCACGGGGCTGACGCTGTTGAGGTTCGGCTGCGGGATGCGCGTGCCGGTGACGACGATCTCGGAGACCTCGTCGCCGCCCGACGCGGCCGCCTGGCCCGCGGCCGGCGGGGTCTGCGCGAAGGCGGGCGTCGCCGCAGCCAGGGCGAAGGCTCCGCAGAGCATGGATGACGCCAACAGGCGGTCACGATTGCGATTTGACATCTGGTCTAACCCTCCAGCGACCCCGGCGAAGAGACGCCGTCCGCTTTCCACACATGAGCTCGTGTTCCGCTGAGGTAGCTCGCGGAATGGGCGAGTTACTGAACCTCAGTGGAGCGGGTCAACGCGGGTAATTTTTTGGGGACGTTTTAGCCAGACATGTGTCACATCAAGGACACATCATTTGTAAGCTTAGCCATAGTTCGCATAACTTCACTCACCTTACAGAATTTTGAGGAAATTTCTTTCGTTACATAATCCAGGAATTATTTACCGAATCCCGTAACGGAGCCGCTGCAATGAAATCAACCTATGGACACATTTTGGCCACGGCCGCGGCGGCCGCCTGGGCCTTTGCCGCGCAGCCTGCCTGGGCCGCGCCGGCGCCGGCGCATGCCCGGCTGATGGGGCAACTCGCCGGCTGTGCCGACGTTCCCGATCGCGACGCGCGGCTCACCTGCTACGAGGCGGCGGCGGCCGCGCTGAAGGACGCCGAACGCCGCGGCGACCTGGTGATCGTCGACCGCGAACAGGCCGACGCCGTGCGCCGCCAGTCGTTCGGCTTCAACCTGCCCTCCCTCAGCCTGTTCGACCGCGGGGATCACCCCGCGCCGGTCGAGGCCGTCAGCGCCCGGCTGGTGTCGGCGAGCCGCGAGGGCGGCGGCCGCTGGACCTTCCGGCTGGACGACGGCGCGGCCTGGACCCAGGTGGACAGCGAGACGCTGATGCTTCAGCCGCGGCCCGGCATGCGGGTGGACGTGCGCAAGGGGATGGTCGGGAGCTACTTCCTGGGCCTGGACGGCCACGCGGGCGTGCGGGTGCGGCGTCAGCAATAGACGCGCGGTCGGGCGCCATTGCGCATCCCGCCGCGCCCTCCCCTAATGCACGCGAAGAATCGGGATCGATCGATGACCAACCGCACCCTGCCCCTCGCCGCCCTCGCGCTCGCCGCCCTGGCCCTGTCGCCGGCCGCCGCGCCGGCGCAGTCGAAGTCCGAACGCGCCGCGGTGGTGCAGAAGCTGGTCGACTGCCGCAAGCTCACCGACAACACCGCGCGGCTGGCCTGCTACGACGACGCCACCGCGGCCTTCGACCAGGCCGAGGCCAAGGGCGACGTCGTCGTGGTCGACCGCGAACAGGCCCGCAAGGTGCGCAAGCAGGCCTTCGGCTTCACGCTGCCCTCGATCTCGATCTTCGAGAAGGGCGAGGCGAAGGAAGACCTGGAGCAGAGCGACGGCGTGGTGGCCTACGCCCGCCAGGACGGCGGCGGCCACTGGGTGATCAAGCTGGAGGACGGCGCGGTCTGGGCCCAGAACGGCGTCGAGGACCTGTTCAAGTCGCCCAAGCCCGGCATGAAGGTGCGCATCAAGAAGGCGGCTCTGGGCAGCTACATGATGGTCGTCGACAACCAGGGCGGCTTCAAAGCGCACCGGGTGGAGTAGCGGCGGCGCACACCTCTTCGTCATCCCCCGGTTTATCCGGGGGACCCATTTGCCTCGTGAGAGCGTGATTGGCCGCGGTGGCGAAGCTCGCGGGCCTTTCCGAGGAATTCGGCGTGAATGGGTCCCCCGGATAAACCGGGGGATCACGAAGGATTTTGCGTGGGCGCGAGCGCGTTCGCTCACCTCGCGTAGAACGCGTTCCGCGCCGCCATCAGGGCGTTGATGCGGTCGCGTTCGCCGGGCTCGAGGTAGGGGTTCCAGACGTCGAAGATCAGGATGACGCGCAGGCTGTCGGCGTCGTTCCAGGCCTCGTGCTCGATGGTGTCGTCGAAGATCCAGGCCTGGCCCAGCTTCCATTCCCGGGTCTCGTTGCCCACCCGGAACCGCGCCGGCCCCGGCAGCACCAGCGGCAGGTGGCAGAGCAGGCGGACATTGGTCGAGCCGGTGTGGGCCGGGATCTGCGTGTGCGCCTCCAGCGCCGAGAACATCGCCGTGGGCGCGAAGCCGGGCTGGTGGGCCATCGGCAGCTTCGCCAGCAGGGCCGCGGTCTGCGGGCACGCGTCGCACACTGCGTCCTGGCGCACGCCGTCCTTCCACAGGAACAGCGAGCTCCAGCGGCGGGAGTGGTTCAGCTCCTCCCACTGGTTCACCGGCGCGTCGGGTGGGAACTGGATGTAGGGGGCGAAGTCGTCCATCCGCGCGCCCAGCGCCGCGGCCAGCTCAGCCTGGATCACCGGCGTCGCCGCCTCCAGCTCGGGCAGCCAGGGGAACAGGTCGCGCGGGTAGAACGGGATGGCCGGCAGGCGCGGGTAGTGCAGCAGCAGCGGCTCGTGGGCGTAGGCCTTCTTCACGCCGGCGTAGATGCCGATCGCCTCCTCCAGCCGCCGTTGCGCCAGCTCGCCGCCGGCGGCCTCCACCGGCCCCACCTGGTCGGCCAGGTAGGCGGCGAGCGCCGTGCGGGTGGTCTCGACCACCTCGCGGGCGCGGGCCAGCGGGCCCTTCAGGTTGGGCGGCAGGTTGGCCTCAAGGGGGGCCAGCTTGATGGCGTTCTCGTAGACCCGCGCGGCGATGCGGGCGCCGGACAGCTTCTCCACGACCGCGCCCTTCGAGAGCAGGGCCAGGAAGTTGTACGGGTCCAGCGCCAGGGCCCCGTCCAGGGCCGCCAGCGCGGCCGGCAGGGCGCCGCTGATCCGGTGGATCAGGGCCTTCTGCATCTTCACGTGCGGGTCGTGAGGCGCGACCGCCTCGGCCTGGACGACCGCGTTCAGCGCCGCGGCGCGGTCGCCCCGCTGCAGGGCCTGCGCGGCGTCGGCCAGCAGCTGTTCCGGGCCTTTGCCGCCGGCCCCCGGCCCGCTCACGTCGGCCTCCGGCGTCATCAGCGGTCCTTGGGGTCGATGGCGTCGCGCAGGCCGTCGCCGATGAAGTTGAAGCACATCAGGGTCACCACGATCACCGCCGACGGGAACACCAGGAGCCAGGGCGCCAGCTCCATGTCCGAGGCCCCGCCGGCCACCAGGGTGCCCAGCGACGCCATCGGCGGCTGCACGCCAAGGCCCAGGAAGCTCAGGAAGCTCTCCGCCAGAATGACCGCCGGGATCGTCAAGGTCACGTAGACCACCACCGGTCCCAACAGGTTCGGGACGATATGACGCGCGATGATCGCGCCGCGGCCCAGGCCGGCGGCCCGCGCGGCCTCGACGAACTCCTTGTGCTTCAGGGTCAGGGTCTGGCCGCGGACGATCCGGCTCATGGTCAGCCACTCGACGGCGCCGATGGCGACGAAGATCAGCACGATGTTGGAGCCGAAGGTCACCATCAGCAGGATCACGAAGAAGATGAACGGCAGCGAATAGAGCACGTCGACGAAGCGCATCATCGCCTCGTCCAGCTTGCCGCCGATGTAGCCGGCGGTCGCCCCCCAGGCGACGCCGATCACCAGCGACACCAGGGTCGCCACCAGCCCGATGGCCAGCGAGACCCGCAGGCCGGTCAGCAGCCGCGCCAGCAGGTCGCGGCCCAGGGCGTCGGAGCCCAGCAGGTGGCCGTGGGTGAGCGGCGGCATCCAGACGTCGGCCTTGTTGACCTTGTCGTAGGCATAGGGCGTGAGCGACGGCCCGACCACCGCGGCGACCACCAGCAGGCCGAGGACGATCATGCTGGCCACCGCGGCGCGGTTGCGCAGCAGGCGGCGGCGCGCGTCGTCCCATAGGCTGCGGCCCTTGATGGGCGCGGGGATGTCGACGGCGAGGGTCATCCGCACCCCCCACCCCAAATTTGCTCGTCATCCCCTGGCTTGTCCGGGGGACCCATTTTGCTTGTGAGAGCGTGAGGGGGCGCGGCGGCGACGCGGCGGGCCTTTCCGAAAGAGTTGGTGTGAATGGGTCCCCCGGACAAGCCGGGGGATGACGAGCTTAGGGGTGGATGGTGGCGTCTCATGCCAACCGCACCCGGGGATCCAGCACGGCGTACAGCAGGTCCGCCAGCAGGTTCAGCAGCAGGATCAGGGCCGCGTAGACGATCACCATGCCCATCACGACGGTGTAGTCGCGCTGCAGCGCGCTGATGACGAAGAACTTGCCCAGGCCCGGCAGGTTGAAGATCCGCTCCACCACCAGCGAGCCGGTGATCAGCCCGGCGCAGGCCGGGCCGAGGTAGGAGATCAGCGGGAGAATCGCGGCGCGCAGGGCGTGCTTGCCGACGATCAGCCGCTCGGGCAGCCCCTTGGCGCGGGCGGTGCGGATGTAGTTGGCGTGCAGCACCTCGATCATCCCGGCCCGCGTCAGGCGCGAGATGATGGCAATCTGCGGCAGGGCCAGCACGGTCACCGGAAGCACCATGTTGGCCAGCGCGCCGTCGTTCCAGCCGGCGGTCGGCAGCCAGCCCAGCTTGGAGGCGATCCCCAGCACCAGCAGCGGCGCGGTCACGAAGGTTGGGATGCAGACCCCCAGGATCGCCACCGCCATCACCGCATTGTCGGTCAGCTTGTTCTGCCGGAGCGCCGCCATCACCCCCAGGCTGACGCCCACGAGCGAGGCGATCAGGATCGCCGACAGGCCGAGCTTCAGCGAGATCGGGTAGTTCTCCTTGAGGATGTCGAGCACGGACTTGTCGCGGTACTTCAGCGACGGCCCCAGATCGCCCCTCGCCACGCCCATGAGATAGTCGGCGTACTGGGCCGCCAACGGCTTGTTCATCCCGTACTTGGCCAGCACGTTGGCCTCGATCTCGGGCAGCAGCTTGCGGTCCATGTCGAACGGGCTGCCGGGCGCGGCGCGCATCATGAAGAAGGCCGCGGTGATCACCAGGAACAGCGTCGGTATCGCCACGAGCAGGCGCCGGCCGATGTAACGCAGCATGGCGCGAAGGAACCCCTGACTCCCGGCCTTTGACCCCCTGCTTTTCGGGGGCCGGCCGTTGCGAAACTTCCACCCACCCCCGATGATGTCAACGAAGGGCCCTTCCCGTTCGCGCGAGTAACCGATGTCCGACTTCCGACGTGTCACCGACGACTTCACCACCGCCCCGCAGATCAGCATCGCCGACGTGGCGGAGGCGGCGCGGCAGGGCTTCAAGACGGTGATCAACAACCGCCCCGACGGCGAGGACCCGGCCCAGCCGACCGCCGCCCAGATCGAGGCCGCCGCCAAGGCCGCGGGCCTGGCCTATTTCCACATCCCCGTGCGCGGCGGCCCGACGCCGGATCAGGTGGAGAAGACCAAGGCGATCCTGGCCGAGGCAGGGACCCCGGTGCTGGCGTTCTGCCGCTCGGGCACGCGGTCCATCGTCACCTGGTCGCTGAGCCAGGCCGAGATCGGCGCCCACACCCCGGCCGAACTCGTGGGCCTGGGCCGCGCTGCCGGCTACGACCTGTCGGGCGTGCTGGGCGGATGAGCATCCCCTACGTCCGCGACATCGACATCGAGTACGGCCGCTGCGACCAGGTCTCGCCGCTGATCCGGCGGGTCACGGCCAACAACCCCGGCCCGTTCACGTTCAAGGGCACCGGCACCTACATCGTGGGCAAGGGCCAGGTGGCGGTGATCGACCCGGGGCCGGACGACCTGATGCACCTGCAGGCGATCCTGGACGCGGTGGCCGGCGAGACGGTGAGCCACATCCTGATCACCCACCACCACTCCGACCACTCTCCGCTGGCCGGCGCCCTGAAGGCGGCGACCGGCGCGCCGATCTACGGCTGCGCGGTCGCGGGCCACGAAGCGGAGGACACCGGCGAGGTGAAGATGGAGGCCGGCCACGACCACGACTTCCGACCCGACATCAGCGTCTGCGGCGGCGGCACGGTGTTCCAGGGCGCCGGCTGGATGATGGAGGCCATCGCGACGCCGGGGCACACCTCCAACCACATCTGCTACGCGCTCAAGGAGGAGAACTGCCTGTTCTCCGGCGATCACATCATGGGCTGGTCGACGACGGTCATCACCCCGCCCGACGGCGACATGACCGACTACCTGATGAGCCTGGAGCGCATCCGCGAGCGCCGGTTCGACACCCTGTGGCCCACGCACGGCCCGCCGATCCGCCAGGTGGATGAGTTCATCGCCGCCTACGCCGAGCACCGCCAGGAACGCATCGACCAGATCCTGACCGCGCTGGCCGCGGCGCCGGGACGGATCAACGAGCTGGTGCCACGGCTTTACGCCGACGTGGACTCGCGCCTGCACCCAGCCGCGGCGCGGTCGATGCTGGCCGCCATCGTCCACCTGGCCCGCGAGGGCAAGATCACCACGGACGGGACGGCCGGGCCGGACAGCACCTACCGGCTGGCGTAGGGCCCAAAACTCGTCATCCCCCGGCTTGTCCGGGGACCCATTGACACTCGAATGTCGGAAGGGCCCGCGAGCGTCGACGCCACGGACAATCGCGATCTCACGTGCGGTGGGGGCATGAGTCCCCCGGACAAGCCGGGGGATGACGAGTCTCAAGGGCGTTAGACCACCATCCGCGCTGGCGGCACGGCGCCGCCGACCAGGGCCGCGACGCTTTCCAGCGCCCCGCGAAGGGTCGCCTGTTTCGCTGGGCCGCCCAGAGAGATGCGCAGGCCGCTGGGGTGGTCTTCGGCGGGCGCGAAGGCCTCGGCGGTGACCAGGGACAGGCCCTTCTCCTGCGCCAGGCGGTGGAGGCGCTCGGTCGCCAGCCCGGCGGGCAGGTCCAGCCAGACGTGGATGCCCTCGACCGCGCCGCGCGCCTGCGGCAGCACCTCGGCGACGATGGCGCGCCGCGCGCGGGCCTCGCGGCGCACGCCGGCCAGCAGGCGCTCGGCCGTGCCCTCGCGGATCCAGGTCGAGACCACCGCGGCGATCAGCGGCGACGGCATCAGGGCGGTCGCGGCGAGGCTTTCCGCCGTGCGCTCGGCGATCGGCCCCGCCGGGGGGACCAGGAAGGCGGTGCGCAGGCCGGGCGACAGGCACTTGGACAGGGTGGCGAGGTAGAAGGTGTGCTCGGGCGCCAGGGTCGCCAGCGCCGGCAGCGGCGCGTCGAACAGGCGGCTGTAGGGGTCGTCCTCGACGATCCAGATGTCGGCGGCCTCGGCCGCCTCGGCGATCTCGCGGCGCCGCGCCAGGGGCATGGTGACGGCGGTGGGGTTCTGGGCGGTCGTGTTCAGGTAGACGGCGGTCGGGTCGAGCTCGGCGCAGATCCGCGCCAAGGCCTCCGGGTCCATGCCGTCCCCGTCCGTGGGGCAGACGGCCAGCCGCAGGTCCAGCTGGCGCGCCAGGCCGAGCACGCCGGGGTAGATAAGCGGGTCCACCACCACCGTCCCGCCGGCGGGGACGATCGCCGCCAGGGCGGCCAGCGCCGTCTGCGCGCCGGGCGTGATCAGCACCCGCTCGGGCGCCACGTCGCCCAGCATCGGCGCCAGCCACGCCGCGGCCGAGGTCTTCTGCCCCAGGCTTCCGCCGCCCGGGTGATAGGCCATCAGGGTCGCCGCGTCGGTGCGCGCCAGGATCGCGGCGATCGTCTCCGTCAGCAGGCCGGCCAGCGAGACGCCCTGCGGCGGCGGCGGCAGGTTCATGCTGAGGTCCACCCGCCCGGCGTCGTCGTCCGCCGCACGGGCGCGCACGAAGGTGCCGCGGCCGACCGTCCCCTCGATCAGGCCCCGCGCGCGGGCCGCCGCATAGGCCCGCGTGACGGTGGTGAGGTCGACGCCCAGCCGCTCGGCCACCGCCCGCTGCGGCGGCAGCTGGTCGCCGCCCTGCAGCTCGCCCTCGCGGATCGCCGCCTCCAGGGCCTGGACCAGGCCCAGGTACAGCGGCTGTCCGCTGCGCGGCAGCCGCGCCAGCCAGCGCGCGGAGGGGTGACCCAGGTCAGCCATTGCGATTCCCACGGTGAACACATACATTATACATCAATTGTATGCGTTCAATCATTAGATTGTATGGGATACGCCGCATGGACGCCACCGAATTCCGAACCCCCTCCTCGTTGCAGGCCGGCCTGCAGTGCCGTTGTCCCCGCTGCGGCGAAGGCAAGCTGTTCTCCGGCTTCCTGACCCTGGCCAAGCGCTGCGACCGCTGCGGGCTGGACCTGGGCTTCGCCGACCCGGCGGACGGCCCGGCGTTCTTCGTGATGAGCGGCGTCAGCATCCTGGTGATGTCCGTCTGGGCCTGGAGCGCGGTGGTGTTCGCGCCCCCGCTGTGGCTGCAGTTCGCCACGGTCCTGCCCGCCCTGCTGGGCGGCTCGCTCGCCTCCCTGCGGCCGATGAAGGCCTGGCTGGTGGCCGAGCAGTACGTCCACAAGGCCGAGGAAGGCCGCTGGGCCAGCATCGGCGCCCACGGCGAAGGCGGCTTCACCTACGACCGCCGCAAGGCCTCGGGCGGCTAGGACGCGCTCCGTTCTGCGGCTCTGCGCGCGCCTTCGGCGCTATTTTAGAACCACGGATTACACGGATTTACACGGATGGGGCCGGGGGAGTTCAGGCGGCGCGGTGGCTGCGGCGCCATCCGTGTAAATCCGTGTAATCCGTGGTTGAATCCTATTGGGCGCTGACGCGCCCTCGGAGGCTCGGGGCTTGCGCTAGATCGCCCGTTCCAGGACCACAAAGGCCAGGTCGTCGCGGGTGGCGCGGCCGAAGCGTTCGTCGTCGTAGGGGAACGGCTCGGTCTCGCCGGTGAGTTCGTAGCCGCGGCGCCGGTACCAGGCGATCAGGGTGTCGCGGGCGTTGACTACGGTCATGCGGATGCGCCTCCCGCCCTGGGCGCGGGCGTAGTCCTCTGAGGCGGTGAGCAGGCGGCGGCCCAGCTGCTGGTCCTGCCGGTCTGGCCGCACGGTGAGCAGGCCCAGGTACCAGACGCCGTTCGCCTTCGGCTCCAGCCGCACGTGGCCGATGTGTTCGCCGGCCTCGCGCCAGATCAGCAGCCTGCAGCCCGGCGCGGCGAGATCCTCGCGCAGCAGTTCCTCGTTGATCCGGTCGCCCTGGATCACCCCCTCGACGTTCCAACTGGCCCCCTCGCCCGTGTGGCGGAAGGCGCGGTTGGTCAGGGCGACGATCTCCGGGTACTCGGCCTCCGTCGCCTCGCGCAGCTCGACCATCGTCACTCCA
>CBHTUE010000106.1:0-14737 GCA_966096115.1 uncultured Phenylobacterium sp.
TGCGCAAGCTCATCGAGGCCGCCAACCTCGTCCTCCAACGCGGCCAGCCCTGGCTCAAACACCCCGCCACCTGAACATGGTTGCTCCCGCCGCTTCGCGGGGGAGGTAAGAGGTCGCCGTCAGCCCACCACCGCGTAGTAGACCAGCTTCAGCCTGGAGACCGTCTTGCGGTTTTCCTCGCATTCGACCGTCCGCTGCAGCCGCGCCCGGGCCGAGGCGGTGAGCAGGATCTCGCCGCGCTTGGCGATATCCTCGCCCAGTTTCGAGGCCTTGTTCACCTCGTCGCCGAACAGGTCCGCGTGCTCCAGCACCAGGACGTCGCCGTAGCCGATGCCGACCGAGGCGTAGAGCCGCCGGTCGTGCGGCTGGAAGGTATTGGCCTGGTCCAGCGCGGCCATGATCTCCAGCGCCGCGCCGACCGCGTCGTCCACGTCGGGGAACAGGCAGAACAGGTTGTCGCCCTCGGCCTTCACCAGCTCGCCGTTGTGCGCCTCGATCAGCGGCTCGGAGAGGCCGCGCATCTTCATGATCATCACCAGGAAGGTGACGATGCCGTAGGCCTGGGTGACCCGCGAGAAGCCGCTCATGTCCAGCACCAGCACCGCGCGGCGCTGGGTGAAGGCCTTCTCGATCTCCTCGGTGATCGCGGCCTCTTCAGCCGGGCGGTTGATGATCCGCAGCAGCAGCGCGTCGAGGCGCTGGCCCAGCTTGAACGCCGCCCGCACGCCTGGACCGCTGAGTGTCATGATCACCCTCCATCGTGGTGGTGGGTACGGACACGAGCGCGTCAGGGACGCGCGGTCAAGGCGCGCCTGCGCGGCTAGTCGAGCCGGCGGTAGGCGACGGCCTCGGAGCCGGCCGCGGCGATGCGGGTCAGGGCCTCGCTGAGCGGCTCGATGGCGACGGCCATGTGGTGGCCGTTGGCGTGGACGATGCGGCCCTCGCCCAGGCCGATCGCGACGTGGCCCTTCCAGAACACCAGGTCGCCGCGCCCGAACTGCGCCGGGTCGATCTCGACGCCCAGCGCCTGCTGCTGGTCGGTGTCGCGCGGGCAGGCCCGGCCGCAGGCGAACAGCGCCTGTTGAACCAGCCCGGAGCAGTCCAGGCCCAGGCTCTCGCGCCCGCCCCACAGGTAGGGGGCGCCCAGGAACCGTTCGGCCACCGCCGCCCAGTCGTCGCCGTCCGACGTGCCGATCGCCGCCAGGTGCGCGGCGGTCATCCAGCCCGCGCCGGCCACCTTGGCGAGCTTGCCCTCGACCGCCTCCACGGCCACCAGGCTGTTGATCGAATAGGGGCCGATGGCGCGCGACTTGATGCTGGCCTCGGCGAAAGCGTAGGTGCGGATGGCGGCCACGCGATGGGTCGGCATCGCGCCTGCGGCCTGCAGCGCCTCGGCGCGGACGAAGCCCACATAGCCGTCGCGGGCGGCCTGGCCGAACAGCCACCCGCCCTCTTCCTCCAGCACCTCGAACCGCTCGCCGAACAGGAGCTGGTCCATCTGCTCCGAGCCGGCGTCGGCGGCGGCGTGGATGCCCGTGGCGGCGGCGACGCAGCCCATGGCCTTGGGGTCGAGGTAGACCTCGGCCTCCAGCACGCCTTCCAGGCTGCGGGCGGCGATGCCGTCGCGCCAGGGCGTGATGCGGGGATCGTGCTTCATGCGAAACGCTCGCGGATCATGCGGTAGAGGCCCCGGATGGCCTGGGCCTCGCCGCCTGCCGGGAATCCCGGACGGCCACGAGGGTTCCACGCGAAGATATCCAGATGGGCCCACGGGCCCTTGGGCGCAAACCGCTGCAGGAACAATGCGGCAGTCACCGAGCCCGCCTGGGCCCAGCCGTCGGGATCGTTCTTGATCTCGGCCACGTCGGAATCGAGGGCGTCGGCGTAGGGCTTCCACAGCGGCATGCGCCAGAGGGGATCACCCACCGCCCGAGCCGCCGCCTCGATCTGTCCGGCCAGCTCGTCATCGTCGGTGTAGAAGGGCGGCAGCTGCGGGCCCAGCGCGATGCGCGCCGCCCCCGTCAGGGTCGCCAGGTCGATGGTCAGGGCCGGCTCCAGCTCGCCCGCCCGGGTCAGGGCGTCGGCCAGGATCAGCCGCCCCTCGGCGTCGGTGTTGCCCACCTCGATGGAGATGCCGGCGCGCGAGTCCAGCACGTCGCCCGGCCGCATCGCGTCGCCGGAGATGGCGTTCTCGACCACCGGGGTCAGCACCGCCAGCCGGACCGGCAGCTTGGCCGCCATGATCATCCGGCCCAGCGCCAGGGCGTGCGCCGCGCCGCCCATGTCCTTCTTCATCAGCCGCATGCCGGCCGAGGGCTTGATGTCCAGGCCGCCGGTGTCGAACACCACGCCCTTGCCGATGATGCAGACCAGCGGCTGCTTGGCCTTGCCCCCCGAAGGCGCCCACTGGATCTCGATCATCCGGGGGCTGCGGGCCGGATCGGCGGCGCGGCCGACCGCATGGATGGCGGGATAGTTGGCTTCCAGCAGCCCCTCGCCCTCGATCACCGTGATCTGGGCGCCGTGCTGCTCGGCGATCTCGCGGGCGATGGTCTCGATCTGCCGTGGCCCCATGTCGTTGGCCGGGGTGTTGACCATGTCGCGGGCCAGCGCGCACGCGTGCGCCACCTGGCGCACTTCGGCCACGTCGGCGCCCTCGGCCAACAGCCGGGGCTTCTCGCCGCCCGCCTTGCCGTCGCTGGGCTTCTTGTAGCGATCGAACCGGTAGCTCCCCAGCGCCCAGCTCAGCGCGACGACGTCGGCGGGCGCGGCGTCCGGCTTGGCCGCGATCCGGTAGACCCCGGCCGGCAGCTTGGCGGGCAACATGCGGAACGCGCCGTTGGGCCCGCCGTCGCCCAGGCCGTAGAGGATGCGGTCGAGGCCGCCTTCGGCGTTGGGGATCTGCAGCGCCTGTCCGGCCTTGCCCTTGAACTCGGCGGTCCGGGCCAGGGCCGCGGCGAAGGCGTCGGCCTCCAGCACGCCGGCCATCTCGGCCTCGGTGTGGCAGTGGATGGGCGTGAGCGGCCCGTCCCAGGCGTCGAGGATCACTTCGCTCATGACGGCTTCACGCTGGCCCATGCGCACGAGACCCGCAACATCAGAGCGCCCCCAGATGGAGCCCGAGGGAGCCGGCGAACAGGCCGGCGCCGAACGGGGTCTCCGGGAAGGCGGCCAGGGCCCCCGCCGCGATCGCCACGCCGTAGGGCACGCCCTCGCCCGGCTCGGCCAGCCGCACCATCCAGCGCGGACCCAGCAGCACCATCGGGCGCAGCGGCGCCGAACGCAGGGTGATCAGGATCAGCGCCAGCACGCCGCCGGTCAGGGCCGCGGCCAGCCCGAAGGTGGCCAGCGCCGGCCAGCCCAGCCACAGCGCCGAGGCCGCGAACAGCTTGGCGTCCCCGCCGCCCAGCCAGCGCAGCGCGAACATCGCCATGCCGGCCACCAGCACGCCGGCGCCGATGGCCACGTCCAGGCCGATGGTCGTCAGCGGCACGCCCGCCGCGAACGCCGCGGCGGGGAACACCGCGGCGAGCGCCAGGGAGATCCAGTTGGGGATCGTGAACGAACTCACGTCCTTGGCCGCGGCGAACAGCACCAGGGCCGGGAAGGCGAGAGCCAGCAGATTGATCAGCAGCGGCGGCATCTTGCGCCCATCCTGCACGCCTACGCGTGAACGGAGCGTTGCAGTGAAGCTTATTCACGAAAAAGGCCCCCGGCGTTTCCGCCGGGGGCCCATTTTCAGCCGAACCTGTCGGGGGCTCTGCGCTTACCCCGTCCGGTTCGACGGCCGGCTTAGACGCCGGTCGCCGCGCTGACGTCGGTGCTGATCTTCGTGAAGGCCGCGCCGAGGCTCGTGCCCACGGCTTGCAGCGCGGTGACGAGCACCACCGCGATCAGGGCCGCGATCAGGCCATACTCGATAGCGGTCGCGCCGGATTCGTCCCTCAGGAAGCGGGTCACAAACTTCGACATGCTGGTCCTCCAGTGGCTAGGGCCGAAGCCCTGGCTTCGAAAAAGGCCCCCGGCGTCGCCACCGGAGGCCTGTTTTCTGTCGAACCGGTCGGGAGCTCTGCGCTTACCCCGCCCGGTTCGACGGCCGGCTTAGGCGCCGGTCGCGGTGCTGACGCTGCTGCTGATCTTGGTGAAAGCGCTGCCGAGGCTGGTGCCTACGGCTTGCAGCGAAGCGACGAGCACAACGGCGATCAGGGCGGCGATCAGGCCATATTCGATGGCGGTCGCGCCGGATTCGTCCTTCAGGAAGCGGGTCACAAACTTCGACATGATTTCTTCTCCAGTTACTGCGGCCGGCATGGGGGGCCTGAAGCGGCGCTCACCGGATCGCGTCTAAGTACGAGGCCCAATGTGAGCCGGCGCGCTTAATCCGCAGTAAATGCGATAGGTTACTTAAATTTATTCAATGGTTTACAAGTATTCAGCATTTATATCTGTAAACTATACGGCTTTGCTGTTCCGGTTTTCCCTTTGGAATCAAGGGACGGTCAGTCCTGGGCCGACTCGCCCCGGCCGGCGCCGCGGACGAAGAAGAGCCCGGTGAGGCCCAGCCCCAGCAACAGGATGATGCTGGCGAACCCGCCCTGCTGGGAGTGGGTCAGCTTGGTTCCCAGGTTCACCAGGGTCGGCGCCAACCACGCCGTGGCCACCCCCGACAGGGCGAACACTCCGAAGAACGCTCCGGTCTGCGATGGCGGCGTCAGCCGGGTCAGCGCCGTCCGCGACGAGGCGTACTGGCCGGTGATGAAGATCGCATTCGTGAAGCCCAGCAGCAGGAAGATCAGGTTGGGCAGGGTCGTGAACACCGGTCCGTCCCAAAGCGGCGGATGGGCGGCCGCGTCATAGGGCCAGAAGTAGAGGATCTGGTCGGGCCGCATCCCCAGGATCGCCACAAGGGTCAGCATGGTCATGGAGATCTCGATCTTCAGCGCGTTCTTGGGTCCGATCTTCTCGTCGAGCCACAGGCCGACCTGGCCCCCGAGTACTGCGACGACCGACAGGATGATCCCCTGGGTCAGCAGTTCCAGCGGTCCCCATTTCATGACGCCTGCCGCGAGCACGCCGGCGAAGAACAGCACCCCGTTCATCCCATCGACGAACAGCATCCGCGACACGATGTAGATCGCCGCGTCGCGGTAGCGCCTCACCGTCATGAGCATCCTCCAGAGGTCGCCGGCTCCCGCCGCGAACGCCTTGGGGATCGAGACGCCCGACCTGGGCGCATCCGGGGTGAACAGGAACAGCGGGATCGCGCCCACGGCGAGCGCGATCGCCGACAGGATGGCCACCACCCGCTCCGGCTCATGAGTCGCCGCGTTCAGGCCGAACAACGGTGTGGCCGGCACCCAGCTCCAGGTCACCTTGCCCGGAAGCGCGAAGGCCCAGGCCGTAAACGCCAGCGCCACGACCGAGGCAGCGTTCCCCAGGCTGAGCGCCAGGCCCGAGGCGCGGTGCGCGCCGGACATGCCCGCCGCCCGCACCAGAAGCGAGTTGTGCAGCACCTCGGAGTAGGCGAACAGCACGTTGACCACCATGGCGATGGACATGGTGGCGATGATCGACAGTCCCGACAGGTCCGGCTTGGCGAGCCACAGACTCGCGATCAGCGGGACCATCATCGTGACGACGAGCGCGAGCCAACCCTTGCGCGGCCCCATCTTGTCCACCGCGGCGCCCAGGAACGGGGCCGTGGCGAAGACGATCCAGCCGGCGTTGCGCTGGAATTCCGCGATCAGGCTCTGGCCCTTGACCGGGTCGCCCACCATCGTCGCCGAGACGTAGGGGATGAAGATGTAGATCGTCATCAGGATGACGTAGGGGTCGCGCCCGCCCTGGAAGACAGACCAGGCGATCCCGCCGCGGTTCAGTCTGCTGTCCCCGCCGATCTCGGCTTCCATGGGAACGTCGGCGGCGGGTTCTGTGGTCAAGAGCTATCCCCTACACGGGCCGCTCTTCACGACGGCGCCGGGCGGCACGTTAGCGGGCGAGGCGACGTTGTCGATGCTCTGGCGCCAAAGGCGCAATCCCATCGAACCACGAAGACCACAAAGACCACCAAGTCGCCGCGATCCTTCGTGGTCTTCGTGGTCTTCGTGTCGAATCGAGGGCCTCGCGGGCGAGCGCGCCGAGGTCAGGCGAGCTTCGCGTCCGCCGCCGCCACCGCCGTGTCGCCTGAGGCCGCGAACCCCTGCGCGGCCAGCGCCTCGCACAGCGCCGTCAGGCACAGCCGCACGTGGCCCGGCGTGGCCGAGGCGCCCATCAGGCCGATGCGCCACACCTTGCCCTTCAGCGGGCCCAGGCCGGCGCCGATCTCCAGGTCCCAGGTCCTCAGCACGTGCGCGCGGACCGCCGCCTCGTCGACGCCGTCCGGGACCAGCACCGTGTTCAGCTGCGGCAGCCGCCACTTGGGCTCCACCAGCAGCTTGAGCCCCGCGGCCTCGAAGCCCGCCACCAACGCCTCGTGCGTGCGCGCATGGCGCACCGTGGCCGCCTGCAGCCCCTCCTCGAACAGCACCACCAGGCTCTCGTGCAGGCCATACAGCGCGTTGATCGGCGCGGTGTGGTGATAGGTCCGGCCGCCCTCACCGCCCCAGTAGGCCATGATCAGGTTGAAATCCAAAAGCCAGTTGCGGACCTTCTCCTTGCGCGCCGAGATCGCCGCCTGCGCAGCCTTGCTGAGCGCGATCGGCGACAGGCCGGGCGGGGCCGACAGGCACTTCTGGGTTCCGGAATAGAGCACGTCGGCGCCCCAGGCCGCGGCGTCCACCGTGATGCCGCCCAGCGACGTCACGCAGTCCACCACGCTCAACGCGCCGTACTTCTTCGCCACGCCGCACAGCGTCGCCGCATCGCTGCGCGCGCCGGTCGAGGTCTCGGCGTGCACGAAGGCCAGCACCTTCGTCGGCGCCTCCGTCAGCGCCGCGTCGACGCGGGCGGGATCGACCGGCTGGCCCCATTCATGGTCGACCGTCACCACCGTGGCGCCCGCGCGCCCGGCCATGTCGGCCATCCGCCCGCCGAACGCCCCGTTCACCGCCACCACGCAGCGGTCGCCAGGCTCCAGCAGGTTCATCATCGCAGCTTCCATCCCCGCCGTGCCGGGCGCCGGCAGCGGGATACACGCGTGGTCGGGCGCGTTGAACAGCCGCTGCAGGGCCGCCTTGATGTCCTCCATCAGCGCCTGGAACTCCGGGTCCAGGTGGCCGATCGTCGGCCGCGCCAGCGCCGCCAGCACCCGCGGGCTGACGTCGGACGGGCCAGGACCCATGAGGACGCGGTGGGGCGGCTGGAAGGACTGCATGGCGGCTCCGGCGACTTGAGGCCGGCTACCTAGAGCGACAGGCGACGCTTGCGCAACCGTGTCAGGCCAGCAGCCGCTCGTGCAGCCGTTCGCGCACGCCCGCGTCCAGGCCCAGCACGTCGTCTAGGTAGCCGTCGATCGAGCCGCTCTGCTCGCGCATCACCGCGAAGGCCTCGTCCAGGTACTCGCCCTCGACCCGCATCACCGTCATCAGCGCCTTGTCGTCGGCCACCCTGCCCGTGGCGTCCTGGATCACCTGCCGGATCTGCGGCAGCCGCTTCTCCAGCCGGGCCGGGTCGTTGGTCAGCAGGTAGTCGGCGACGATGTCGTCATGATGCACGCCGGCCACGTGGTGGGTCAGCGCGCAGATGATCCCGGTCCGGTCCTTGCCCGCCGCGCAGTGCACCAGGATCGGCCCGTCGGCCTGCGCCAACGCCTTGAAGTAGCGGGTGTAGAGGTCGATGTGCCGCCGCTGGAACGGGGCCTGGCGGTAGTAGTCCAGCATGTAGTTGCGGAACGAGTCGTGGGTCAGGTCCGAGGTGGTGATGAAGGTCGACCACTCGTCGGCGCTGTCCTGGCCGATGTAGTTCTCGATCACCTCGGCGGCAAAGCCCTGCCAGCGGCGGCTGGGCTGGTGCTCCCGCTCGTTCAGCCGCCGCAGGTCGACGATCAGCGCCAGGCGCAGGGCCGCGAGCTTCTCGAGGTCGGCGTCGGTCGCCATCGCCTGGTTGGCCGAGCGGTACAGCAGCCCCCGCTTCAGCCGCCGGTCGCCGGCGGCGTAGTCCCCGAAGTCGCGGAAGTTGTCGATGACGTCGAAGGCGATGAGGCGGGTCATGGGGACGTCCTACCGAAAGTTCTCGACGAGTTCGAGACGCTAGGCCAACACGCGATCGTGGATGCGTTCACGCAACGCCGCGTCCACGCCCAGTACCGCGTCCAGATACGCGTCTACCGAACCACACCGGCCGCGGATCTCGTCGAAGGCCGCGTCCAGGAATTCCGGATAGACCTGCACCCAGGCCCGCAGCGCCGCGTCGCTGGGCCGGCGTCCCGTCAGCCCCTCCACGAAGGCGCCAGCCTGCGCCATCTTCCGCGGCAGCCGGGCCTCGTCGTTGGTCATCAGGTAGTCGGCGATCATGTCGTCATGGTGCACGCCGGCGATGTGATGCAGGAAGGCGCAGGCCAGTCCGGTGCGGTCCTTGCCGGCCGCGCAGTGCACCACCACCGGCCCCTCGGCCTCGCCTACCGCGCGCAGGAAGCGGCCGAACAGGTCGATCAGCCGCGGCTCGAACACGTTCAGCCGGTAGTGCCGGAGGGTGTCGGCGACCAGCGCCTCGCCGGTGAGCGGCGAGACCATCAGCTCGCTCACCCAGTCCATGCCCGAGGCGATGTCGTTCTCGATCACCAGCCCGCCGAAGTCCGCCCACCGCCGCGACGGCTCCCGATCGCGCTCCCCGCGGCTGCGCAGGTCGACGACGGCCACCGGGCCCAGGGCCTGCAGGCGGGCGAGGTCCGCGTCGGTCGCCAGCCCGTGGTGGCCCGAGCGGTAGAGGCGGCCGCTCACCAGCCCCCGCCCGCACGCGGTCGCATAGCCGCCGAAGTCGCGGAAGTTCTCGATCGCCTCGAAGTCGATATGGCGGGTCATGGGCGGGAGACGTTCAGCCGAGTCGGCGCCTAGCGGAACGGCGGCTCGTCGAAGCTGCGCAGCTTGCGCGAGTGCAGGCGCGCGCCCTCCTGGCGGAGAAGGTTGATGGCTTCCAGGCCGATCTGCAGGTGCTGGGCGATGGCGCGGTCGTAGAAGGCGTTGGCCTGCCCCGGCAGCTTGATCTCGCCGTGCAGCGGCTTGTCCGACACGCACAGCAGCGTCCCGTACGGCACCCGGAAGCGATAGCCCTGGGCGGCGATGGTGGCGCTTTCCATGTCGATCGCCACCGCGCGGCTCTGGTTGAACCGCAGCGCGCTGGACGAATACTTCAGCTCCCAGTTCCGGTCGTCGGTGGAACAGACGGTGCCGGTGCGCAGCCGCCGCTTCAGCACGTCGCCGGTCTCGCCAGTGATCGCCTCGGCGGCGCTGTTCAGCGCCACCTGCACCTCGGCCAGCGGCGGGATCGGGATCTCGGGCGGCAGCACCTTGTCCAGCACATGGTCGTCGCGCAGGTAGGCGTGCGCCAGGACGTAGTCGCCGATCTTCTGGCTGCCGCGCAGGCCGCCGCAGTGGCCGATCATCAGCCAGGCCTGCGGCCGCATCACCGCCAGGTGGTCGCAGATGGTCTTGGCGTTCGAAGGCCCGACGCCGATGTTGACCAGCGTGATCCCGGCCCGGCCGGGCGCCATCAGGTGATAGGCGGGCATCTGGTGTTTACGCCACGTGCCGGCCGCGACCGCGGCCTCAGGGTTCTCGGTCTCGGCTGTCACGTATACGTGCCCCGCCGCCGACAGCGCGGTGTAGGGCCCGCCCGCCTTCAGCTGCTGGCAGCCCCAGCTCACGAACTCGTCGACGTAGCGATGGTAGTTGGTGAACAGGATGAACTGCTGGCAGTGCTCGGCCGGCGTGCCGGAATAGTGGCTGAGCCGCGCCAGCGAAAAGTCGGTGCGCAGGCCGTCGAACAGCGCCAGCGGCCGCGGTTCGTCCTCCAGTCCGATCCAGCCGCCGTCCGCGACCTCGTCGCCGATGTAGGCCAGCTCGGTGGTCGGGAAATGCCGCGCGATCTCCACCGACGAGACGTCGGCCATCGCCAGGTCCGCCGGGTCCAGCACATAGGGGAACGGGATCTCCTGGTTGGAGCGGCCCACCTCCAGCTGGATGTCAAAGTCCTGCTGCAGCAGGCTCAGCTGCTCGATCAGATAGTCCCGGTACAACTCCGGCCGCGTCACCGTCACCGCATAGCGGCCGGGCGCAGGGATGCGGGCGTATGCGCGGGAGATGCGGGGGTAGGCGCCGCCGGGCGGCCACGTCAGGCGAAGTTCGGGATAGACGTAGGCGCCCTTGCGGCGCGCCGCGGGGTCCGGAGGTCCGCCTCCGGCCAGGAAGGTCTTCAGGGCGGTGCGGAGAGACTCGACGCTTTGGCGATACTCAGTCTCAAGCCGATCAACGATGCCGGCTGCTTCTGTCTTCTTCATCCGCCGCCTTATAGCGCGCGATAGTGACGGTTGCGAATCTGAGCCCTCCTCTCCCCCGAGCGCCGCAGGCGCGAAGAGAGGGAGAGGGCGGGGAGAGGGCGGCTCCGACTTTGTCCCGAATGCCCTGTCAGGACCGAGGGCCCTCGACGCCGGCGGAGCGAGGCCGCGGGTCCTCCACCACCCTCTCCCAACCCTCTCCCTCTCCGCTTCGCGGGGGGAGAGGCGTGGGCCGCTGGACGCGCGTTCGCTTCCCGGCCACAAAGACCGATCGTTCGGCTGCGCGTCCGATGAACCCCGCCAGGGACTGGCGGCATCAACGCCTTCCGGCATCTGATTGAGTGAGATCCGTCGGCTGAGCGGCCGGGCGCGGTCCCAGGGGGTCCCATGAATCGCCTTTTCACCTATTTCGTCGTGGGCGCCATGGTGCTCGGCGTCCTCGTCGGATGGGCCCTCAACACCGGCCTCTCGGCCGAGCAGGCGGGCAGCGTCGCCGACGGCCTCTCGATCATCACCAAAGCCTTCCTGTTGCTGATCAAGATGATCATCGCGCCGCTGGTGCTCTCCACCCTGATCGCCGGCATCGCACACATGGGCGACGCCACCGAGGTGGGCCGGGTCGGCGTGAAGACCATCGGCTGGTTCATCTGCGCCTCGCTGGTCTCGCTGACCATCGGCCTGGTGATGGTCCACCTGATCCAGCCCGGCGCGGGCCTGCACCTCACGGCCGCGGCGGGCGACAGCGGCGTCGACGTCTCCAAGTTCAACCTGGCCGACTTCATCACCCACGTGATCCCGTCGTCGATCGTCGACGCCATGGCCAAGAACGAGATCCTGCAGATCGTGGTGTTCTCGGTCCTGGCCGGCACGGCCATCGCCAGCCTCGACGACCGGGCGCCGGCCGTCCTGGCCCTGGTCGAGCAGGTCGCCTCGATCATGCTGAAGATGACCGGCTACATCATGCGCACCGCGCCGCTGGCCATCTTCGCCGCGCTCGCCGCCAGCATCGCCAAGCAGGGCCTGGACGTGCTGGCCACCTACGCCAAGTTCGTGCTGGGCTTCTACGCCTCGCTGGGCCTGCTCTGGGGGCTGCTCATCGTCGCCGCCGTCGCCATCGTCGGGCCCCGCGCGCTGAAGCTGATCGGCCAGATCCGCAGCCCGACCCTGCTGGCCTTCTCGACCGCCTCCTCCGAGGCCGCCTATCCCCGCACCCTGGAGGAGCTCCAGAAGTGGGGCATCTCGCGCAAGGTCGCCTCGTTCGTCCTGCCGCTGGGCTACTCGTTCAACCTCGACGGCTCGATGATGTACTGCACCTTCGCGACCATCTTCATCGCTCAGGTCTACGGCATCCACCTGAGCGTCGCCCAGCAGGTCACCATGCTGCTGCTGCTGATGGTCACCTCCAAGGGCATGGCCGGCGTGCCGCGCGCGTCCCTGGTGGTCATCGCCGCGACCCTCAGCTTCTTCAAGCTGCCGCAGGAGGGCCTGCTGCTGATCCTGGCCGTCGACCACCTGCTGGACATGGGCCGCTCGGCCACCAACGTCGTCGGCAACTCCGTCGCCGCCGCCGTGGTCGCCAAGTGGGAGAACCAGATCGAGGTCCCGGAGGCCGAACCAGCCACCGCCTAGCCCCCGCGCCAGGGCGCGTTGGCGCCGCAAGATCTAGCCACTGAAAACACTGAAGGACGAACTGACCCCGGCGCTTGCCGTTCCCGACTCGGGATGGCAGCCGCTTTCAGTGTTTTCAGTGGCCAAATTTGAAGGCGCCTGCGGCGCGCTCGGGGCGGCCGAGCTAGCTCGCCGCGGCAAAGCGTTCGGTGGCCGTGTTGGCCTCGCGCAGCAGCGCCTCCATCGCCTCGCCCGTCATCGGGCGGGCGAAGAAGTAGCCCTGCATGCGGTCGCAGCCGGCGGAGCGCAGGAACAGGGCCTGGGCCTCGTGCTCGACCCCTTCGGCAACGATGCGCATCCCCAGCGACCGGGCGGCGTGCAGCATGGAGGCGACCAGCTTGGAGACCCGCGCGTCGCGGCCGACCTCGTCGATCAGCGAGCGGTCCAGCTTCACCGTCTGGATCGGCAGGTGCATCAGGGCGCGCAGGTTCGAATAGCCGGTGCCGAAGTCGTCCAGGGCGACGTTCACGCCCTTGGCGGCCAGCCGCTCAATGTGGCGGCGCGCCAGGGCCATATCCTGCAGCAGGAACGTCTCGGTGATTTCCACCGTCAGCGCCGTGGCCGGCAGCGCGGTCTTGCTGAGCCGCCCGATAAGCTTGCGCGAGAAGGCCGGGTCCAGCAGGTCGCGGGGCGACACGTTGACCGACACCGCCTCGATAAGCCCGTCGGCCACCCACGGCGCGGTCTGGGCGCAGGCGGCCTCGAACACCGCCTCGTCGATGGCGCGGATCAGGCCCAGCTCCTCGGCCATCGGCACGAAGGCCCCGGGCGCCAGCAACCCCTGCTCGGGATGGTTCCAGCGGACCAACACCTCCACGCCGACCATGCGGCCGGTCATGGAGTCGACGATCGGCTGGTACCAGGGGACCAGCTCGCCGGCGGGAATGGCGCGGCGCAGTTCGTCCTCGAGCGTGCGGCGGCGCACGCCCTCTTCGAGCAGCGCCTCGTCGAAGGCGTGCCAGCGGCGCCCGCCCGCGGACTTGGCGCGGTACAGGGCCTGGTCGGCGTGGCGCTGCAGGTCGGCCGCGTCGGCCGCGTCGCGCGGGAAGATGGCGACCCCCACCGAGCCGCCCGGCGAGACCGCGCGGCCGTAGATGGTCTGCGGCTGGGCCAGGATCGAGACCAGCCGTTCGGCGCGGGCGGCCGGATCGGCGTCGTCGGTGATCAGGGCGAACTCGTCGCCGCCGAGGCGGGCGGCCATCTCGCCGGGACGGGCCTCCTCGCGCAGGCGCTGGCCCAGCTCGGCCAGCAGCTGGTCGCCGGCGTGGTGGCCCAGGGTGTCGTTGAGGTTCTTGAACCGGTCGAGGTCGATGATGAACAGGGCCACCGAGCCGCCGTTCGCGCGGGCCGCCTCCAGGCGCTCGCACAGGCTGCCGGTGAAGGCGCCGCGGTTGACCAGGCCGGTCAGGGAATCGGTCTGCGCCAGACGCAGGGTCATCTCGCGTTCGGCTTCCAGCTCCGCGACGCGGGCGGCCAGTTCCGACAGGCTTTTGGACAAAGGCGGCATGGTGAGTGCAGCTTTGTCCCAGACGGGGCGAACAGCGAGTTAAGGGACAAGGTGAACGGACGTTAGGACGCAGGCGTCGGCGGGCGGCCAGCGTGACCATTGGTCAGCAAAACGCCCCGATCTTTATCCACAAGCCTGTAGGTTGAGTCGGGTTGCACCGGATGGGCGAATTCTCTCAGGATGTTAAGGACACGGTTCAACTTCCGGTTTGGGACGGGCCGCATCCATTCGCGCAACTACAACCGTTCCTAGCTCATTCGCCGTAGCGAAAGTCCGTGTCCCATGCATGTCCTGAAGCGCGCTCTGCAGATCGACGCCCCGGCGACGGAGGTCTGGCGCGTCCTCACCACGCCGGAGCTGATCCGCGAATGGGCGGCGGCCTACCTTGACGGGATCCAGATCCGCACCTCGTTCCGCGAGGGCGAGCCGGTCACCTGGAAGACCAGCAACGGGACCACCACCAGCGAGGGCCGGGTGGCCGTGTGCAAGCCGGAGCGCCTCCTGCGGTTCGAGTACGAGAGCGACCGGCGCGGCGCCTTCTCCGAGACCTACGAGATCGTCCCCGAAGAGGACCGGACCTGGCTGAAGCTGACCACCGGCCCCCTGCAGAAGGCCGACTTCGACGCCCTCAAGGGACCGACCGACCAGGCCATCGAAGAGATCAAGAGCCTCGCCGAAGAAAGCGCCCAGATCCACGGCCTGCGCTGAACGCCCACAATTGATCGTCATCGCCGGCTTGTCCGGGGGATGACGTGATCGAATTTATCGGACGCCCTTACCCACCCCGCCGGGCGTGGAGCAGATCGCTCCAGCGCCAGGCGCTCGAGCCCATGACGATGCGGGTGGAGCCCGGACCGTCGGCCAGCGACAGCAGCACCAGGCCGCGCACCGGTTCGGCGCGGCAGGCCTCCGGCGCGAAGGCCACGTGCCACATGATCGCCTCGCGCACCTGCGCCAGGCCCTGGCCTTCCTGCTCGCCGTGCCGCACCCAGTCGCCGTTCCAGACCCGGATCGCCCGGCCCTGGCTGTCGGACAGCGCCGCCTTCACCGTCCGGTCCTTGCGCAGCTCGGTCTGCAGCCAGTGGGCCAGGTTGCAGGGCCGCCCCCCGCCGCCCGCCCCCGCCGCCCCGGGG
>CBHTUE010000107.1:0-14413 GCA_966096115.1 uncultured Phenylobacterium sp.
CTCTGGGGGAGGTGTCGCCGCAGGCGACGGAGGGGGTCCGCTCAGAACGTGGTGTCGCACACGTCCCCGACCGTCGTGGAGGCCCCCTCAGTCAGCTTCGCTGACAGCTCCCCCGAAGGCGGAGCAACGGGTTGGCGTCGGCGTTCGCCCTACGGAATCAGCAAGCTCGCGCCCACCGTGGCCCGGCTCTCCAGCGCCTCATGCGCCGCCTTCGCATCCGCCAGCGCAAACCGCTGCCCGATCTCGATGGCGATCTTGCCCGACGCCACCATGCCGAACACCAGCGCCGCGCTCTCGTCCAGCTCCTGCGGCGTCGCCACATAGTCGAACAGGGTCGGCCGGGTCAGGTACAGCGACCCGCCCGCGGCCAGCCGCGCCGGCGCGAACGGCGGCACAGGCCCCGACGCGTTGCCGAAGCTCACGAACAGGCCGCGCCGCGCCAGGCTGGCCAGGGTGCCCTCGAACGTGTCCTTACCCACCGAGTCGTAGGCCACCGGCACGCCCTTGCCGCCGGTGATCCGCTTCACCTCGGCCGCCACGTCCTGCTCGCGGTAGAGGATCACGTGGTCGGCCCCCAGCGCGCGGGCCTTGGCGGCCTTGTCCTCGGAGCCGACGGTGGCGATCACCTCGGCGCCGATGGCCTTCAGCCACTGGGTCATGATCTGGCCCACGCCGCCCACGGCCGCATGCACCAGCACCGTCTCCCCGGCCTTCACCGGATAGGTGCGCCGCACGAAGGCCTCGGTGGTCATCCCCTTCAGCAGGATCGCCGCGGCCACCTCGGTGCTGATCGCCTCGGGGATCGCCACCGCGCGGCTCTCGGCCACCAGGCTGGCCTCGGCATAGGCGCCGCCCGCGCTGGCCGTCCCGGCCCGGTCGCCGACCTTGAAGCGGGTCACGCCCTCGCCCACGGCCTCGACCACCCCCGCCGCCTCGCCGCCCGGGATGGCCGGCAGCTTCACGGGGTAGAGGCCGGTCCGCTGGTAGGTCTCGATGAAGTTGATCCCGATCGCCTCGTGGCGCAGCAGGATCTGGCCGGGCCCCGGCTTGGGGGTGTCGATCTCGGCCAGCTGCAGGACCTCGGGCCCCCCGGTCGTCTCGAAGCGGATCGCCTTCATCAGCCGATGGTCCTTTGGAAGAATTGCAGGGTGCGGCCGCCGGCCTTGGCGGCGTCGGTCGCGTCGTAGTGTTCGCCGCCCTCGCGGGCAAAGGCATGGTCGCGGCCGGGATAGGTGAAGGCCTCGACCTGCGGATGGTTCTTCAGCGCCGCCAGGATCATCGCCTGCGCCTCCTTCGGCACGAACTGATCCTCCTCGGCGATGTGCAGCATCAGCGGCCGGGTCAGGTTGGCCGCCTCGGACAGCCGGTTCTCGATGCCCACCCCATAGTAGGAGACCGCCGCGTCGGCGTCGGTGCGCGTGGCGGTCAGGAACGCCAGCAGGCCGCCCAAGCAGAAGCCAACGGCGCCCACCTTGTCGTTCGATTGCGCATCGGCGCGGATCACCGTGATCGTCGCCTGGATGTCCTTCACGCCGGTCTCGACGTCGAAGGCGTTGAACAGCTCGAACGCCCGCTTCCACTCGGCCTCGGACTTGTCGGTGATGTCGATGCCGGGCTCGATGCGCCAGAACAGGTCCGGGCAGATCGCCAGGTAGCCCTGGGCCGCCAGCCCGTCGGTGATGTCGCGCATCACCTGGTTCACGCCGAAGATCTCCTGGATGACCACGACGGCGGGGGCCTTGTCGGCCTTGGGCCGCGCCACATAGGCCGAGAACTCGCCGTCCGGCGTCTTGATGCTGATCGTTTCGCCCATCTGTTCTCTCCCTGTCGACGCCTACTAGCGCGGAAGCCCCACGCACGGCCATATGGTCACCCAGGATAGGAAGGGCCAGACGTCATGAAGATGACCATCGAGGTGGACTGCACCCCGGAGGAGGCGCGCCGGTTCATGGGCCTGCCGGACGTGAGCGCGCTGAACGAGCACATGGTCTCGGAAATGAGCAAGCGCATCGACGCCAACATCAACCTCCTCAACCCCGAGGACTTCATGAAGAACTGGATGAGCTTCGGGACCGGAGCCCAGGAGCAGTTCCGCAAGTTCATGGAAGTCGCCACCACCAAGAAATGACCGACACCATCTATGCGCCGGCGACGGCCGCGGGCCGGGCCGCCGTCGCAGTGGTGCGGATCTCCGGGCCCAAGACCGAGGCGGTGCTCGAGGCGCTGGCCGGCGGCGTGCCGCCCGCGCGCCACGCGGCCCTGCGCACCCTGGTCGGCCCCGACGACGAGCCGATCGACCGGGCGCTGGTGCTCTTTTTCCCCGGTCCCGGCAGCTACACCGGCGAGGACGTGGCCGAGTTTCACGTGCACGGCGGTACGGCGGTGGTCGAGGCGGTGCTGGACGCGCTGTCGGACCACGGCCTGCGGCTGGCCCAGCCGGGCGAGTTCACCCGCCGCGCCTTCGAGAACGGCAAGCTGGACCTGGCCCAGGCCGAGGGCGTCGCCGACCTGGTCGACGCCGAGACCGACGCCCAGCGGCGCCAGGCGCTGGAGCAGCTGGGCGGGCGGCTGTCCGACGTCCAGGCCCGCTGGAGCGACGCGCTCCTTGAGGCGCTCGCGATGCTGGAGGCCGCGGTCGACTTCGCCGACGAGGAGGTGCCGGCCGACGTCGCCGCCCGCGCCCGTCCGGCCCTGGAGCGGCTGGCCGGCGAGCTGGAGGCGGCCGCCTCCGACGCCGAGCGCGGCGAGCGGGTGCGCGAGGGCTACCGCATCGCCCTGATCGGCGCGCCCAATGCCGGCAAGAGCACGCTGCTGAACGCCCTATCCGGCCGGGACGCCGCCATCGTCACCGCGACGCCGGGGACCACCCGCGACATCATCGAGGTTCCGACGGTGCTGGCCGGCTACAAGACCCTGCTGGCCGATACGGCCGGCCTGCGCGAAACCGGCGACGAGATCGAGGCCGAGGGCGTGCGCCGCGCCCGCGCCTGGGCGGCCGGGGCCGACCTGCGGCTGTGGCTGGTGGACGGCTCGGCCGACCTCATGCCGCCGCCGCCGATGGAGCTGCGCGAGGGCGACCTCTGCCTGATCACCAAGCGCGACCTGCCCAACGGCAAGGCCGGGGCCGCCGCCGCCGCCAAGGCGCGCCGCCTGGGCCTGGGCTGCGCCGAACTCACCGCCCGCGGGCCCAGCGACATCGCCTGGCTGAAATCGACCCTGGAGGAGCGCGTCATCGACGCCCTGGCGGGCGCCGAACCGCCCGCCGCCACCCGCATCCGCCACCAGGAACTCCTCACCGAAGCCGCCGAACGCCTCCGCCACGCCCTCAGCCACGACGAACACCTGGAACTGGCCGCCGAGGACGTCCGCCTGGCCGCGCGGGCCCTCGACCGCATCACCGGCAGGATCGACCCGGAACAGGTCCTCGGCCGGATCTTCGCGACGTTCTGCATCGGGAAGTGAGCGCGAAGCGACTCGTCCCCGCGAAGGCGGGGATCGGCCCCGCCCCAGTTCCTCCCCCTCGGGGGAGGTGTCGCCGAAGGCGACGGAGGGGGTCCGCTCAGAACGCGGGACCACACGCAGCTCCGACCGTCGCAGAGGGACCCCCCTCAGTCAGCTTCGCTGACAGCTCCCCCAATGGGGGAGCAACTTGCCAGGCCCTGCGCCACTGTTTCACGTGAAACGCCGCGCCCTTTCCCCTATATCCCGCCCCTCATGACTTGGGACGTGATCGTCATCGGTGGAGGACACGCGGGCTGCGAAGCGGCCGCGGCGGCGGCGCGGGCCGGCGCGCGCACGCTGCTGCTCACCCACAAGCTCGAGACCATCGGCGAGATGAGCTGCAACCCGGCCATCGGCGGCCTGGGCAAGGGTCACCTGGTCCGCGAGATCGACGCCCTGGACGGCCTGATGGGCCGGCTGGCCGACGTGGCGGGCATCCAGTTCCGGATGCTGAACCGGTCCAAGGGCGCCGCCGTCCGCGGTCCCCGCAGCCAGATCGACCGCCGCCTCTACCGCGAGGCCATGCAGGCCGAGCTGGCGCAGACGCCGAACCTGGAGATCAGGGCCGAGGCGGTCGAGGACCTGATCGTCGTCGACGGCCCCCTTGGCGGCGTCGTCCAGGGCGTCGTCGGCGCCAGCGGAACCGAATACCACGCCGGTCGCGTCGTGCTGACCACCGGCACCTTCCTGAAGGGCGTGATCCACCAGGGCGAGCAGCGCATCCCCGCGGGCCGCATCGGCGACGCCCCGGCCATCGGCCTCTCGGACCGCCTCTATGCCTCCGGCCTGCGGATGGGCCGCCTGAAGACCGGCACCCCGGCGCGCCTCGACGGCTCCACCATCGCCTGGGACCGGCTGGAGATGCAGGCCGCCGACGCCGAGCCGATCCCGTTCTCGTTCCTCACCGACCGCATCACCACGCCCCAGGTCGAGTGCGGCATCACCTACACGACCGAGGAAACCCACCGGATCATCGCCGAGCGCCTCGGCGAGAGCGCGGTCTACGGCGGCCGCGCGACGGGCAGGGGCCCCCGCTACTGCCCGTCCATCGAGGACAAGGTGGTCCGCTTCCGCGACAAGACCAGCCACCAGATCTTCCTCGAGCCCGAGGGCCTGGACGACGACACCGTGTATCCGAACGGCATCTCCACCTCGGTCTCGGCCGAAACCCAGGACCTGTTCCTGCGCACCATCCCCGGCCTGGAGCAGGTGGTCGTGCGCCGCCACGGCTATGCGATCGAATACGACTACGTCGACCCCCGAGAGCTCTACCCGACCCTGGAGGTCAAGCGCCTGCCGGGCCTCTACCTCGCCGGCCAGATCAACGGCACGACGGGCTACGAGGAGGCGGGCGCGCAAGGCCTGGTCGCCGGCCTCAACGCCGCCCGCGCCGCCTCCGGGGCCGAGCCCGCCCAGTTCGCCCGCGACGAGGCCTACATCGGCGTCCTGATCGACGACCTGGTCACCAAGGGCGTGACCGAGCCCTATCGCATGTTCACCAGCCGGGCCGAGTTCCGCCTGACGCTGCGCGCCGACAACGCCGACCAGCGCCTGACCGCCAAGGGGATCGACCTGGGCGTCGTCGGCCCCGGCCGAGCCCGGATCTTTCATGCCAAAAGTGACTCGCTGGCGGACGCCCGGGCGCAGGCCCGCGCCCTGACCCTGACGCCGGCAGAAGCCGCCCGCGCTGGCCTGCCGGTCAAGGCCGACGGCCAGCGCCGCAACCTGACCGAACTCCTCGCCTATCCCACCATCGCCTTCGAGGACCTGGCGCGCATCTGGCCGCAGATCGGCGCCTGGGACGCCGCCGTGCGCGAGCAGGTGGAGATCGACGCCTCCTACGCCGGCTACCTCGACCGCCAGGCCGCCGACGCCGAGGCCTTCCGCCGCGACGAGGACCTGCGCCTGCCCGGCGAGCTGGACTACGCGGCCATCGGCGGCCTCTCCAACGAGGTGCGCGAGAAGCTGCAGGCGGTGCGCCCCCTGACGCTCGGCCAGGCCGCGCGCATCGAGGGGGTCACGCCCGGCGCCCTGACCGCGCTCCTGGCCCACGTCCGCCGCCGCGCGGCCTAAAGGATGGCCGTCACCGACGCCGACAGCTTCGCCCGCACGGCCAAGGCCACCCCGGCCCAGATGGCCGACCTGCACGCCTTCCTCGAGCTGCTGACCGCCGGCAACGCGGTGATGAACCTGGTCGGCCCCGCCACCCTGCCGGACTTCTGGAACCGCCATGCCTGGGACTCGGCCCAGCTGCTGCGCCTCGCTCCCAACGCCGTCACCTGGGCCGACCTGGGCGCCGGCGCCGGCTTCCCCGGCCTGGTGCTCGCGATCCTCAAGAAGGGGCAGGGCGACGCCCACATCCACCTCGTCGAGAGCATGGCCAAGCGCTGCCGCTTCCTAGACCAGGTGGTGACGGCCCTCGACCTGCCGGCCACGGTGCATCACGAGAGGGCGGAGAACCTGTCGCTGGCTGTGGACATCGTCACCGCCCGGGCTTGCGCCCCGCTCCACCGCCTGTTCGGGTATGCTCGGCCATACCTGACGGCCGGCGCGCAGGGGCTGTTCCTCAAGGGACAAGATGTAGTGGCGGATATGACCGAGGCCGCAAGATATTGGGAGTACGAGGCCGATGTGGTACCGTCCCTCAGTGACCCCGGAGGCCGCATCGTGCGCGTGAAGAGGCTTGGCCGTGCCCGCAAAGTCTGACCGAGCGCTACGCGTCCTGGTGGTCGCCAACCAGAAGGGCGGCGTGGGCAAGACCACGACGGCGATCAACCTGGGCACCGCGCTGGCCGCCGTCGGCGAAAAGGTGCTGCTGGTCGACGCCGATCCGCAAGGCAACGCCTCCACCGGCCTCGGCATCGGCCGGGCGCTGCGCAAGACCACCCTGTACGACGTGCTGATGGGCGAGAAGACGCTGCTGGACTCGGTGGTGAAGACCGCCGTCCCGGGCCTGGACCTGATCCCCTCGGACCCGGACCTCTCGGGCGTGGAGCTGGAGCTCGGTCACCAGACGGGCCGGTCGTTCAAGCTGCGCGACGCCGTGGCCCCGCTGAAGGGTGGGCGCGAGTACAGCTACATCCTGATCGACTGCCCGCCGTCGCTGAACCTGCTGACCGTCAACGCCATGGCCGCGGCCGACGCGGTGCTGGTGCCGCTGCAGTGCGAGTTCTTCGCCCTCGAGGGCCTCTCGCAGCTGATGCGCACCATCGAACTGGTGCGCGGCAGCCTGAACCCGGCCCTGGAGCTGCAGGGCATCGTCCTGACCATGTATGACCGGCGGAATTCGCTCAGCGAGCAGGTGGCGGGCGACGTGCGCAGCCACTTCGGCGAGGCGGTCTACCAGACCGTGATCCCGCGCAACGTCCGGGTCAGCGAGGCCCCGTCGTTCGGCAAGCCGGCTCTGGTCTACGACCTGCGCTGCGCCGGCAGCCAGGCCTACCTGAAACTGGCGCGCGAAGTGGTGCTGCGCGAGCGCCGGCGTAGGACGGCACAGTTGGAGTTGAGCTGATGGCTGAGAACCGCAGAGGACTGGGCCGCGGCCTGTCGGCCCTGCTGGGCGAGGTCGAGGAGATCCCCCACGCCGTCGAACCCGCCGCCGGGGTCCGAGAGCTGCCGATCGAGCTGATCCACCGCAATCCCGACCAGCCGCGCCAGAACTTCTCCCCCGAGGAGATCGACGAACTCACCACCTCGGTGCGCGAGAAGGGGATCCTGCAGCCGATCCTGGTGCGGCCCTCGCCGCGGACGCCCGGCGAGTACGAGATCGTAGCCGGCGAGCGCCGCTGGCGCGCCGCCCAGGCCGCCGGCCTGGCCGCGATCCCGGCGCTGGTGCGGGCGCTCGCCGACGACGAGGCGCTCGAGATCGCCATCATCGAGAACGTCCAGCGCGCCGACCTCAACCCGATGGAAGAGGCGCGCGCCTACCGCGCCCTGATGGACCGCCACAGCTACACCCAGGACAAGGTGGCCGGCGCGGTCGGCAAGAGCCGCAGCCATGTGGCCAACACCATGCGCCTGACCGCGCTGCCGGAGGCGGTGCAGGACCACCTGGTGGCCGGGCGGCTCACCGCTGGCCACGCGCGGGCGCTGCTGTCGAGCGCCAACGCCGAACAGCTGGCCGACCTGATCGTCTCGCGCGGCCTGTCGGTCCGCGAGGCCGAGGCGCTGGGCAAGCCTTCCGGCGCCGGCGGCGCGGCGAAGAAGGCGTCGGGCCCGCGCAAGACCAAGGACGCCGACACCGCCTCGCTGGAGACCGACCTGGAAGAGGCGCTGGGCATGAGCGTCGACGTCACCGACCGCGGCGGCGCCGGCGAAGTTCGGATCCGCTACGCCAGCCTGGAGCAGCTGGACGAGATCTGCCGCCGCCTGACGCGCGCATGATCCTCGCCACCGGCGCGCGGGTGGCGCTGCGCCGGATCGAGGCCGGCGACCTCGCCGAGGCGGTGAAGCACCTCTACACGCTCTCGATCGTCGAGCCGCTGACCGACATGGCCCGCCTGCGCGAGGCCTTCGCCGAGACGGGCTTCTGGACCGAGGACGCCGGCGCGGTGGCGGTCACCGTCGACGGACGCCTGGTCGGCACCCAGCAGTTCTACCGGGCCGGTCCCGGCATCCACGGCTACGAGATCGGCTACATCCTCCACGCCGAGGCCGATCGCGGGAAGGGCTACGCGAGCGAGGCGCTGCGCCTGTTCGGCGACCTGCTGTTCGCCGAGCGGCCGGCGTGCCACCGGCTGCAGCTGATCATCGAGACCTGGAACGACGCCTCCGCCCGCCTCGCGGAAGCCTGCGGCTACCAGCGCGAGGGCGTCCTGCGGCGCGCCGGCTACAGCTCCGAGCTGCCGGAGGACTGTTTCCTCTATTCGCGCATCCGCACGGACGCCTAGCCTCGGCAAATCCAAGAGGAGGGTCACGCCATCCACATAGATGGATGGCAAGGACCTATATGTGGAATTCGACCGAGGAAGGCGCGGGACCCCGGGCCGAAGCCCCAGACCTCAGTTGTCGCCTTCGCCGCCGTCCTCGCCCTGGGCGGCCTTCTGGTCGATGTTGGTGGGCGCGGTCTTCACCCCGGTGCGGTCCTCGGCGCGGGCGCCCTCCAGGATGCCCACCAGGCCGTAGTTCCCCTCGTGGCAGGCGTACTCGTAGACCTGCCCTTTGATCCGCGAGAACTCGTACTCGCCGCCCCAGGGCTGGGCGAACACGGTCGGGTCCTCCACCCAGAAGGCGTAGTGCATGCGGCCCGGCCCGACCGGCGTGAAACGCTCGGTGACCTTCAGGTGCTCGGAGGCGCCGCGGAAGCTCTGCTCGGGGTGGTAGTTGGTGGTCTCGACCACCAGGGTGTCGCCCTCCCACCAGCCGATGCTGTCGCCCATCCACGGCCGCACCGACGGCGGCAGGTGCTGGCGGGTGTTGAGCCGCACGATGCGCGCGTCGTGGACCATCTCCACGTCGATCAGCACCGCGTCCTTCGTCTGCACGAACTGATAGGTGTTGTTGTAGAGCCCCGGCAGCATCACCGGGCCCGACGAGTTGCCAAACGACAGCAGGCAGCGCTCGCCCAGCGCGCGGCTTTCGGGATTGTCGCTCGGCCCCATGCCCTTCGGCAGGCGAACGCCGCCGAACGGCGCGGCCCTGACGTCCTTTCGCATCGGCACCCGGCCGTCGGCGGTCGACGTGATGTAGCCGTTGCGCGGCTTGCCCCCGACCCGCATCACCGTGTCGCCGGGATCGGTCCAGCCGGCGTTGTAGTTGCAGTTAGTCCCCCGGCCGCCGGAGCAGTCGGCGGGCAGGTCGGTGACCTTCAGGTTGGGATCGGTCGGCTTGGCCGCCAGGCGCAGGATCGCCTGGTTCTTGCCTTCGATCTCGCCCGCCTTGTCCTCGCTCAGCATGAGGCTGTCGCCCCAGCGCGGGTTCCGCTCCAGCCGCGTCATGCTGGTGTTGGTCCACACGCCCTCAAGGCTGGGATGGCCGTCGGCCAGGCGCGGGGCCTTGTACGTGGTGACCGGGCGCGGCGCCTGGTCCGCCGCCAGCGCCGGCGCGGCCAGGACGGCGACCGCCGCCGCGATGAGCAGTCCCTTGAACATCTCTCGCCTCCCAGCCCAGCGCGCTGTCCACGCGTCTTTCAAAGGTTCGGTATGGTGAGCGTAACGCCGCTCTCACGCCGATGCTAGTGCGGCGGCGATGTCGGGGTGCAGGGGCGGGAGGGCCATCATCGGCAGGTAGAGGTCGGCCCAGTCGGGATTGTCGTCCTCGATGAGCCGCACCTTCCAGTCGCGCCGCCAACGCTTGACCTGCTTCTCGAAGCGGATCGCCTCGGTCACCTCGCCGAACCCGCGGAAGAAGACGAGGCGATCAACGCCATGGCGCTTCGTGAAGCCCGGGATTTCCCTGGCCTTGTGCTCGGCGATCCGCCGCTCCAGCGAATTGGTGACGCCGACGTAGAGCGTGCCGAGTTCGCCGCTGGCTAGGATGTAGACCCAGTAGATGTTGTCGCCGCCCAACCGGGCCTCCCCAACGGTTGTCATCCCGGTTTCGCCGCAGGCGAAGACCGGGACCCATGACCACAGATGTTGCCATATTGTTCTCAGCGGCGCCGCTTGGGAATTGCTTGCCGCGGCGGTGTTCATGGGTCCCGGTCTTTGGCTTCGCCAAAACCGGGATGACATCCGTTTTTGTTATGAAATCAGAGCCCTAACCGCCGCGCGCGGCTCGCCACGGTCAGCGCCAACCTCTCCGCGATCAGCCTATCCGGGGAGCCGGCCGTCTTACAGGCGCGGTCGGCGGCGAGGATGTCGGGCTGCACGCGGTCCAGGTCGTCGAGGGTCCAGGCGCGGGCCTGGCGCAGGAACTCGCGTTCCTGCTTCCAGAACACGCCCGACGCCTTCGCCGCCTCGGCCAGCCCGGCGCCGGCCTTCGCGAGGGTCAGGGTACGGCGCAGCTTGCCCAGGTGCATGCCGATGGCGCGGACGGCGGCGGGGCCGCTCTCGCCCTCCTGGGCGGCGCGACGCAGGCCCGCCTGGGCGTCGCCGAGGCGGCCTCCGAACGCGTCGGACGCCGCGTCGAACAGCGAGGCCTCGGGCTCCACGCCCAGGAACGGCTCCAGGTCGGCCGGCGTCGCGGCCGCGCCGCTGCCGGGGCCGAGGTAGAGCGCCAGCCGCTCGATCTCCTGGCGCGCCACGCCGCGCTCCTTGGGCATGCGCGCGACGAACAGGCTGAGCGCCTCCTGGTTCAGCGACACCTGGTCCTTGGCCAGCGTCTCGCGCACCAGCCGCGCGACGTCGCCGGGTTCGTCCTCGTAGCAGGGGATCGTCGCAGCGGCCGGCGCCTTCTCGGCGGTCTTCCGCAGCGCCGACTCGCGGCCCAGGTTGCCCGCCTCGATCAGGAAGAAGGCGTCCGGGTTCAGCTCCCCCTTGGCGTGGCGATCCAGCGCCTCGGCGGCCAGCTTGTCGGCGGCGGGCTTCTCGGCGGTGAGCCGCAGGCGCACCAGGCGACGGCCGCCCATCAGCGACTGGGCGGCGAGCTCACCCTCCAGCCGGCCGCCGTCGTCGGCCAGATCCTGCTCGGTCAGGAGCGCCACGTCGAAGGGGTCGTCGGGGTTGGGCACCAGCTTGGCCGCCAGCGCATGGCCGCGGTCGCGCACGACGCCGGAGTCGCGGCCGTAGATCAGGGCCGCGCGGACGGAGGGATCGGGTCTTGCGACGAAGCGCTCGATATCCGGCCGCTTGCTGAGGATCACGTCGCGCCAGCGCCTGTTGTCTTGACCCGCATCCCTATCGTGACGCCACGGGCTTCACGGGATGCGGGGCGGGCGCCTTCGCGCCATTCGCGAGCCAGACCGCCAGTTCCAGCTCGATGCGACGCGCGGCCTCCTGGGCGGCGCGGTCCTGGGCGTCCTGCTGCGCCGAGATCGAGGCGTAGGGCTGGTCGGCCGAGTCGTAGGTCAGCTCGACGCGCACCACGCCGGACTTGGCCAGCGCGCCCGACGGGAGCGTCTTCAGCACATAGGCCGCGGTCAGCACGTACTCGTAGCGGGTGGCGGTGTTGTCGATCCGCACGCCGCGCGGATAGCGCGCCTCGCCCAGGGACAGGTCCATCGCGTAGGCCGGCGTCGCCGAGTGGTCCTTGGCGAAGGCGTCGTCCAGGTGCTGGCGCATCAGGTAGCCGGTGCGGCCCTCGGGGGCCTTCACTTGGATGCCGGCCAGCCCCTTCACCACGGCGGCGTCGCCGTAGAGCGGCTGGAAGCCGGCGCAGGCGCTGAGGCCCAGGGTCGCGGCCAGGGTCAGGGCGAGGGGAAGTCTCATGCGGCCACGATATTCACGATGCGGTCCTTGACCACAATGATCTTCCGGATCGTCAGGCCCTCCAGGCGCTTCGCGATCTCGGGATCGTCGCGCAGGATCTGCTCCACTTCGGCCTGTTCGGCCCCGGCCGGCGCGGAGATCTCGCCCCGGCGCTTGCCGTTGACCTGCACGGGCAGGATCTTCACCGCGTCCTCAGTCAGCGCCGGGTCGTACTCGGGCCAGGGCGCCTCCACGACCATGCCCTCGCCGCCCACCCGGGCCCAGCATTCCTCGGCCAGGTGCGGTGTGAACGGCGCGATCAGGCGGGCGAAGGCCAGCAGGGCGTCCTCGCGCGACGCCAGCATGACGGGATCGCCCTCCAGGGCCGGGCTGGCCTTCAGGATGTTCACGAACTCGTACAGCCGGGCGATCGCCGAGTTGAAGCGGAAGCCGTCGATCGCCTCGGTCACGGCCTTGATGGTGCGGTGGCTCATGCGGCGCAGCTCGTGCGCCGCGGCGATGTGGTCGTCCTCGATGTTGGGCGGGTCGATGCCGCCGATCGGGTGGGCGTCGAACTCGTCCCAGACCCGGTTCACGAACCGCCAGGCGCCCTGGACGCCGCTGGTGGACCATTGGCTGTCGCGCTCGGGCGGGCTGTCGGACAGCACGAACAGGCGCGCCGCGTCGACCCCGAACACCTCGAAGATCTCCTCCGGGGCCACCGTGTTCTTCTTCGACTTCGACATCTTCTCGACGTCGCCCACCGAGACCGGCTCGCCGGTGGCGACCAGCTTGGCGGTGCGGATGTTGCCCTGGGCGGAGACCTCCACCTCGTTGGGCTCGACCCAGTCGCCGTTCTGGCGGCGGTAGGTCTCGTGGGTGACCATCCCCTGCGTGAACAGGCCGGCGAACGGCTCGCGCACGCTCAGCTGCCCGTCGTCGGCCAAGGCCTTGGTGACGAAGCGGGCGTACAGCAGGTGCAGCACCGCGTGCTCGATGCCGCCGATGTACTGGTCGACCGGCAGCCAGTAGTCGGCGGCCGCCTTGTCGATCGGCTCGGCGGCGTCGGCGTTGGCGAAGCGGGCGAAGTACCAGGAGCTGTCCACGAAGGTGTCCAGCGTGTCGGTCTCGCGTGTCGCCGGCCCGCCGCAGGTGGGGCAGGTGGTGTGCTTCCAGGTCGGGTGCCGCTCCAGCGCGTTGCCGGACTTGCCGAATTCGATGTCCGCTGGGTGGGTCACCGGCAGGGCGCTGCGGGGCAGCGGCACGACGCCGTCCGTCGGGCAGTGCACCATCGGGATCGGGCAGCCCCAGGCGCGCTGGCGCGAGACGCCCCAGTCGCGCAGGCGGAACACCGTCGCGCCGTCGCCGTCGCCGGCGGCCTCGATCCTGGCGATCGCCGCGGCCTTGGCCGCCTCGATGTCCAGGCCGTCCAGGAAGCCGGAGTTGTAGATCGTCCCGGGGCCCACATAGGCCTCGTCGCCCACGGCGAAGGTCGCGGCGTCCTCGCCGGGCGGCAGGACGACAGGCATAACCGGCAAGTTATATTTCCGGCAGAAGTCCAGGTCGCGCTGGTCATGCGCCGGGCAGGCGAAGATCGCGCCCGTGCCGTAGTCCATCAGGATGAAGTTGGCGATCCAGACCGGCAGCTCCCAGCTCGGATCGAACGGGTGCCTCACGCGCAGGCCCGTATCGTAGCCCTTCTTCTCCGCGGTCTCGATGTCGGCTTCCGAGGTGGCGCCGCGGCGGCATTCCTCGATGAAGGCGGCCGCCTTCGGATCCCTGGCCGCCACCGCCGCTGCCAGCGGGTGGTCGGCGGCGATGCCGACGAAGGACGCGCCGAACAGGGTGTCCGGCCGGGTGGTGTAGACCTCGACGGTGTCGACCGGCGCCTCGCCGGCGGCGTGGAAGCGGAACTTCAGGCCCTTCGAGCGGCCGATCCAGTTCTCCTGCATCACGCGGACCTTGTCGGGCCAGCGGTCCAGGGTCTGCAGGTCGTCGACCAGTTGGTCGGCGTAGTCGGTGATCCGCATCGCCCACTGGTTCAGCTTGCGCTTCTCGATCAGCGCGCCCGAACGCCAGCCGCGGCCGTCCTCGACCTGCTCGTTGGCCAGCACGGTCTGGTCGACCGGGTCCCAGTTGACGATGCTTTCCTTCCGATAGACCAGCCCGCGGTCGTACAGGTCCAGGAACAGCTCCTGCTGCTTGCCGTAGTAGCCGACGTCGCAGGTGGCGAACTCCCGGCTCCAGTCGATCGCCAGGCCCAGCTCCTTCAGCTCGGCCCGCATCCGGTCGATGTTCTCGTGGGTCCAGGCGCTGGGGTCGACGCCGCGCTCCATCGCCGCGTTCTCCGCGGGCAGGCCGAAGGCGTCCCAGCCCATCGGGTGCAGCACCGAATAGCCGCGGGCGCGCTTGAACCGGGCGATCACGTCGCCCAGCGAGTAGTTGCGCACATGGCCCATGTGCAGACGACCCGAGGGGTACGGGAACATCTCCAGCACGTAGTACTTGGGCTTCGAGCGATCGATCACCGCGCGGAAGGCGTCGGCGTCACTCCACGCCTTGCGCCATTTCGGCTCGGTTTCCTTGGGATTGTAGCGGGCCATGACGTGGGCCTTTGACGGGGGTTG
>CBHTUE010000108.1:0-14235 GCA_966096115.1 uncultured Phenylobacterium sp.
GCAGGAAGCGGTGCTCCGCGGTGGGTGGGCGAGGGCCCGCCGGTCGTCAAACCGCCCCTGGCTCTCGGCCCCCCCGCCGAGTCGCCGAGCCAGCCCTCTCCCTACGCTCTCCCTCTCTTCGCTCAGCTGCGCTGAGCTCGGGGGAGAGGCGTGCGACCTTCGGCGATTTGGCGCAGCGCCCCGCCTCGCCTATATTCGCCGCTCTCCAGAAGGACCTTCCCTTGGGCGTGACCCTCGATCTCAGCCGGGCGCCGGCGAAAGCGCCCGCGCCGCCGAACCTGACCGGGCTCTCCCGCCCGGAGCTGGCGGCCGCCCTGGTCGAGGCCGGAGTCGTGCCGGCCGAGAAGGCCAAGATGCGCGCCAGCCAGCTGTGGCGCTGGATCCACCACTACGGCGTCACCGACTTCGCCCAGATGAGCGACGTGGCCAAGGACACCCGCGCCGCCCTGGCCCAGACGTTCAGCCTGGCCCGCCCGCACATCGTCGAACGCCAGGTCTCCAAGGACGGCACGCGCAAGTACCTGATCCGCATGGGCCCCGGCATCGAGGTGGAGACCGTCTACATCCCCGACGTCGGCCGCGCCGGCGCGCTCTGCGTCTCCAGCCAGGTCGGCTGCACGCTGAACTGCACCTTCTGCCACACCGGCACCCAGGCCCTGGTGCGCAACCTGACCGCCGCCGAGATCGTGGCCCAAGTGCAGGTGGCGCGCGACGACCTGGAGGAGTGGCCCTCGCCGAAGGAGGACCGCAAGCTCACCAACATCGTCTTCATGGGCATGGGCGAGCCGCTCTACAATCTCGACAACGTCGCCCAGGCCATCGACATCATCGCCGACAACGAGGGCATCGCCATCTCGCGCCGGCGGATCACGGTCTCGACGTCGGGCGTCGTGCCGCAGCTCCAGGCGCTCGGCGAAAGGACCCGCTCGGGCCTGGCCATCTCGCTGCACGCCACCAACGACGCGCTGCGCGAGCAGCTGGTGCCGCTGAACAAGAAGTACCCGCTGGCCGAGCTGATGGCCGGCATCCGCGCCTACCCTGGCCTGTCGAACGCCAACCGCGTGACCTTCGAGTACGTGATGCTGAAGGGCGTCAACGACAGTCCGGCCGAGGCCAAGGCGCTGGTGCAGCTGCTGAAGGGCATCCCCGCCAAGATCAACCTGATCCCGTTCAACCCGTGGCCGGGCAGCGGCTACGAGTGCTCGTCCTGGTCCACGATCGAGGCCTTCGCCGCAATCCTGAACCGCGGCGGCTACGCCTCGCCGATCCGCACGCCCCGCGGCCGCGACATCCTGGCCGCCTGCGGCCAGCTGAAGAGCGAGAGCGAAAAGGTCCGCGCCAGCGCACGGCGCAAGACCGAGGCGCCCGAGGCCGCCGGCTAGACGCCGAACGTCACCCGCCCGTCCGCGTCGATCGTCCACGCCGGGTTCCAGGCGATCTCCCAGATATGGCCGTCCGGATCGGCGACGTAGCCGCGGAAGCCGCCGTGCGGCGGCGCGTCCCCGTCGCGCAGGATCCGCCCGCCCGCCGCCGCGAGCTGTTGCAGCAGGGGCTGCACGTCGCCCTGCGCCGGCACGTTGTGCGCCACGCTGAACGCGCCGGGCGTCGCCAGCGCCCCCGCCTGCGCGTCGGCCTCCAGGCTCTTCCGGAGCCATGTCCCCAGCATCAGGCCGTTCATCTGGAAGAAGCGCACTTCCGCGTTCTCGAACACCGGCGTCCAGCCGAAGCCGTCCACGTAGAACCGCCGCGATCGGGCGAGGTCGTCGACGCCCAGGGTGACGACCGAAATCTTCTGTTGCATGCCTGGGTTCCCTGCATGGCGTTCTGGAGCGGCCCGGCTCGTGCTAACGGTTCGCCCGCTCTTTCGGGGGAACGCGCATGCCGACACCATCGCCTGAAATCCAGGCCTTCGCCGCCGGGTTCCCGGTCTTCCTGCTGCATACCGGCGTCACCGTGGCGATCCTGTTCGCGGCGGCGGCGCTCTACATTCTGCTCACGCCGCACAAGGAAATCACCCTCATCCGCGAGGGCAATTCCGCCGCCGCCCTGTCGCTGGCCGGCGTGCTGATCGGCCTGGCGATCCCGCTCTCGGCGTCGCTGAAGGCCTCGACCAATGTGCTCGAGATCGGCCTGTGGGGCGTGGTCACGGTGGTGGTCCAGCTCCTGGTCTTCCGGCTGGTCGACCTGGTCCTGCACGGCCTGCCCAAGCGGATCCAGGACGGCGAGATCTCGGCGGCCGCCCTGCTGGTCGGGGCAAAGATCGCGACGGCCCTCGTCATCGCGGCGGCGCGCAGCTGAGCATGAAGTTCCCTCGGCTGCCGGACTGGGTGGTCTACGCTGCGATTATCGTGGCGGTGCTGTTCGCGGCCCTCGGTCGCGACGAGCGCACGGACGCGCCACCCCCGCCGCCGAAGAGCTCCGAGCCACTGGGCGAGGCGCTGGGTCCCGCGTCGCCCTTCGACCCCTCGGTGGTGGTGGATGTGCCGGCCAAGACGGGCCCTGCCGCGGGCACGGCCTTCTCCATCGCCCGCTCCGGCGTCTGGATGACCGCGCGCCACGTGGTCGACGGCTGTCGCAAGGTCGCGATCGTCGTGGGCCCTGGCACCGGCGTCGCGGTCAGCGTGCGCATCGACCCGCACGGCGAGGCGGCGCTGCTGTTCACTGAAGGTGGGGCGGCGCCCCTGCCGCTCGGCCTCGCCGAGCCGCTGCGCCGCGGCCAGCGCGCGTTCCATCCCGGCTTCCCGCAGGGCTCGCCCGGCGAGGCCAGCTCGCGGCTGCTGGGACGCGAGAACCTGGTGGTGACCGGCCACGGCGCGCGCACCGAGCCGGTGCTGGTCTGGGCCGAGACCGGCCGCACCGAGGGGCTGGAGGGCACGCTCGGCGGCCTCTCCGGCGCGCCGGCGCTAGACGCCCAGGGCCGGGTGCTGGGGGTGACCATCGCCGAGAGCCCGCGGCGCGGCCGCATCTACACCACCGCCCCGGAGATCGTGAACGCGACGCTCTCGGCCAGCGGTCGCCGCGCCGACCCCGGCGCCGCTGGCGAGAGCATCACCCCGCAGAACTACTTCTACGTCGCCGACGACCTGCGCCGCGAACTGCAGGTGGCCCAGGTGGTCTGCCTGGACAGCTAGGCGCCCGGCGCTGGGGGAGGCGCCCGGCCCGCGGCTCTTGAGACGAGCTGACCCCGTCCACGAGCCGAGACCCACGCCATGACCACCTCCAGGATCCTCGCCGCCGGCGCCGCGCTGGCGCTGGTGTTCGCCGCCCAGTCGGCCGGCGCCGCCATTGCGCTGGACGGGGTGGTGTTCCAGCAGGTCACGGCGGCGTTCAGCAACCGCGACCCGGTCACCAGGACCGGCCATGACGCCTGGAAGGTCGCGGGCGTCCCGGAAGACCTGACGGCGGCGGCGGCCGCGAGCGCGGAGGGCCGGGGCGGCGCCGTCAACGCCAGCAGCAAGATCACGGCGCACTGGGACTCAGCCGACAGCGGGTCGATCGACTATCTCGACCACGGTTGGTCGGCGACGGCCGTCAACGAAGGCGCCGGCGACGAGATCTTCCGTCTCGAGACCTCGGAGGCCGCGCCGGACTGGACCTACGCCTTCACCGCGACCGAGGACGGCACGTTCGACTTCGGATTCGCCTTGCGGACCGTGGCCACCGACGCCTTCGGCCTCGGCGTCTGGGACCTGATCTTCTCGGCGGGCCCGGGGTCGGAGGAGGCCATCCGCTTCCACGGGCTCGGGAGCGGCAACTTCGACGACTCCGGAACCGTCTCCCGCGCCCTGCTAGCCGGCCACGACTACCGGGTCTCGCTGGTCTCGCGGGAGCGCCTGACGGCGGTCGGCGACGGCGCTTTCGGGGGCCGCAACTCGACGGAGTTCTCGAACTTCACCTGGGCGATCAACGGCGCCTCGTCCGCGGCGCCCGAGCCGTCCGCCTGGGCCCTGGCGATCCTCGGCATGGGCCTGGCCGGCGCGACGCTTCGCCGGCGCCGCGCGCTGGTGGCCGCCTAGATCAGGTCGCCGCGGGCGCCGGCGCCGGACGACTCAGGCGGGCCAGCAGCAGCATGAGCAGGATCGGCGGGATGGCGGTAAGGCCGGTGCCGATCCAGGCCGTCGTGTAGGCGCCCATCAGCCCCTGCGTCGGGGTCAGGCCATCGATCACCGCTCCGGAGAAGCCCTTCAGGAACTTGCCCAGGAAGGCGTAGGTCGAGGACAGCAGCGCGTATTGGGTGGCCGTGTAGCCCAGGCTGGTCAGGCTCGACATGTAGGCCACCAGCGCCACGCCCGCGAAGGCCTGGGCGAAGTTATCCAGCGCCATCACCGCGGTGAAGACGCCGAGGTCGTGGTTGAGGGTCAGCAGCGCGAACGCCGCCGTCCCGATCCCCTGCAGCACCGAGCCCAGGACCAGGGTCGGGAACAGGCCGAACCGCACGGCGCAGAGGCCGGACACGGCGATGCCGATGAAGGCGCCGGGCAGGCCAGTCGCCGCGCGGACCCCGGCCACCACGTCCTTCGCCAGGCCGAGGTCGTGATAGTACGGGTTGTACATCGGCCCCATCAGGAAGTCGGGCAGCCGGTAGGCGGCGATCGCCGCCAGCATCAGCAGGCCCAGCGCCTTGTGGGTCGCGAAGAAGTCGATGAAGGGCCCAACCACGGCGTCGACGAACCCGCGCGGCGTCCACAGCGGCGCCTGCTCCTGCATGACGGCCTCCGCCTTGGCCGGTTCGAAGGCGGCGAAGCTGGCGACCACGCCGATGGTCATCAGCGCGGCCATGGCGACGTAGGACGGCGCCCAGCCGAAGTGGGCGGCCGCAGAAATGATCGCGGCGTCGGCGACCAGGATCGCGATGCGGTAGCCCAGTTGCGACGCCGACGAGAGCAGGCCCAGTTCCTCGCCGTCGTCGGCCGCCTCGATGCGCCAGGCGTCGATGACGATGTCCTGCGTCGAGGAGGCGAAGGCGACCACCAGCGCGAAGGCGCCGATGGCGGTCAGGCCGCCGCTGGTTCCGACGACCGCCATGCCGACCAGTCCGCCCGCGACGACGATCTGCGACAGCAGCATCCATCCCCGGCGGCGGCCCAGGCGGCCCAGCAGCGGCACGTCCACCCGGTCGACGATCGGCGCCCAGAACGGCTTCAGCACATAGGCCAGGCCCACCCAGGAGATGAAGCCGATGACCTTGAGGCTCGTCCCCTCGTCGCGCAGCCAGTAGCCGAGGGTGTTCTGGGTGAGCAGGAACGGCAGGCCGGAGGCGAAGCCCAGGGCCAGCATCATCGCCACCTTCGGCTGGCGCAGCGAGCGGATGACCTCCATGGCGCTGCGCTTCTTCCGCGGCGCGGCGGCGGCCTTGTCGGTCATGCTCGGCGTCTCCGGGGCCCCTCGCGGCGACCTTGGCGCGCGTCGCGGGCGCCGTAAACCCGGCCGCTCAGGCCCGGCGGCGCGCCTGGGCCCGCGGCGCCTGCGGCTGGGTCCAGCGGGTCAGGGCGTTGCGCAGCGCGTCCGGCGACAGCGGCTTGACCAGGAAGTCGTCCATGCCCGCGGCCAGGCAGGCGTGGCGGTCATCCTCGAAGGCGTTGGCGGTCAGGGCCACGATCGGCGTGGTGATGCCGCCGGCGCGCAGCCGCCGGGCCGTCTCTTCGCCGGAAAGGCCGGGCATGCGCATGTCCATCAGGATCAGGTCGAAGCTTCCGACCTGCGTCGCGGCCAGCGCCTGCTCGCCGCCGGTCACGTGCTCCACGCCGCAGCCCTCGCGGGTCAGCAGCGTGCGGGCCAGCAGCGCGTTGATCGGATTGTCCTCGACCAGCAGGATCCGCGCGCCGGGCGCGGCGGCGGCGGCGATACGTTCGTCCTCGCGCGGCGGCTGGGTGGCGACCGGCTGGGCGCCGGCGGCGATCAGCACCCGCTCGGCCACCGAGGCGCGGCGCAGCGGCTTGATCAGGTAGCCGGCGAAACCGGCCCGGCGATAGCGGGTGATCCGGTCGCGCTCGTCCGGCGCCAGCAGCACGATCGCCGAGCGCTGCAGGGGCGGTTTCAGTGATCCGTTCGGGCCGGCCAGGCTGGCGTCCACCAGGATCACGTCGCCGGGCCGGGTGCGCGCGATGGCCTCGGGCAGGGCCGGGGTGACCCTGGCGGTCCCGCCGCAGGCCTCGATCTGCCGGCGCGCGGCCTCGCGCACGACCGGGTTGGGCGAGGCCACGCCGACGGTGCGCCCCTCCAGCGAGGCGACGTGCGAGGCTCCCGGCAGGCCGGGCAGGGTCGCCTCGAACCAGAAGGCGGCGCCGCCATGCTTCGCGGCGTCCACGCCGACGTCGCCGCCCATGGCGCGGGCCAGGCGTCGCGCGATGGCCAGGCCGAGGCCGGCGCCGCCCAGGTCGGCGTGCGCGGCGTCCGCCTGCGCGAAGGCTTCGAAGATGCGGTCGCGGTCCGAGGCCGAGACGCCGGGCCCGGTGTCCTCGACGGTGATCCGCAGGCGGCCGGGCGCCGGGACCTCGGCCACCAGCAGCACGCCGCCGGTCTCGGTGAACTTCACCGCGTTGCCGGCGAAGTTCAGCAGGATCTGGCGCAGCCGCCCCTCGTCGGCCAGGACGTAGACCGGGTGCGCCGGCGCGGCCCAGGCGATCTCCAGGCCCTTCTCCCGCGCCCGGGGCGACAGCAGTTCCGCCACCAGCCGCAGCAGGCCCTCCACCTCCATCGACGCCGGATGCAGCTCGACGCCGCCGGCGCCGAGCTTGGCGAAGTCCAGCACGTCGTTGACCAGGGCGAGCAGGTGCTGGCCGCTGTCGTGGAGCGCCGCCACATAGGTCTTCTGCTCGGCCGTGAGCTTCGTGCCCTCCAGCAGGCGCGCCATGCCCAGCACGCCGTTGAGCGGGGTGCGGAACTCGTGGCTGAGCGAGGCCAGCTGCTCGGCGCTGATCTGGGCGCGGGTCGGACGGCGCTCGGAAAGGGGGCGGGCGGGCTTGCGCATGTCGGGCCCTGGCTTAGCCGTGAACGACTTAACGGTCGGTCAAGCGCCGCTCGGAGCTGCTACAAAAGCACGCGGACGAAGCGTAACAGAGGTCACAACCGCTCGCCAAAGTAGACGAAACGCCCAAGGCGTCGTTTACTAGCATTCCAGGAACGTGGTGCGCTTCGAGGGCGTGATGACCGCTGTCGACCTTTTGACACAACGCGAGCGGGAATGCCTGCGTCTGGTCGACCAGCATTTCAGCTCCAAGCAGATCGCCCGTGAGCTTGGCATGTCCAAGACCTCCGTCGACACCTACTGCGACCGCGCCCGCAAGAAGCTCGGCGTGGGCGACCGCTACCAGGCGGCCAAGCTTCTGCGCGAGGTGGACGTCGTTAACCCTGTCCTGATCGCGTCAGGACAAGACACGATCAGGACAGACAGCACCCCCGATGTCGGGCTCGATGATCCGGCAACTCAGGGGGAAGCCGATGGGCGACTGGCCGAATTTCGAGAACAGGGCGGTGATCGGGAAGGCGTTGCGCCTTCGCCGGGAAATCGACGACTTCGAAGCCCGCTGGCCGGCGCTGGCCAAGCGGGAGGAACTCCTTCCCAGCTTCTCCTGGACGCAGCTCGAGCGGCAGCTCGTCGATCTGTCGGCTACGCCGGCGCAGGCGGACATGGCCCGGCACCTGGTGTCGGCCACGCGGAAGCTGGCGCCGTTCAAGCCGGCGGAAATGGTGCTGCGGGAAATCCTCTGCCTCACCTGGGTTCTCCTGGACGAGAACTTCAAGGGCGAGGCCGAGGCTGGGCTCGGAGAAATGAGCTAACCGCACCCGTCAGGCTGGCGGCGATCGTCGCGATCGCCGTCGTCACCGCCCTCGCGTTCGGAGGGATGTTGGCGGGGCTCCACGCCCTAAGCGACATGGCGGCGAATTTACCAAAGGCCTGAACGGCCGAGTAACCCTGATCGCTGAAACTTAGCGCGCGGCGGCAACCCCCCTCGCCGCGCATGGAGAGAACTCATGCTTAAAGAACGCCGGATGGTGGCCGAGCAGGTCGCCGGCGCCCTCTTCGAAGCTGAAGCTGCGATCGACGCGGCGCTCAGCAAGACCGCCCACCTGACGGGCGTGATGCCGCTCCTGCGCAAGCGGGCCGGCGCCTCGGCCCTGATCGGCCAGGACGCGGTCGAGCGCGCCTCCCAGGCGATCATGGCGCTCGCCGAAGCCCGCCGGGCCATCGTCGAGACGCACAAGGAACTGAGCATCGTGCAGGGCCAGATCGGCCTCGGCGCCATTCGGATGCAGGGCGACGCCGGCGACAAGCCGCCGCCGAGCGGCCTGGAGACCGAACGCGTCCGGATGCGCAATCTCCGCATCGCGTCCTAGTTCCAACAGCGCCACGGCTCTGACAGAGTGCGGCCCTCGGTGCGCCCGGGGGCCGCTTTCGTTTGTCCTATCAACTGCCGCATTGGATCTGGCCGACCGCGTTGATGGCGGTCTGCGCGCTGGCCGTGTGGCGGGGGCGCGACGACGAGCGTTTGGCCGCGGGCGCCCTGCTCGCCAACTGGGCGCTGTCGCTGGTGGTATTCAAGGCCCATAGCGAAGCGACCCAGTGGCAGGAGCTCATTTTCGACTTCGCCCTGCTGATCCTCTACCTGTGGCTCGGACTGCGCAGCCTCCGCTACTGGCCGTTGTTCGCCGCAGGCTTCGAGGTTCTCGTGGTCGTCACCCACCTGGCTCACGCGGTGGACCCGGCGGTGAGCGGATGGGCATACCTTACCGCCGGCCTCATCTGGTCGTATCTGGGCCTGTTCACGATCGGCTACGGCGCGTGGACGTCGCCCTATGTCGAGAAGGCGTTGGCCGAGGCCGGCGAAGATCCCGGCGCCACGCGGCGATAGATCAGCGCCTCGGCCACGTGCACGCGCCGCACCGGCCCGCCACCCTCCAAATCGGCGATGGTGCGGGCCAGCCGCAAGGTCCGGGTCCAGCCGCGCGCGGACAGGCCGCCGGCCTCTGCGGCGCGGGCCAACAAGGCGCGGGCCGGCGGATCCAGGTCGGCGATCGTTTCCAGCCAGTCGCCCTCCGCCAGGGCGTTCAGAGGGGCCGCGTTGAGCGTTCCGGCCGCGTCACTTGCCTGCGTCGCGCGATCCGCCTGCACCCGGCGCGCGGCCAGCACGCGCGCGGCGGCCTCCGTCGTGCCCTCGCTGGGCGCCGGCAGGGCCAGGTCGGCGGCGGTCACCGGCGGCACTTCCACCTGCAGGTCGATGCGGTCCATCAGCGGGCCCGAGATGCGGCCCTGGTAGTCGGTCTGGCAGCGCGGCGCGCGACCGCAGGCGCCGCGGCCCGGCCCGCCGTGGCCGCAGCGGCACGGGTTCATCGCCGCCACCAGCTGGAAGCGGGCCGGATAGCGGATATGGGCGTTGGCGCGCGCCACCACCACCTCGCCGGTCTCCAGCGGCTGGCGCAGGCTGTCCAGCGCCTGGGTCCCGAACTCCGGCAGTTCGTCCAGGAACAGCACCCCGTTGTGCGCCAGGCTGACCTCGCCGGGCTTGGCCTTCAGTCCGCCGCCGGTCAGGGCCGCCATGCTGGCCGAGTGGTGCGGGCTGCGGAACGGCCGCGCGCGGGTCAGCTGGCCGCGGGCGATCAGCCCGGCCACCGAGTGCACCATCGAGGTCTCGAGCAGCTCGGCCGGCGTCAGCGGCGGCAGGATGCCCGGCAGCCGCGCCGCCATCATCGACTTGCCCGACCCGGGCGGGCCGATGAAGGAGAGGTTGTGGCCGCCGGCCGCGGCGATCTCCAGCGCCCGCTTGGCGTTCTCCTGGCCCTTCACGTCGCGCAGGTCGGGGACGCGCTCGCCATCCAGCATGTCGCCGGCCTTCGGCGGCGACAGCACCTGCGTGCCGCGGAAGTGGTTCACCAGGGCGATCAGCGACGGGGCGGCCACGATCCGCGTGTCGCCCGCCCACGCCGCCTCCGGCCCGCAGGCCTCGGGACAGATCAGGCCCAGTCCCAGCCCGCCCGCGGCCACGGCGGCCGGAAGGGCGCCGGCGACAGGCACGATGCGGCCGTCCAGCGACAGCTCCCCGATGGCGGCCCAACCCTCCAGCGCGTCCGGCGGAATGATCCCCATGCTGGCCATCAGCGCCAGCGCGATCGGCAGGTCGTAGTGGCTGCCCACCTTCTGCAGGTCGGCGGGGGCCAGGTTGGCGATGATCCGTTTGTAGGGCAGCGACAGGCCCAGGCCCGAGAACGCCGCGCGCACCCGCTCGCGGCTCTCGCCGACCGCCTTGTCCCCCAGGCCCACGAGGATGAAGGCGCTCTCGCCGCCGACGACCTGGACCTCGCAGTCGACCCGCACGGCCTCGACGCCGCTGAACGCCAGGGTCACCACCCGCGCCGCCATGCCCGCACCTTTGAGACAACTCCGGCGCGGACGGCATCATGGCTCTGCTTGAGCGTCAAGAACAAATACGGAACTGACGCGGCAACGACGAGCTTGGCTTGCCCGCCGGAAAGCGCACGATCGGCCACCCATTTCAGAGAACAAGTTATCCACAGGCGACGCAGGGGCAACTTGACCAGACCGCGAACGAACAGTGAACCCCTGGGAAACCTAGACGTTTCCGTGACTTCTGGACGTCTCTTATACAACAGCCTAAGCGTGTGCCCGCAGGACTTCAATCCGCCGCCACATCACCTCCGTGGCATCGATCCCCGTGAACCGCTTCAGGGCCACGGCGCCGGTCGGCGAGGTGACGTTGATTTCGGTCAGGTGGTCGCCAATCACGTCGATCCCGACGAAGATCAGCCCCCGCGCCTTCAGCTCCGGCCCGATGGCGGCGCAGATCTCCCGATCGCGGGCGGTCAGGTCCACCGGCTCCGGCATGCCGCCGACCGCCAGGTTCGAACGGATCTGGCCCTTCTGCGGCACGCGGTTGATCGCGCCCACCACCTCGCCATCGACGATCAGGATGCGCTTGTCGCCCTTGGTCACCGAGGGCAGGAATTTCTGGACGATCACCGGCTCGGGGCCGAGCTCGGCGTGGATTTCCAGCAGCGCCGACAGGTTCGGGTCGTCGGCCAGGTGCCGCGTCACGCCCGAACCTCCGCGCCCGTTCAGCGGCTTCAGCACCACGTCGCCGTGCTTGGCGCGGAAGTCGGCGATGGCCTGGCGGTCCCAGGTGATCAGCGTCGGCGGCTGCAGCCCGGGGAACTTGGTGACGAAGATCTTCTCCGGCGCGCTGCGCACCTCGGCCGGGTTGTTCACCACCAGCGTCTTCGGATGGATCGCTTCCAGGAAGAAGGTGGCGTCGATGTAGCGCATGTCGAACGGCGGATCCTGCCGCATCAGCACCACGTCGAAGTCGCCGAGCTCGACCTGCCGCACCGGCCCGGCCGTGAAGTGGTCGCCCTTCTCGCGCTTCACCGTCACGTCGCGGCCGCGCGCGAAGACGCGGCCGTCCTCCATCGCCAGGCTCTCGGTCAGGTAGACGAACAGCGAGTGCCCGCGAGCCTGCGCCTGTTCCATCATCAGGAACGTAGTGTCGCCCTCGATGTTGATCCCCTCAATGGGATCCATCTGGACCGCGACCTTCAATGACATGCGCACACCCCGGCTCAGGACCGTCCGCACATAGGGCCTCTAGCCGCCCTGCGCCAGCGGCGGGCGCTTGACGCGGATCCAGCCGGGCGGCAGCCGGGCGGCGCGCACGCCCTTCAGGATCAGCCGCCCGTCCCGCATCTCGACCACCGTGTCTGGGCCCACCTGGCGGACCGTGTAGGCTGTGCCCGGATCCAGTTCGATGTGATCGTCGTCGTCGAGGTCGAAGTCCGCCAGCACGTCGTTCCCGCAGCCGGCGAAGCCGTGGAAGGTGTCGGCGCCGCGCCCGCCCACCAGGGTGTCGTCCCCGCGGTCGCCGGAGAGCCAGTCGTCGCCGTCGCCGCCGTCCAGCCTGTCGGCGCCCCGGCCGCCGCGCAGCACGTCGTCTCCACCCAGGCCGGCCAGAGTGTCGTCACCGGGCTTGCCCTGGATGTCGTCGCTGTCGGGCCCGCCTGTCAGCCGGTCGGCGACGTCTGTCCCGTCGATCCGATGGAACGCCGTCTGGCGCCCGACGCGGTGGCGCTGCAGGGCGTAGCGCTCGCGCCGCGCCAGGATCTGGCGGATGCGCGCCAGCGTTTCCGGCGACGCCTGCGGCCCGCCCGACATCACCGGCCGCAGGCCGCTCTCCACGACTTCCAGCACCACGATGTCCGGATTGAACCGGGCGATCAGGTCCGACCGCCAGGGACCCTCGTCGACGTGCGACACGACGATGCGGCTGAAGTGGCTGTAGAGGAACGGGATGAGCGCGTTCGAGAACGAGTCCACGGTCATCAGCAGCACCGGCTTGCCCGCCTGGCCGGTATCGATCACATGCAGTCCGGTCCAGTCGTGCTTGCGGCCCAGGTAGGTCACCTGGACAGCGTCTTCGGAAAGCGGATCGGCCAGTTCCGGATGGTCGACGTCCACGAAGCTGGCGACGCCCAGCATCAGGGCCAGGTTGCGCGGCTTGTTCACCTCGCCCATCCGCACCTCGCGGAACGCCTCCAGCGGCCGCGGCCCGTCCGCGAGGCCCTGCGCCTGCAGTTCGCGCATGAGGGCGGCGTAGCCCAGGTAGGCGCCCAGGCCGGTCCAGTGGGTGTCGTGAGCGGTGTAGGTCTTCAGGCCCCAGGCGCTCTGCTGGGCCAGCGCCCCGTTCAGGTACAGCACCGTGCCGGCCTGCGACGCCCGCGACAGCCGGGCCAGGGTCACGGCCGGCCGGTTGATGTCCGGCCTGAACCAGGCCGGCGCCTTCTCCGGGAACAGCGCCGCCTTCATCGGCGGGCTCAGCACCACATAGGCCTTGCCCTGCGCGGCGAGCGCTTCGGTGCGGCCGGCAAGGCCGGAGAGCCAGGCCTCCGCCTGGGCGTCGCTCAGCGGCGGGACGCCCCGCGCGGCGCCCATGTGGTTCTTGTCGTCGTCGAACAGCCAGCCGTCGCGGCCCACAGCCACCCGCGGCGAGCCGCTGACGCCCACCAGCAGCCGCAGCCGGTTCAGCCCGCCGATCAGCAGCGCCCGCGGCGGGAACCGGTCGGCCACATAGGCGTCCATCGCCCGGCGATAGGCGGTCAGGCCCTGCCAGCTGTCCGGCAGCGCGGGCGGCGCCTTGGCCAGCGTGCGGTTCTCGTCCAGGTCGGGCGCGGCCACGAACCGCGGGGCGACGAACGCCGCCGCCAGCACGAACAGGCTCGCCCCGATCAGTCGTCCCCAGTGCGCGCGCAGGTCCTGGGTCATCAGAACCGGAAGTACAGGAACGGGTTGAGGGTCGACCCGGCCAGAATCCCGATGGAGACCACCAGCCCCGCGATCAACACAGGCGTCGACAGGACATGGACCCCCTGCGTGTCCAGCCGGGCCTCCAGGGTGTGGGCGGGCGCGAGCTTGCGGGCCCGCAGCTGGTCCAGCAGCCACGGCAGGGTCGGGACGGCAAAGACGATCCCGGCGGCAAGCGCCGCCAGCCGCTGGCTGTCCAGCAGCACCGCGAGGTCGACGGACGGCGGCGCCAGTTGGCCCAACCGGACCATGGCGGCGAGATAGCCCACCGCCTGCGGCAGGCTTTCGGCCCGGAACAGCACCCAGCCCGCCATCACCACCAGCAAGGCGTAGACATGCCCGACCGGCCGCGGCGCCCGCGCCAGCAGCCGCCCCAGCCCGAACCGCTCCAGCAGCAGGAACGCGCCGTGGTAGAGGCCCCAGATTACGAAGGTCCAGGCCGCGCCATGCCAGACGCCGGTGAGCAGGAACACGATCAGCAGGTTGCGGACCGTCCTGCCCATCCCCTCGCGATTGCCGCCCAGCGGGATGTAGACGTAGTCGCGGAACCAGGACGACAGGCTCATATGCCAGCGCCGCCAGAACTCGGTGATCGAGGCCGAGGCGTAGGGGTGGTCGAAGTTCTTCGGGAAGGTGAAGCCCAGCATGAACGCCAGGCCGATCGCCATGTTCGAATAGCCGCAGAAGTCGAAGTAGATCTGCAGGCTGTAGGCCAGCGCCCCCACCCACGCCGTCGCCGGGTCCAGCGCCGAGAGCTGCAGCCCGAAGGCGTGGTCAGCCAGCGGCGCCACAGTGTTGGCCACCAGCACCTTCTGGCAGAGGCCGACGATGAAGTACTGGATCCCCAGCCCCAGCCGCCGGGTCTTCGTCCGGTCGGCGTGCAGCTCCTCGCGGATGTTGGCGAACCGCACGATCGGCCCGGCGATCAG
>CBHTUE010000109.1:0-14107 GCA_966096115.1 uncultured Phenylobacterium sp.
CGCTGGACCTGGCGGTTGAGGGCGATCAGCTCGTCGACCGTCATCCCCGCCTTGCGGAACAGCATCTCGCCCAGGCAGGCGCTCTCCACGCGCATGTCGCGGCCCCTGGCGGTCAGGCGCACATGCACCTGGCGCTCGTCGTCGGGGTTGCGCTGGCGGTCGACGAAGCCGGCCTGCTCCAGGCGCTTCACCAGCGGGGTGATGGTGCTGGGCTCCAGCGACAGGCGCTCGGCGATGGCGCCGATGGTCAGCCCGTCGGCCTCCCACAGCGCATGCAGCACCAGGTACTGCGGATAGGTCAGGCCCAGCCGGTCCAGCAGCGGCTTGTAGGCGCGGTTGATCGCGATCGTGGCGCCGTAGACCGAAAAGCAGAGCTGCTGATCGAGGGGCAGGGCCGCCTGGGGCTGGGCCGCTTGTTTCGTCATGGTTTTATATATCGCGATAAAAGATGCCTTGACAAGGCTTGAGCCGGGGCCTAGCTATATATTTATCGCGATAATGATTATCGCCAACAAGTCAAAGGACCCTTCCCATGACCGCGCTCTACACCGCCCAAGCCACCGCCACCGGCGGCCGCACCGGCTCCGCCAAGTCCTCCGACGGCCGGCTGGACGTGGCCCTCGACACCGTCAAGGAACTGGGCGGCGCCGGCGGCGCGGGGACCAATCCCGAGCAGCTGTTCGCCGCCGGCTACGCGGCCTGCTTCCTGGGCGCGCTGAAGTTCGTGGGCGGTCGCGAGAAGGTCGCCATCCCCGCCGACACCACGGTCACCACCGACGTCGGGATCGGCCCGCGCGCGGACGGCGGCGGCTTCGAACTGACCCTGGCGATCAACGTCGTGATCCCGGGCGTGGCTAAGGACATTGCCGAAGGCCTGGTCGCCAAGGCCCATATCGTCTGCCCGTACTCCCACCTCACCCGCACCGACACGCCGGTTGCGATGACCGTCGGCTGATCCACCTCATCCACGGGTGTCATCCCGGTTTTCGCGCCAGCGAAAGACCGGGACCCATAAGCGCCAGTCGCCCAGGACGGTCCGCAGCGTCGCCGCCGCGGTCCTGTATGGTTGCGCCGAGCTTATGGGTGCCGGTCGTCTCCGACGGCGCAACCGGGATGACACGCGATGGGGGCCGCGCGAAAACGGGCCATTGCTTTAGCCCTTTTCAGAACGAGCCCCTGTCATGCCCAAGTCCCGCGAGATCCACCTGACCAGCCGCCCGTCGGGCATGCCGACCGCCGCCAACTTCGCCCTGGTCGAGCGCGAGGTGGGGGACGCGCCGGACGGCGGCGTGCTGGTGCAGAACCTCTACATGTCGGTCGACCCGGCGATGCGCCCGCGGCTGACGGCCGGCCAGGAGCTGGACGAGGCCATGGGCGGCGGCGCCCTGGGCCGGGTGGTGCAGTCGAAGAACGACGCCTTCAAGGTCGGCGACCTGGTCAACAGCCGCAACGGCTTCCGCGAGTACTTCACCAGCGACGGCAAGGGCCTGAACAAGCTCAGCCCCGATCCCGACCTGCCGCTGACCGTCCACATGCACGCCCTCGGCGGCACCGGCTTCACCGCCTACGGCGGCCTGCTGCACATCGGCCAGCTGAAGGACGGAGAGCAGGTGTTCGTCTCCACCGCGGCCGGCGCCGTCGGCTCGGTCGCCGCCCAGATCGCCAAGATCAAGGGCTGCTACGTCGTGGGCTCCACCGGCTCGGACGACAAGGCCGCCTGGCTGCGTGACGAAGTCGGGCTGGACGCGGTGATCAACTACAAGACCCAGCCGATCCGCAAGGCGCTGGAAGAGGCCACGCCCAAGGGGATCGACGTCTATTTCGACAACGTCGGCGGCGACCATCTGGAGGCCGCCCTGCGCCGCATGAACACCCTGGGCCGCATTCCGGTCTGCGGGTTCATCTCCGGCTACAACTCCGGCCACTCCAACGTCTCGAACCTGTCGAACATCATCTATGCGCGAGTGATGCTGCGCGGGTTCGTGGCCCCGGACTTCATGCACCTCTATCCCGACTTCCTGCGCGACATGGCCGGCTGGCTGAAGGCCGGCAAGGTCAAGTACCAGGAGACCATCCGCGACGGCATCGCCGCCGCCCCGGCCGCCCTCATCGGCCTGATGGGCGGCGAGAACTCCGGGAAGATGCTGGTGAAACTGGCGGAGTGATCCCCGCACTAAACAACGGTTGTCATCCCGGTTTGGGCGCAGCCCAAGACCGGGACCCATGAACACCCACGGTGGCGGATTGGTGCGGCAGCGACGCTGCGGCTGTGCCTGCGGGCGCGGTGTTCATGGGTCCCGGTCTTCCGCCTGCGGCGGAAACCGGGATGACACTGATTTATCGAGGCTTACCCGCCCACGATCTTCGTCGGGAAGGGCACGACCTTGTCGGCCTCCGCCGCGATGCGCTGGCGGCCCCGTTCCTCGACCTTTCGCATCTGCTGCTGCAGGTGGGGGGCCATGAAGTCGATGAAGGCGCGCACGCGCGGCGTGTCCTTCAGCTCGCGGCGGGTGACAATCCAGGAGCTGACGCGGGCCTCCTCGATGAGGTCGGAGCAGCGCACCAGGTCGTGGTCGATGTCGCCGATCGTGGACGGCAGGGCGCCGATGCCCAGGCCCGCCTTCACCGCATGCACCAGGCTGCCCATGGAATTGGACCGGGTGATCGGCTGCTTGCCGCCGGAGTGGCGCATCATCCAGGTGGCCGCCGGCATCTCGCCCATCTCGACGGTGACGTCGATCAGATCGTGGTGCTGCAGCTCGTCGTAGGACGTCGGCACGCCGCGCCGCGCGGCGTAGTCGCGGCTGCAGTAGAGGGCCATGTCGTGGTCGCAGATCTTGCGGGCCACCAGGTCGGACTCGGCCAGCGCCTTGGTGGTGCGGATGGCCAGGTCGGCCTCCCCGTTCTCCAGGTCCATCGAGCGGTCGGTGATCACCAGGTCGACCTGGACGTCGGGGTGGGCGCGGCGGAACTCCGGCAGGGCCGGGATCACCATCGAGTTGGCGACCAGCTCGTTGGTGGTCAATCGCAGGCCGCCGGCAACGCCGCGCAGCTGGCCCGCCGCCTGGTTGGAGAAGCGGATGGCCGCCTGCTCCACCATCTCGGCGTCGGGGATCATCACCTCGCCGGCTTCGGTGAGCCGGCTGCCGGTCTGGCCGCGCTCGAACAGCTTGAAGCCCAGGTCGTGCTCCAGGCTCTCGATGCGCCGCGCCACCGTGGTCTGGTTGACGCCCAGGGCCTTGGAGGCCGCCAGGGTGGAGCCGCCTCGCGCCACGGCCAGGAACGCCTTCAGGTCATTCCAATCGAACATGGTCCCATTCTGCGGTTGTGCAGACCGGTCCTGCAAGAGCGGTGATATCCCCGCGCCCCACATCGCCCGTATCTTCTCCGGCCCCACACACTGGGCCGCAGTAACCGCCCTCTCCATACGCATATAGGTGTCGTTCCAACGAAGCTCTAGCGGGACCGGTTTTTGCCCCGCTGAGGCACATACGAAGGCTACGGTCCCTGTGGCTTCCCCGCGCCACATGAAAACCTCGTAAGCTTTCTACGTCCCGGTTGGGTGATAGGCTCCCCACCCCACCCAACCGGGATATTCCATGCTTCTTCGCACCGTCCGCGCCGCCGGCCTCGCCGTCCTGCTGGCCACCAGTTCGCTGACCGCCCTGGCGCTCTCGACCCCCGCCGCGGCCGCCGACGTCCCGCCGATCAAGTTCACCACGCGCACCCTGCCCAACGGGCTGAAGGTCTACGCCTCGCTCGACCGCTCGACGCCGAACGTGACGGTGCAGGTCTGGTACGGCGTGGGCTCCAAGGACGATCCCGCCGGCCGCTCCGGCTTCGCGCACCTGTTCGAGCACCTGATGTTCAAGGCCAGCCGCGACATCCCCGCCGAAGGCTTCGACCGGCTGACCGAGGACGTGGGCGGCTTCAACAACGCCTCCACCGCCGACGACTTCACCGACTACTACGAGGTGATCCCCGCCAACCATCTGGAGCGGCTGATCTGGGCCGAGGCCAGCCGGCTGGGCACGCTGGTGGTCGACGAGGCCAACTTCAAATCCGAGCGCGAGGTGGTGAAGGAGGAGCTGCGCCAGCGGGTGCTGGCCTCGCCCTACGGGCGGCTGATGGCGCTTTACCTGCCGCAGGCCAGCTACACGACCCACCCCTACAAGCGCCCCGGCATCGGCTCGATCGAGGAACTGGACGCCGCCACCGTCGACGACGTGCGCGCCTTCCACGAGACCTACTACCGGCCCGACAACGCCGCCCTGATCGTGGTCGGCAACTTCGACGAGGCCAAGCTGAACGCCTGGGTCGACAAGTACTTCGGCCCGCTGAAGAACCCCGCCCAGCCGCTGCCTCGGGTGACGGTGAAGGAGCCCGTGCGCACCGCCGCCGGGACCTACGACGGCTACGGCCCCAACGTGCCGCTGCCGGCCGTGGTGCTGAGCTGGCAGGGCGCCGCCGCCTCCGACCCCGACGCCCCAGCGCTCAAGGTGCTGGACGCCATCCTGTCGGCCGGCAAGTCGTCGCGGCTGTACAACAGCCTCGTGTACAAACAGCAGATCGCCGCGGAGTCGTTCTCCAACGCCGACCTGCCGCACGACCAGGGCCTGTTCATGGTCGGCGCCATCATGGCCAGCGGCAAGACCATCCAGCAGGGCGAGACGGCGCTGCTGGCCGAGGTGAAGCGCCTGCGCGACGCCCCGCCGACCCCCGCCGAACTGTCCGAAGCGAAGAACGAGCTGCTGACCGGCGCCCTGCGCGAGCGCGAGACCATCGAGGGCCGGGCCAGCGCGATCGGCCAGGCGCTGCGCGTCGACGGCGACCCCAATACGGTCAATAGCGAACTCGGTCGCCTGCAGGCGGTGACCGCCGCCGACGTCCAACGGGTGGCCAGGAAGTACCTCAGCGACAACACCCGGATGACCATTCGCTACCAGGCCGAGAGCGCCCGGCCGAAGGGCCAGGTCGCCGCCGCGCCACCGCCCCCGCCGAAGATGGTGGCCACCTACGACGGCCCGGTGTTCACCCTGGCCCCGGAGGCCGAGCGCCAGAAGGCGCCGCCGATCGCCGAGCCGGTGCAGCCGGTGCTGCCCAAGCCGGCCGAGAAGACGCTGGCCAACGGCCTGCGGGTGATCGTCGCCCGCTCGTCGGACCTACCGCTGGTGACCGCCGACCTGACCGTCAAGACCGGCGCCTGGGCCGATCCCGCCGGGCTTGCCGGCGCCGCCTCGATGATGGCCGGCATGCTGACCGAAGGCACCAAGACCCGCTCGGCCCAGCAGATCGCCAGCCAGACCGAAAGCCTGGGCGCCGACCTGTCGTCCGGCGGTGGCCTGGAGTCGTCCTCCGTCACGCTCAGCGCCATGCCCGACAAGATGCCGGCCGCGCTGGCCATCATGGCCGACGTCGCCATGCATCCGGCCTTCGCCGCCGAGGAGCTGGATCGCCAGCGGGAGCAGGCGCTGGACGGCCTGCGGGTGGCCTATGAACAGCCGGGCCAGGTGGCGGGCTTCGCCGCCGCGCCGGTGATCTATGGCGGCACGCCGTTCGGCCACGCGGTCTCCGGCACGCCGGAGTCGCTCACCAAACTGAAGCCAGCCGACCTCGCGAAGCTGCACGGCGCCTGGTTCCGGCCCGACAACGCCATCCTCGTGCTGACCGGCGACATCACCGCCGAGCAGGGCTTCGCGCTGGCGGAGAAGGCCTTCGGGACCTGGGCCAAGCCGGCGGCCGCCCTGCCGGCCACGCCGGCGATCAACCCGACCGGCAAGCCGCGCGCCGTGGCGATCGACATCCCCGGCACCGGCCAGGCCTCGGTCAATGTGGTCAAGCCGGCCATCGCCCGGAACGACCCCGCCTACTATCCGGGCGTGGTCGCCGCGACGGTGCTGGGCGGCGGCTACTCCGCCCGCCTGAATTCCGAGATCCGTATCAAGCGCGGGCTGTCCTACGGCGCCTCGGCCCGGCTCACGACCGCGCGCACGACGGGCTCGTTCCGCGCCTCGGCCCAGACCAAGAACGAGTCGGCGGTGGAGGTGCTGGGCCTGATCGACGACGAACTGGCGAAGCTGGCGGCTCAGCCGGCCGGCGCCGACGAACTGAAGGCGCGCAAGTCCACCCTGGTCGGGGACTACGGCCGCGAGCTCGCCACGTCGGGGGGCCTGGCCGACATCCTGGGCAACCTGGCGCTCTACGGCGTGCCGCTGGACGAGGTGGGCCGCTACACGGCGAAGGTCGAGGCGGTGACCCCGGCCGAGGTGCAGGCCTTCACGGCGAAGACCCTGGATCCGAAGGCGGCGAGCGTGATCATCGCCGGCGACGCGAAGACGTTCACGGCGGGACTGAAGGCGAAGCTGCCGAACCTGGAGGTGATCCCCAGCGACCAGCTCGACCTGGCGAGTTCGACGCTGCGGAAGGGGCAGTAGCTCGTCCCTCCCTTAATGGGGAGGGACAGCTCGCCGAAGGCGAGCAGGGTGGGGAAGCGTGGGTCAAGCTCAGAGTGTGGGGAGGATCGTGACTCCCCCACCCTGGCCGGCTGCGCCGGCCTTTCCCTCCCCATTAAGGGAGGGAAGACGTCGTAGTCGTCCAGCGGCTGAGATCCCGTTCGCGGCCCATCAGCGCCAGACCGGCAGCGATGCTCTCCAGTTCCGCGCCCGTCTCGATCCGCTCGGCGGCGAAGCGGCGGTGGAAGATCGCCCGCACCGCCGGGACCAGGGACGAGCCGCCGGTCAGGAACACGCGGTCGATGCCATCGGCCGGCAGGTTCGCGTCGGCCAGCGCACGGTCGACCGCCGCCTCGATCTGCGCCAGCTCGGGGGCGATCCAGCCTTCGAACGTGGCCCGCGCCACCGGCTTCACGATCGAGATCGAGCCGGCCTCGAAGCGGAACACTTCGCCCTCCTCCGCCGACAGCGCCTCCTTGAGCCGCGAGACCGAGCGGTACAGCTGGTAGCCATAGTTCTCGTCCAGGGTCTCAATCAGGCGGCCGATCTTCTCCGGCTCGACGGCCTCACGCAGCAGGGCGCGGATCTCGCGCATGTCGCGGCTGGCGCGCAGCAGGGCCAGTTGGTCCCAGCGGGCGAAGGCGGCGTAGTACTTGTTGGGGATCGGCAGGGTCTTGCCGAAGGTCTGGTAGTCCGAACCCTTGCCCAGTTCCGGCGACACCAGGTTGTCGATGATCCGGTAGTCGAAGGCGTCGCCCGCCACGCCCACGCCCGCGCGCCCCAGGGGGATCGCCCGCACCTCGCCGGCATGCCGCTCGAAGCGGATGATCGAGAAGTCCGAGGTGCCGCCGCCGAAGTCGCCCACCAGCACGGTGGCGTCATGGTCCAGCTCGCGGGCGAAGAAGAAGGCCGCGCCCACGGGCTCGTAGGCGTAGAGCACCTCCTTCACGCCCATGCGGTGGAAGGCGATCTCGTAGCGCGTCAGCGCCAGGCGCTCGTTGGGCGTCGCCCCCACGAAGGTCACCGGCCGCCCCACGATCACCCGCTCGGGGATTTCGCCTAGCCCGGCGCCCGCATAGTCGCGCACCTTCAGCAGGAAGGTGGAGAGCAGGTCCTCGAACCGGTAGCGGCGGCCCAGGATCTGGGTCTCGCTGAAGCTCTCCTGGGCGGCGAAGCTCTTGAACGACTGGATGAACCGCGTCTCGGCGGGGTCCTCGACATAGGCCTCGATCGCCCAGGGGCCGGCGGCGATCTGCCGGTCGGACGGCCGCTCCGCCGGCGCGTGAAAGGAAAGGCAACTTCGGAAGGCGAACAGTTCCCCTTCCGGCGCGGGGAAGCGGACCAGCCGCGCCGGACCCGACGCATCCGCCAGGCTGAGGACGGTGTTGGTCGTCCCGAAGTCGATGCCAAGACTGTAGCCGCTCACGGCGGGCGCTCCATTTCCGGGGGACGACAGCGACGTCGCCGCCCCGGTTGGCGCGCGACCGCTTAAGGCGTGAGGCGAAGGCGCGCCCGCATCAGCCGCCGACCTCCGCGAGCGGGCGGTCGTAGGCGCAGATGGTGGCCATCTGCAGGATGCGTGAGACGTTCGATCCCAATGGGCAGATCTGCACCGGCTTATCCAGGCCCAGGAGAATCGGGCCGATCACTTCCGCCCCTCCCAGCGACTTGATCAGCTGGGTCGAGATCGCCGCCGAGTGGATGGCCGGCATGATCAGGACGTTGGCGGGCCCGCTGAGGCGCATGAACGGATAGGCCCCACGGCTCTCAGGCTCGAGGGCCAGTTCCGGCGGCATCTCGCCCTCGTACTCGAACTCGATGCCCTCCATCTGGTCCAGCATCGCCACGGCCTGGCGCACCCGCTCGGACCGCTCACCCATCGGGTTGCCGAAGGTGGAGTAGCTCATGAACGCCACCCGCGGCGTGTAGCCCAGGGTCTTCACCGCGCGGGCCGCCTCGATGGCGATCTCGACCAGCTCCTCGGCCACCGGCATCTCGGTGACGTTGGTGTCGGCGATGAACAAGGTGCGGCCCTTGGCCATCACCACGCTCATGCCGATGATGCGGCCGTCGGGCGCCGGGTCGATGACATTCAGCACTTCTTCCAGCACCTGGTCGAAGTTGCGGGTGACGCCGGTGACCATCCCGTCGGCGTGGCCCAGCGCCACCATGGCGGCGGCGAAGGCGTTGCGGTCCTGGTTGATCAGCCGCTGCACGTCGCGGCGCAGGAAGCCCTCCCGCTGCAGGCGGCCGTAGAGGTAGTCCACCGACGCCTCGTTCCAGTGCGAAACCCGGGCGTTGAGGATCTCCAGGCCCGCCTCGGCCGGCTCCAGCCCCGCGGCCCGCATGTTCTCGTGCACCAGGTCCTCGCGGCCGACGAGCACGGCCGAGCCCAGGCCCTGGCTCTGGAAGGCGTAGGCGGCGCGGATGACGCTCTGCTCCTCGCCCTCGGCGAAGACGATCTTCTTCTTCTTGGCCGACAGCACCGCGCCCTGCAGCTTCTGGGAGAAGGCCGCGGTGGGGTCCAGGCGCTGGGCCAGGCTAGCCCGGTAGGCGTCCATGTCGGCGATGGGCTTGCGCGCCACGCCGGTGTCCATGGCCGCCTGGGCGATGAACGGCGGGATGTAGGAGAGCAGGCGCGGGTCGAACGGCGTCGGGATGATGTAGTTGGGCCCGAACTTCAGCTGCGTGCCGCCGTAGGCCGCCGCCACCTCGTCCGGCACGTCCTCGCGGGCCAGCATGGCCAATGCGTTGGCGCAGGCGATCTTCATTTCCATGTTGATCTGCCGGGCCCGAACGTCGAGCGCGCCACGGAACAGGTACGGGAAGGCCAGGACGTTGTTGACCTGGTTCGGATAGTCGCTCCGCCCGGTGGCTACGATGGCGTCGGGCCGCACGGCATAGACTTCTTCCGGCAGGATCTCGGGGTCCGGGTTGGCCATGGCGAAGATGATCGGCCGCGGCGCCATGGTCTTGATCAGGTCCGGCGTCAGCGCGCCCTTGGCGCTGACCCCGATGAACACGTCGGCGTCCTTCAGGGCGTCGGCCAGGGTGCGCTTGTCGGTGTCGATGGCGTGGGCCGACTTCCACTGGTTCATGTCCTCGGGACGGCCGCGGTAGAGGACGCCCTTGCGGTCGACGGCGATGACGTTCTCGTGCTTCACGCCCATGGCCTTCATCAGGCCGAGCGTAGCGATGCCCGCCGCGCCGGGCCCGTTCAGGACCACCTTCACCTCGGAAATCTTCCGGCCGGTGATCTCGCAGGCGTTGATCAGGCCGGCCGAGCAGATGATCGCCGTGCCGTGCTGGTCGTCGTGGAACACAGGGATATCGAGCAGTTCCTGCAGCTCGGTCTCGATGCGGAAGCAGTCGGGGCTCTTGATGTCCTCGAGGTTGATGCCGCCGTAGGTGATGCCGATCGACTTCACCACGGTGATGATCTCGTCCGGATCGGTGGAATTCAGCTCCACGTCGATGGCGTCGACATCGGCGAAGCGCTTGAACAGCACCCCCTTGCCTTCCATCACCGGCTTGGACGCCAGCGGCCCGAGATTGCCCAGGCCCAGGATCGCGGTGCCGTTGGAGATCACCGCCACCAGGTTGCCCTTGGAGGTGTACTCGTAGGCCAGCTCTGGATCCTTGGCGATCGCCAGCACCGGCACGGCGACGCCCGGCGAATAGGCCAGGCTCAGGTCCCGCTGGGTCGACATCGGCTTGGTGGCCTGGATGCCGATCTTCCCCGGTTGGGGATAGCGGTGGAAGTCCAGCGCTTCCTCATCGGTGAAGGAGCGTTTGTCGACCTGTTCCATATGTTCCCCGCCCCGTCCCCTAGGCTCACGAATTCCCGGAAGCGGCCAGCCTATAGACCCGCGCCCACAGGAACAACGCTTCGCGGCGCGGAACCTTCGCGGCCTCCCGCTGGTTGACGCCCCGCCGGGCGCGGGGGCGCGCAGAAGGGAAACTGACGCTCATGCACAAACGCCTCGCCTACGCCGCCGCCGCGGCGCTCGCTCTCGCCGCCGTTCCGGCGCTGGCCCAGATCCCCGCCTCCGCCACCGCCCCGCTGCCGCCGACGACCGCCACGAAGAGCGCCTTGCCGCCGGCGCCGACCGTCGGGGCGCAGCCGCCGGCCGCCAACCCGTCCACCGCGCCGTCGTCCCAGGTGACGCCGCCGCCGGCTTCGACCGACAGCGAAACCTCGGCGAGCGGCGCGGCCAGCGCCAGCGCGTCCGGTTCGAACGTCAGCGTCACCACCGGCATGGACGTGAAGGATTCCACCGGCGCGATGATCGGCAAGGTCACGGAAGTGAAGACCGGCACCGACGGCAAGAAGACCGCAACAATCAAGATGGGCGCAGACGTGTTCGCGGTCGACACCTCCAGCCTCGCGGTCGCGGGCGGCGCGGCCACGGTCAACGCCAGCCAGTCCGAGATCAAGACGATGCTCGGAAAGAAGAAGTAGCGCGAGCGCGTCGTGGCACGGGCAAAGGGCGACCCTCGCGGGTCGCCCTTTCTCTTTTGCCCGCCGTCGTCAGGCGATGAACAGGCTTCGCCGGCGGCGCAGAACCCGCCGGACCGGCCAAGCCGGCGAGGCGCGATTCGACCCGCGCTCTGCGAGGGTTCGGCGGCAGGCGCCGCCAAAGCGGAGGGTGGCCGCATGGTCTTGACAGGTGAGTAAGTATCTACTTACGGTAAGTCATGACTAACCAAAAGGCGTTCGCCGCCCTCGCCGATCCGACGCGCCGCCAGGTGTTCGAACGCCTGCGCGCGGGGCCGCGGGCGGTGGGCGACCTGGCCCAGGGGCTGCCGGTCAGCCGGCCGGCGGTCAGCCAGCACCTCAAGGTGCTGAAGGAGGCGGGCTTGGTGACCGATCGGCCGGACGGCGCGCGGCGCGTCTACCAGATCGATCCCCACGGCCTGGGCCAGGTGCGCGCCTGGCTGGACCAGTTCTGGGACGTGGCCCTGGCCGCCTTCGTGGCCGAGGCCGAACGCGACGACGAGGACGAGGGGACCCCATGAGCCAGACCATCCAGCCCGCGCCGGTGCGCAAGACGCTGACGGTGCGCGTCTCCGCCGAGAAGGCGTTCCGCGTCTTCACCGACGGCTTCGACCGCTGGTGGCCGCGCAGCCACCACATCGGAAAGTCCGACCTGGCCCGCGGCGTGATCGAGCCCCGGGCCGGCGGCCGCTGGTACGAGATCGGCGTGGACGGCGCGGAATGCGACTGGGGCGACGTGCTGGCCTGGGAGCCGCCGGCCCGCCTGCTGCTGGCCTGGCGGCTCAACGCCCAGTGGGAATACGACCCGGACCTGCTGACCGAGGTGGAGGTCCGCTTCACCGCCGTCAGCGAGACCGAGACGCGCGTGGACTTCGAGCATCGTGGCTTCGAGCGCATGGGCGCCGGCGGCGAGGCGGCCCGTGCGGGCGTCGACAGCCCGAGCGGCTGGGGCGCGATCCTGGCGGAGTTCCAGAAGGTGGCCGAAGCGGCCTGAGGACGGAGACGGCGATGACCATCGTGATCTACGGCATTCCCGGCAGCCCCTACGTGCGCATGCCGATCCTGGCCTGCGAGGAGAAGGGCGTGCCCTGGCGCCTGGAGCGGCTCAATTTCGGCGACCAGCGCACGCCGGAGTACCTGGCGCGCCAGCCGTTCGCCCGCATCCCGGCGATCGAGCACGACGGGTTCCGGCTCTACGAGTGCCAGGCGATCCTGCGCTACATCGACGCCGCCTTCGACGGCCCGGCGCTGACGCCCGCCGATCCCAAGGCGATGGCGCGGATGAGCCAGGTGCTCAACATCATGGACTGGTACGTCATGCCCTCGCTGACCGCGGGCATCGGCTTCAACCGGATCATCGCGCCGATGATGGGCCGGCCGGTCGACGAGCAGAAGGTGGCGGACTCCATCCCGCTGGCGCGGACCTCGATCCGGGCGCTGGAGGAGATCCTGGGCTCCAACCGCTACTTCGCCGGCGACGCGCTCTCGCTGGCCGACCTATCGGCGGTGGCCCACCTCGACATGGTGCAGGCCACGCCCGAGGGCGCGGAGCTCACCGCGGGCTCGCCATTGCTGGGTTGGCTGGAACGCATGGCCGAGCGGCCCAGCGTCCAGGCCACGACGATGCAGAAGATGATGGGGATACCCGAGGCGGCTTAGACGCTGCCCTTCCTCTCCCACGCTTGCGTGGGAGAGGGGGACCATCGGCCCCCCGGGGTCCGGCCGGAGGCGGGCCCGAGGACAGGCTCCGAGCCGATGGTGGAGAGGGCAGGCCTCAGTCTCAGCGGAGGGGACGGCGGCCGCTGACTCGGCGGACGTGGCTTTCCCTCTCCACCACGCGCTCTTCGCTGCGCTCGGCCCGCGGTCCCCCTCTCCCGCCTGCGGCGGGAAAGGAAGGGCTAGTCGCCAGACCGGCAGATCAGTCCCACGGTCCCGCGGGCGAGGGTCTTCATTTCGGCCTCGCCCGCGCCGGTCCGCGCCCGCACCGCCAGGGTGTGGATGGTGGCCGTGCACATCGCCGCCGCCGCCGCCGGATCCACGCCGGGGGCCAGCTGGTCGGCTTCGCGGGACAGCCGCGCCAGGAACAGGGCGTCCATGTCCGCCACATACCCCGCCAGCATCGCCCTCGCCTCGGGGTCGTCGACCGCCTGGGTCACGGCCGTGCCGATCAGGAAGCATCCCCGCTGCCCGGCGTCGCCGCGGCGGTAGATGTCGGTGGTCCGTTCCAGGATCAGGGTCAGCACCTCGCGCAGCGGCGCCTCGAGCTGCAGGGCCGCGGTCAGCGCCGCGGTGCCCTCCGAGCGCGAGCGTTCCAGGGCCGCCATGTAGAGCGCGTGCTTGTCGCCGAACGCCGCATAGAGGCTGGGCCGGTTCAGGCCGGTGGCCGCGGCCAGGTCGTCCAGGCTGGTGGCCGCATAGCCCAGGTTCCAGAACACCGCGCGGGCCTGGTCCAGGACGGCGTCGGGATCGAACGACCGAGGCCGCCCCCGCGCCCGCGGCGCCTCGCCTCCTTCTTTTTGTACCATCTCGCAAAGAATCCTTGACCGCCGCTATTTTGTGCGGAACGGTACGAATATCAACCAACCCCGGAGGCTCCCCCCGATGGATATCTATTTCTCGCCGCTCGCCTGCTCCGTGGCCAGCCGTATCGTGGTCTATGAGCTGGGCCTCGACGCCACGTTCGACCGCGTCGACACCAAGGCGATGCGCACCGCCTCCGGCAAGGACTACGCGACGATCAATCCGAAGGGCATGGTCCCGGCGCTGCGGACCGACGAGGGTCAGGTGCTGACCGAGAACGCCGCCATCCTGCAGTACCTCGCGGACCGCCGCCCCGAGGCCGGCCTCGCGCCGGCCGGGTTCGCCCGCTATCAGCTGCAGCAGTGGCTGAGCTTCATCTCCTCGGAGCTGCACAAGCCGATCTTCACGCCCCTGCTCAGCCCCAACTTCCCGCCGGAGGCCAAGGCCAAAGCGAAGGACTCCGCCTCCAAAGCGCTGGCCTATCTCAACGACCACCTGACCGGCCGCGACTGGCTGCTCGACGACTTCAGCGTCGCCGACGCTTACCTGGCCGCCGTGCTGAACTGGAACCAGGTGACCCGGTTGGACTTCGGCCCCTACCCCGCCATCCAGGCCTACCAGGCGCGACTGCTCACCC
>CBHTUE010000110.1:0-14103 GCA_966096115.1 uncultured Phenylobacterium sp.
CGCGTGGCGCTGGCGCGGGCGTAGGGGTCGGGCGCGACCCTTCCCTCGTCGTCATCCCCCGGCTTGTCCGGGGGACCCATTCCACACCGCGTGTCCGGAAAGGCCCGCGAGCGTCGACGCTGCGCGCTATCCCCATCTCACGTGCAAGCGGAAGCATGGGTCCCCCGGACAAGCCGGGGGATGACGATCAAATGTAGAGAGGGTGTGGGCGGGCCTACCGCAGGTCGGCGTTGATCTTGGCCAGCGCGGCCGTGCCCGGGACCAGTTCCGGTTCGTTGAGCTGGTTCAGCGGGGTGTCGATCGTGCCCATGGCGTCGTGCAGGTCGCCGGCGTTGGGGTCGACGAACAGCAGGCCGGTGACGATCTGGCCCCTCGCCTGCCGCGCCTGGAGGTAGCCCAGGGCCTGGGCGCGGTTGTTGGGGTTGTAGAGCTCGGCGATCTTGTGGAGCGAGAGGATCGAGCCGTCGTGCTGCTGCACGCGCACGGTCTCGCCGGGCTTGTAGTCGACCTTGATCGGGTCGCGCGGGGTGATCACGTCCAGGCGGTTCACCGCCTCGTTGTGCTCGCGCACATAGTCGAAGCTCTTGGTGGAGCCGACGTGGTTGTTGAACTGCACGCAGGGGCTGATGCAGTCGATGAAGGCGGCGCCCTTGTGGGCGAGGCCGGCCTTGATCAGCGGGACGAGCTGGTCCTTGTCGCCGGAGAAGCTGCGGCCGACGAAAGTGGCGCCCATCTGCAGGGCGAGCGAGACCATGTCGATGCCGGCGTCGGTGTTGACCACGCCCTTCTTCGACTTGGAGCCGCGGTCGGAGGTGGCGGAGAACTGGCCCTTGGTCAGGCCGTACACGCCGTTGTTCTCGACGATGTAGAGCATGTTCACGCCGCGCCGGATGGCATGCGCGAACTGGCCGAGGCCGATGGAGGCGCTATCGCCGTCGCCGGAGACGCCCAGGTAGATCAGGTCCCGGTTGGCCAGGTTGGCGCCGGTGAGGACCGACGGCATCCGGCCGTGCACGGTGTTGAAGCCGTGGGAGTTGCCCAGGAAGTAGTCCGGCGTCTTCGACGAGCAGCCGATGCCGGAGAGCTTGGCGACGCGGTGCGGCGGCAGCTCCAGCTCGAAACAGGCCTGGATGATCGCCGCCGAGATGCTGTCGTGGCCGCAGCCGGCGCACAGGGTGGAGACCGAACCCTCGTAGTCGCGGCGCGTGTAGCCCAGGCTGTTGGTGGGCAGCTTGGGGTGATGCAGCTGGGGCTTCAGGATGTAGGTCATTCCGCCGCCTCGATCTGGCCGAGCGCCAGGCGCTGGGCGATTGCGCCGGCGATGAAGCGGGCGGTGATGGGCGTGCCGTCGTAGTGCAGCACGGACGGCAGCTTGGCCGCGTCGATCCCGCCCTCGGTCATCAGCAGCGTCTTCAGCTGGGCGTCGCGGTTCTGCTCGACCACGAAGACGCGGTCGTGGGCGTCGATGAAGTCGTAGACGGCCTGGGCGAACGGGAAGGCGCGCACGCGCATCGCGTCGAGGTGGCGGCCCTGGGTCTCCAGCATCTCCAGCGCCTCGTGCATCGCCGGCGCCGAGGAGCCGAAGTAGAGCACGCCGTCCTTGGTCTTGCGCTTGGCCGGCCGCGCGATGGGGGCCGGGACCAGGCTGCGGGCGGTGTCGAACTTGCGGAGCAGGCGCTCCATGTTGTCGACGTAGACCGCGCCCTCCTCCGAGTAGCGGGCGTAGGGGTTGCGCGAGGTGCCGCGGGTGAAATAGCCGCCCTTGGTGGGGTGCACGCCGGGATAGGTGCGGTACGGGATGCCGTCGCCGTCCACGTCCAGGTAGCGGCCGAACTCCTCGGTGGCGGCGTCCAGGTCGGCGGCGCTCATCACCTTGCCGCGGTCCAGGCGGCGGCTGTCGTCCCACTGGAAGGGCTCGGTCAGCCACTCGTTCATGCCGATGTCCAGGTCCAGCATGACGAAGACGGTGGTCTGCAGGCGGTCGGCCAGGTCGAAGGCCTGCGCGCCCATCTCGAAGCACTCGCCCGGGTCGGCGGGCAGCAGCAGGACGTGCTTGGTGTCGCCGTGGCCGGCATAGGCGGCGGCCAGCAGGTCGGCCTGCTGCGTGCGCGTCGGCATGCCCGTGGAGGGCCCGCCCCGCTGCACGTCGAAGATCACCGCCGGGATCTCGGCGAAGTAGGAAAGGCCGATGAACTCGGTCATCAGCGACACGCCGGGCCCGGAGGTGGCGGTGAAGGCGCGGCAGCCGTTCCAGCCGGCGCCGACGACGATGCCGATGGAGGCGATCTCGTCCTCGGCCTGGACGATGGCGTAGCGGGCCTTGCCGGTCTCCGGGTCGACGCGCAGGTCGTGGCAGTAGGCGGTGAACGCCTCGGCCAGCGAAGTGCTGGGCGTGATCGGGTACCAGGCGCAGACGGTTGCCCCGCCATAGACCGCGCCCAGGGCCGCGGCCTGGTTGCCCTCGACGTAGATCCGGTCGCCGACCGCGTCGGCCTTGCGGACCTGCAGCGCGACCGGGCCCAGGTGGTCGGTGACGTAGCCGTAGCCCATGGCCAGGGCCTCGAAGTTGGCCTTGATCAGCCGTTCCTTGCCGGCGAAGTCGGCGGCGATCAGCGCCTTCACCGCCTCGGGGTCGATGCCCAGCAGGGCGGCCAACGCGCCGACGTAGATGATGTTCTTGAACAGCTGGCGTTCGCGGGGAAGCTCGTAGGCCTCGTTGCACATCGCGGTCAGCGGGACGCCGACGACGGTGATGTCGTCCCGGAATTTCGACGGCGGCATCGGCTTGGTGGAATCGTAGAACAGGTAGCCGCCGGCCTCGATCTCGGCGACGTCGCGGTCCCAGGTCTGCGGGTTCATGGCGACCATCAGGTCGACGCCGCCGCGGCGGCCCAGATGCCCGGACTCGGTGATCCGCACCTCGTACCAGGTGGGCAGGCCCTGGATGTTGGACGGGAAGATGTTGCGCGCCGCCACCGGCACGCCCATCCGCATCACCGAGCGGGCGAAGAGGCCGTTGGCGCTGGCCGAGCCGGACCCGTTCACATTGGCGAACTTGACGACGAAGTCGTTCACCCTGGCCTTGTCTTGGGCGGACTTCAGTTGAGCGGCCTTCGCCGCCAGCGGCTGTGAGGCGTCGTCAGGCATCGGCCCCCGCGTACGTCATCTCGAGGTAGAACTTCTGCATGTCCCAGGCCCCGGTCGGGCAGCGCTCGGCGCAGAGGCCGCAGTGCAGGCAGACGTCCTCGTCCTTGGCCATCACGCGCCCGGTGGCGAGCTTGCCGGAGACGTAGATGTCCTGGGTCAGGTTGGTGGCGGGCGCCTTGAGGCGGGTGCGCAGGTCGCCCTCCTCCTCGGCGTCGTCGGTGAAGGTGATGCAGTCCATCGGGCAGATGTCGACGCAGGCGTCGCACTCGATGCACAGCTTGTCGGCGAACACCGTCTGGACGTCGCAGTTCAGGCAGCGCTGGGCCTCGGCCAGGGCCTGGGCGCCGTCGAAGCCCAGCTCGACCTCCAGCCGCACGCTGCTCAGCGCCTCCTTCTTCTCGCGCAGGGGCACCTTGAAGCGGTGGTCGTTGGAGACGTCGTTGTCGTAGCTCCACTCGTGGATGCCCATCTTCTGGCTCACGAGGGTGACTCCGGGCGGCGGCCGCTGGGCGATGTCCTGGCCCTGGCAGAACTTGTGGATCGACAACGCCGCGTCGTGGCCCTGCGCCACGGCCCAGATGATGTTCTTCGGCCCGAACGCGGCGTCGCCGCCGAAGAAGACGTTCGGCAGGGTGGACCGGAACGTCGCGGCGTCGACCTTGGGCATGTCCCACTCGTCGAACTCGAGACCCATGTCCTTCTCGATCCACGGGAAGGCGTTTTCCTGGCCCACGGCCACCAGGACGTCGTCGCATTCGTAATGCTCGTCCGGGTCGCCGGAGGGCACCAGCTTGCGGCGGCCCTTGGCGTCGAACAGCGCCTCGACCACCTCGAAGGTGACGCCGGTGAGCTTGCCGTTCTCGTGGGTGAAGGCCTTGGGGACGCGGAAGTTGAGGATCGGGATGTCCTCGTGCATCGCGTCCTCCTTCTCCCAGGGGGACGCCTTCATCTCCTCGAAGCCGGAGCGGACGATGACCTTCACGTCCTCACCGCCCAGGCGGCGAGAGGTGCGGCAGCAGTCCATGGCGGTGTTGCCGCCGCCCAGCACGATGACGCGCTTGCCGATCTTGTCGACGTGGCCGAACGAGACCGACGAGAGCCAGTCGATACCGATATGGATGTTGGCGGCGGCTTCCTGGCGCCCCGGCAGGTCCAGGTCGCGGCCGCGCGGCGCGCCGGAGCCCACGAAGATCGCGTCCCAGCCCTCGCCCATCAGGGCCTTCAGGCTGTCGATGCGGTGGCCGAACTTCATCTCGATGCCGCCCAGGGCCGCGATGTAGCCGACCTCCTCGTCGATAACCTCTTCCGGCAGGCGGAAGCGCGGGATCTGGCTGCGGATCATGCCGGCGGACTTGGAGTCGCCGTCGAAGATGGTGAGCTGGTAGCCCAGCGGGGCGAGGTCGCGCGCGACGGTGAGAGAGGCCGGCCCGCAGCCCACGAGGGCGATGCGCTTGCCGTTCGACGCCGCGGCCGGAGGCGGCATCCGGGCGGTGACGTCGGACTTGTTGTCCGCCGCCACCCTCTTCAGCCGGCAGATGGCGACCGGCTCCTCCTCTACCCGTCCCCGCCGGCAGGCCGGCTCACACGGTCGGTCGCACGTCCGCCCCAGCACCCCGGGGAAGACGTTGGACTTCCAGTTGATCATGTAGGCGTCGTCGTACCTGCCGTCCGCGATCAGGCGGATATATTCCGGCACGGGGGTGTGCGCCGGACAGGCATACTGGCAATCGACAACCTTGTGGAAGTAGTCGGACCCAATCTCACGCGTGCGATGCAAAACTCGCTTCCTTCCGGAGACGCACTCCTCCCGAGGAACAGAAGTCGAGCCCTGCGCCCTGCAGAGATGGCTTCGCGCCCCGACGCGGCGTTGTTGGGGGCAATTTAGGACCCCTGCCTAAGGGAAGCCAACCGATTCCTGATCGAAGTTCACCGATTTCTGGCGCCCTTGGCCCGGTCAACCTTCGCTCTGTTGCCGCGGGGGCCGGCGTCAACTTCCACACCAGCATGTGATCGCTCACGGATCATTACGCGCCTGTAATTGTTTGGCGGCGGCCAGAGGTGAATGATATCTTAATCGTCGGGAGAGGCCCCCGTGCGAACGGGGATCGAGGGAGACTGCCGATGGAACTGCCCACCGACCGCGTGCCCGAGTCCGTGTCGTCCGCGTTTGATATCATTCCGCCGGCCGCCATGGCCCCGCTGGACCCGAACGAAGCCCTCGCCCTGCACCGCGCCATCAATGAGCGTCGCGCCCAGATGGAAAACCCGGAGATGCTGCGGCGGCTTCGGTCGCTCTGAGTTCATCCAAGTAAGCGGGTGTCATCCCGGCTTTGGCTGAAGGCCAAAGACCGGGACCCATGAACGCATGACTTGATCGTTAGAGTCAGAACGGCGCCGCCCAGCCAGGATGGCGCCGCCGGTGTTTATGGGTCCCGGTCTTCCGCTGCGCGGAAGCCGGGATGACACATTGTTGGGAGGCGGCGACGCTCCGGAGGTCACTCCGGCAGGCGCGCGATCAGGGCGGCCAGTTGCGCCTGGCTAGAGACGTCCGTCTTTCGAAACACACCCTTCAGCAGGAAGCGGCCGGCGTTCAGGGAGACGTTCCGGAGCCTGCAATAGTCCTGGAGGCTCGCGCCCGCCGCCAGGCCGGTGGCCAACCGCGCCTCGGCCGGCGTGAGGCCGAACCACGCCGCGACGCGGCTGATCTCCAGGCTCCGCGCCTCCCCGCCGCCGCCGATCGAGATGATCAGGCCGGCCCCCTCGATGGCCCCGCCCAGGGCCCGGGCCGACTGGGCCGGAATGCGGGCGCCGACCACGGCTAGCCGGGCGCCGTCGCCGTCCACCGCCGCGAAGGCCGCGCCGGCCGGCGGATCCGCCCGCGCCAGCGCCAGCAACTGCCGCTGGGCGTCGAGGTCGGTGAAGGCCAGCCGCCCCTCCGCCAGGCGGATGACGCCGCTCGCCTCCAGGCGCGCGGCCTGCCGGTTGGCGGTGAGCACGCCGAGGTCGGGCCGCAGGCACAGAACGGCCGACGCCGCGCGATCGGCGGCCGCGGCGTGGGCGTCGGCGCGAAGCTCCGCCTCGGCGATCCGGTGGCTGATCCGCACCGCGCGCTGGATGTGCGGCGCCAGCACGCGCAGGCCGCGGCGCAGGCCGTCCAGGTCGCGCTCACCGGGTCCGGGCAACACCAGCGCCAGCCGCTCTCCGCCGCGCCGGTCCAGCAGCACCGCCATCGCGCGGTTCAGCCCCCACCGGCTCAGGAAGTCGCGGTAGAGCGGGCTGGCCGCGAACTCCTCGCGGGTCATCAGTTCGTCGGTGTCGACCACGGTCCCGCTGCGCAGTGGCGCGATCCGCCGCGACCACGGATTGTTGGCGGCGTAGACCGAGGCGTAGATCCCCGGGACCCAGTCGGCCAGGCCGGTGGAGCCCACGAAGCGCGCGCCGGGCGGTGAGTTGCGCTCCCAGATCAGGAACGCCAGGTCCCATTCCAGCGGGCTGAGGGCAGAGGTGATCCGGGTCAGGGTGTCGTCCCAGAGCGCCGGGTCGAGCGCGCACTCGTAGATCTGGCCGATCAGGGCTTCAAGCACCGGCCAGGCGGGCTCGTCACGGCGATCCGGCGTCGTTTGGTCGGACACCCGCAGAGCCCCTGCCCCGCTACCCGTCTGGGTAGCGCCGGGATCGCCACGCTAGGTCACGGTCGCCTCAGAGGCAATTCGCACTCGGAGGATCACATGCGACCTGTTTGGGCCCTCGCCGCCGCCCTGGCGATCTCGGCCGCCGCGCCGGCGTCCGCCGCCGTCGTCGAATATCAATACGCCGGGATCATCGGGGTCCTGTTCGATGCGGGCCACGCGGGCGGCGTCAATGTCGGCGACGCGGTCAACGTGCTAATGCGGTTCGACACGGCGAACCTGGTCGACGTGACCGACCTGGCGCCGGCGGCGTTCGGCGTCGCCTACGACCACCTGGAGGCGGCCTCGCTCAAGGGACCGCACGCCCTGCTGAGGCTTTCGTCGGGGCCGCAGCAGTTCACGGAAGCCGACCAGTTCGACTTTTTCGGCGACCCCTTCGGGTTCGGCGGACCCTACGTGCTGTTCAACAGCGGGAAGTTCTTCGGCATCCAGTTCTTCGGCCTCAATCCGAAGGCGGCGGGCTTCGCCACCGCCGGCGGGTCGCCGCAGCCGTTCGATTTCGTTGGTGGCGACTTCCGGCCCGAAGGTCCGTCGTATGCGGGCTTCTTCGACTATGGGTCGGTCAAGATGCGGGCCGTGCCGGAGCCGGCGGGCTGGGCGCTGATGATCGGCGGCTTCGCCGCGGCCGGGGCAGTGCTGCGGCGGCGCAGGGTGGTCGCGGGGTTGAGGTAAGTCCTCGGGACGTTCCCATAGTGAAGCGTCATCCCCCGGCTTGTCCGGAGGACCCATGCTTCAGTGTCACGTGAGAAGGCGGTCGTTCGCAGCGTGGAAGCCTGTGGGGCTTTCCGAAGGATTCGGTGTCAATGGTTCCCCCGGACACGCCGGGGTATAGCGGTGAGTTTGAGACGCTGACTCGCCGGCGTAGATTCAAAACGGCGCCGCCCAGCTACGGGGGGCGCCGATTGCGCTTATGGGTCCCGGTCTTCCGCTGCGCGGAAACCGGGATGACACGCGTGGGGTGATGACGCCCGCGGCAGGGTTACTCCGAGTACCCTTCCGGCAGGTCGTCTTCCTTCATCAGCTCGTCCTTGCTGACCTTCTTGTCCTTCACCTTGGCCTGCGAGACGATCAGGTCGACGACCTTGTCCTCGAAGATCGGGGCGCGGAGTTGGGCTTGGGCGTTCTGGTTCTCACGCAGCAGGTTGAAGACCTCCTGGGCCTGCGGGCCGTACTTGCGGGCCTCGGCCAGGATCGCGGCGTTCAGTTCGGCCTCGGTCACCTGGATGTTGTTGGCGCGGCCGATCTCGGCCAGCACCAGGCCCAGGCGCACGCGGCGCTCGGCGATCTTGCGGTATTCCTTGGTCAGCTGCTCGTCGGTCTTCTCGGCGTCCTCGGCGGGCAGCTGGCCGGCTTCCTTGTCCTGCTGCACCTGGTTCCAGATCGAGGCGAACTCGGCCTCGACCATCTTCGGCGGCAGCGGGAAGTCGTGCTTGGTGTCCAGCACATCCAGCAGGGCGCGCTTCAGCTTGAAGCGGCTGGCGCCGGCGTACTGTTCTTCCAGATTGCCCTTCACCAGCTCCTTGAGCTTCTCCAGGTTCTCGATGCCCAGGCGTTCGGCGAAGGCGTCGTCGGCGGGGCTGTCTACGGGCCCGCGGACTTCCTTCACCTTGGTCTCGAACTCGGCGGCCTTACCGGCCAGGTTCGCGGCCTGGTAGTTCTCCGGGAAGGTCACCTTCACCGTCAGGTCGCTGTCGGGCTTGGCGCCGACCAGTTGCTCCTCGAAGCCCGGGATGAACTGGCCCGAGCCCAGCACCAGCTCCACGTCGGTGGCCGTGCCGCCTTCGAAGGCCTCGCCGTCCACGCGGCCGATGAAGTCGATGACCAGCTGGTCGCCGTCCTTGGCCTTCACGGTCTTGCCGGTCTTGGCTTCATAGGTGCGGTTCTGCTTGGCCAGGTCGGCCACGGCGTCGTCGACTTCCTTGGCGGTCGGCACATAGACCGGCTTGCTCAGCGACAGGGTCGACGCGTCCACCGGCTCGAACTCCGGCATCAGGTCGATGGAGAGCTCGTAGGCGAGGTCGGCCTTGCCATCCATCACCGCCTCGAAGTCGCCTTCCGGCTTCAGTTCGGGCTCGCCGGCGGGGCGCAGGTTGTTGTCGGTCAGCACCTTCTGGGTGCTTTCGTTGAGCGTCGCCTGCACGACTTCGCTCATCAGCGCCTTGCCGTAGAGGCGGCGCACGTGGGCCGGCGGCACCTTGCCGGGCCGGAAGCCCTTGATGTTGAGGGTCGGGGTGACTTCCGCGACGCGGGCGTCCAGCCGCTCGGTCAGGTCGGCCACGGGCACCGTGACGCCGTACACGCGGCTAAGGCCTTCACCAGACTTCTCAACGATCTGTATCGACATCTTCAGCTTCCGGGACCTGGGGCGCTAAGTGCGCCGCGTCCGCTTCTCAAACCAAACGGGGAAAGCCGCCGAACAAGGCCCGGCGGCGCGCGGGCGCCCTTATGTCACGACGCGGTGGCCGGTCCAAGCCCCCTGCCCGGCGACGCCCTGGCCCGCGGCGTCCACGACAAGCCACGTCCCCTCCGGGCGCCGCGCCGGGATTCGCCTCATAGGCGAACAGCGTTCGCAGCGCGGACCTTTCACCATAAGGTTAATGCGCACGGTCTCCAGCGTTCGGACTCCGTGGCTTGCACGAGGAGAAATCGATCGATGAAGACCCACCTCTTGGCCGCCGCCGCCCTTGTCGCGGGCCTGGGCCTCGCCGCGTCGGCGAGCGCCTCCACGGTGCTGTCGGACAACTTCGACGCCGCTGTGCCGGATCAACTCAACTGGGCCGGCGACTCCGTCTTCCTGCCTACCAGCCCTCCCGGCACCGTCGATCTGATCGGCGCGGGCGGCAGCTTCGACTTCTATCCCGGCAACGGCAGCTACCTGGACCTCGATGGCTCGAGCGGGACCGGCAACGACCCGGCCGGTGAGATCACCTCGATCGCCTCGTTCGGCCCGGGCTTCTATACGCTCAGCTTCTTCCTGGGCGGCAACGCCCGCGGCGCGGTTCCGCAGACCACCCGCGTCATCCTCGGCGACTTCGCGACCGACATCACGCTCGCGTCGGCCGACCCGCTGACGAAGTACACCTTCAGCTTCAACACGGCCTCCTCGGGCTCGCTGATCTTCCGCGAACTCGGCCCGTCCAACCAGCAGGGCAACATTCTGGACAACGTCGCGCTGGCGGTGCCGGAGCCGGCCACCTGGGCCATGATGATCCTGGGCTTCGGCGGCGTGGGCGCGGTGATCCGCCGCCGCCACGGCCTTCGCGCCGCGGCCTGAGGCCTACCGTACGTCCGAACCTGCAGCGACGCCTGGGCCCATGGCTCAGGCGTCGCTTGCTGAGTCGATCCCGGGCGCGATAGACGGTTCGACCGCGCGGCTATGGCGGAATTGGTAGACGCACTGGTTTTAGGTACCAGCGGGCAACCGTGGGGGTTCGAGTCCCTCTAGCCGCACCAGCCTTCGCGTGCAGAGCACGCTTCGGCTCGGCAAGCCCTCTCCAGCGAAGGCTGTCGCGCCGTAGCCCGCAGGGGCGAAGGCGGACTGCTGAGTCGGGAATTCGGAGTGCACTACGTCTACATCCTCCAGAGCCTGGCCGAGGCTGATCGCTTCTACGTCGGCATGACGGCCGATCTGCGGGAGAGGCTCAAGGCGCACAACGACGGCTATGTCACTCACACGTCCAAGTTTGCGCCCTGGCGGATCAAGACGTACGTCGCCTTTTCCGACGTCGACCAAGCCGCACAGTTCGAGCGGTACCTTAAGTCGGGCTCCGGGCGAGCCTTCGCCCGCAAGCGACTCTAGTCGGCCGCACGTGACAGCCTCACCAGCCGCAGGCTAAACGCCGCCATGCCCCGCGGCGTCCTCTTCGTCCACAACAACTTTCCGGGCCAGTTCGGCGACCTGGCGCGGACGCTGATGGCGCGCGGCGTGCCGTGCGCGGCGATCGGGCAGCACCATGCGCCGGGGATGGAGGGCGTGCGGATCGCCCGCTACGGGCTGCAGCGGGGCTCGACGCCGGGGATCGTCTCGGAGGCGGTGCGCGCCGAGGCCGACCTGATCCGCGCCAGGGCGACGTTCGAAGCGGCGCGGGCGCTGAAGGCCGAGGGCTGGGACCCGGCGGCGATCGTCGTCCATCCGGGCTGGGGCGAGGCGGCGTACCTGGCCGAGGCGTTCCCGCAGGCGAAGCTGGTGGCGTTCGCCGAGTACTATTACCACGGCCGCGGTTACGACGTGGGCTTCGACCCGGAGTTCCTGCCGTTCGACCAGGACACCGTGCTGAAGGTCGAAGCCAAGAACGCGGTGATGGCCATGGCCTACGCCCAGGCCGACGCGATCGTGGCGCCGACGGCGTTCCAGGCGGGCTCGCTGCCGGTGACGTTCCGCGAGCGGGCGCGGATCATCCACGAGGGCATCGACGTCGAGGCGGTGCGGCCGGGGTCGGCCGAGCCGTTCGCGCTGGACGACGGCCCCCTTGGAACTGGGCGGGTGATCGCGCCGGGGACGCCGGTGATCACCCACGTGAACAACAACATGGAGCCCCTGCGCGGCCTGCACATCCTGGCCCGCGCCCTGCCCCGCCTGCTGGCCGAGCGGCCGGACGCCCAGGTGCTGGTGATCGGCAAGGCCGAAGCACGCGCCTATGGCGGTGACGCGCCGGGTGGCGGGACCTGGAGGGACGCCTGCTTCGCCGGCGTCGACTACGACCCGGCCAGGGTGCACTTCCTGGGCAAGATCGAGCACACGCGGATGCTGGCGGCGCTGCGCCTGGGCGTGGCGCATGTCTACTACACCTACCCGTTCGTGCTCTCGTGGTCGCTGGTGGAGGCCATGGCCAGCGGCTGCCACGTGATCGCCTCTGACACCGGGCCGCTGCACGACGCCATCCAGGACGGGGTGAACGGGCGGCTGCTGCCGTTCTTCGACGTGGATGCGCTGTCGCAGGCGATGATCGAGGCTTGCCGGGATCCGGCGGCGGCCGCGCCGTTACGGGCCGCGGCGCGCGAGACGGCGGTGGCAAAGTTCAGCCGGGCGAAGGGGCGCGAGGCGTGGCTGGAGTTGTTGCGAGAGCTGGGGGTGGACGTGCCGCGGTAGCTGAGCCTGGCGGCCCGTCACCGTCCGGGGGACCCATACTTCCGCCGCACGTGAGATCGCGATGAGCCGCAGCGTCGACGCTCGCGAGCCTTTCCGACAGCTTCGGTGTGAATGGGTCCCCCGGACAAGCCGGGTGATGACGATCATTTTTAGGTCGCGGCCAGGCTTCCCTCTTCCGCTGTCGCCGCCGTAGCGAGATCAGCCGCAGCGGATTTCCTTGATCAGGCCGGTGGTGGCGTCGAACAGGAAGTTCAGGCGCTCGGGGGCGTAGTCCATGGTCATGGGGCAGGTGGTGCAGAGCACGCGTTGCCGCTCCGGCCGCACCGGCACCGGGATTTCCGTGCGCGGGTGGCCGATCAGGCTTTGCAGGGGCCGCGCACCGCAGGTGTCGGCGGACGGCGTCGGGGCCGTCGGCGGCGGATCGGGGCGGCGCGGCGGCGGCTGGCCGTCGGTGGGCGGCAGCGCCACGGGCAGCCGCGGTTGCGGCGAACAGCCGGCGATCGCCGCCAGCAGCAGCGCGGCGATGAGCGCCCGCCTCATGCCGTCTTCTCCCAGCCGCGGGCCTGCTGTTTCCAGTAAGAGACCGGGAAGCCCTTGGCCTTGGCGTCGCGGAACTGGCTGCGGGCGTTCTGCAGCTGGCCGTCGTCGGCGCCGTCGAAGATGACGACGCAGCGCTGGTAGCCCGTCAGGTCGCCGGTCTCGGCGCCGTCGACCAGGAACAGGGCGTCGGCGGCGTTCGGGTTGTCGGTGCGGGTGGTGAGCAGGATCGGCTGGCGCTCCGGGTTCGGCTCGTCGGCCGGGGCGTGCGGCAGGAAGCTCTCGTCGCGGTAGCTCCACAGCCAGCCGTCCAGGTGGTCGATCCGTTCGGCGGCCGAGGACCGCACGATCGCCTTCCAGCCCTTCTGCAGGGTCTTCTCAAGCAGCTCCGGCAGGGCCTGGTCCAGGCCCGTGCGTTCCAGGTGATAGAACCAGACTTCGCAGGCGGCGGCTTCAGGCATGGGGCAGCCTCTCGGCCAGGCCGTGGATCGCGCCGGCGACGGCTTCGGCGTGGGTCAGCATCGCCAGATGATGCAGCGGAAGGCGCACCACTGGCCAGCCCTGACGGACGGCATACTGTCCCTCGTCGTCATAGGCCCCGCTGAGCTGCAGGTAGGCGGCCGGCGCGGCGAGCGTCATCGGCGGGGCGGGCTCCTCCAGGAAGTCGAGCGGCAGGCCTTCCAGTTCCGAGACCAGGGCCTCGCGCGTCGCCGCGTCGGGGACCAGCCGCTCCAGCGCGCCGGGCGGCCACCATTGGTCCCAGGCGGGCAGCAGGCCCATGTCGACGCCGTTGCGCAGTTGCAGCGCCAGTTGCGGCGGTGCGGTCTCAAGCCAGCTCTTGCCCGGATGCGGCAGGATGGCGTCGACCAGGATCACGCCAGCCGGCGGGCTGGGCAGCGCCGCCTCCAGGGCCGGGATCATGGCCCCCGCGCCGCTGTGGGCCAAGAGGATAGGCGCGCCCTCCCCGGTTTCGATCTGGCCGGCCATGTCCTGCGCCAGGGTGCGGTAGAATCCCTCGCGGATCGGCTCCAGCCGCGTCCAGGCGGGCGTGCTGACCGCGTAGCCGCGCTTGCCCAGCTCAGCGGCGACCCCGCCCCAGCTGGCGGGACCGACGAACGGGCTATGCAGCAGGACGAGACGCGCCATGAGGAAAGCCCTGGGCGCGCCTCAGCCCTCGTACTTGTCCTGCACCATGCGGTTCAGCAGGCGCACGCCGAAGCCCACCGCGCCGTCGGGGATGGTCGAGACCGACGAGGGCTTCTTCCAGGCGGTGCCGGCGATATCGAGGTGCGCCCACGGCGTGTTGTTGACGTATTTCTGCAGGAACAGCGCCGCGGTGATCGAGCCGCCCGGCCGGCCGCCGGTGTTCTTCATGTCGGCGATCATCGAGTCGATCTGCTTGTTGTAGGCCTCGGGCAGCGGCATCCGCCACAGGCCCTCGTCCTCGGCCTTGGCCGCGGCCAGCAGGTTGGTCGCCAGGTCCTCGTTGTTGGCGTAGCAGGCCGCGTAGTCGTTCCCGAGCGCGATGATCACCGCGCCGGTGAGGGTGGCCAGGTCGACGATGAACTTGGGCTTGAAGCGGTCCTGGCAGTACCAGAGCGCGTCGGCCAGCACGAGGCGGCCCTCGGCGTCGGTGTTGAT
>CBHTUE010000111.1:0-14096 GCA_966096115.1 uncultured Phenylobacterium sp.
CAACAGCAACCCCCCGCGCGGGGGCGGCTCCTCCAGCGTCTTCCGGATGGCGTTGGCGGCGTTGGGGTTCAGGTCGTCGGCGGCGTCGACGATCGCCACCCGGTGCGGTGCGGCGGCGGGAGACTTGGAGAAGAACTCCGCCAGCTTGCGCGCATCGTCCACCGGGATGATCCGGCGCGGCTTGCCGTCGGGCCCCTCGCGCTCGAGGACGAAGAGGTCGGGGTGGCTGCGCGCCGCGACCTGGCGGGCGACCGGATGACCGGGATCGACTCCCAGGCCCCCGTAGCGCTCGTCCGCCGGCGCGCCCAGCAGCCGGCGGGCTGCGCGATAGGCGAAGGTGGCCTTGCCGACGCCTTCGGGCCCGGTCAGCAGCCAGGCGTGGTGTAGCCGGCCGCGGGCCCGGGCCGCCTCGAAGTCGGCCTCGGCCGCTTCCTGCCCCTGCAGCTCATAGACCGCGCGCGGGTGCGGGACCTCGATCTCAGCCATGGACCGTCAGCCGGTCGGCCACCGCGGCCCAGACTTGGCCCTCGACGCCGTCCATCGTGTCGCAGGCGTCGATCACCGCGCACCGCTCCGGTTCCCGCGTGGCGATCGCCAGGAAGGCCTCGCGCAGGCGCTCGTGGAACGCCATGCCCTTGCTCTCGAACCGCATCTCCGCGCCGGCCCGGATGTGCGCCCGTTCCAGGCCCACGCTCGCGGGAAGGTCGAACACCAGCGTCAGGTCCGGCCGGGTGTCCTCCAGGATGTAGGTCTCCAGCGCCGCGATCAGGCCCGGGTCGGTCCCGCCGGCCGCCCCCTGATAGGCGCGCGTGGAATCGGCGAAGCGGTCGCAGACCACCCAGGCGCCGCGCGCAAGGGCCGGGCGGATCACCCGCTCCACGTGGTCGCGGCGGGCGGCGTACATCAGCAGCGTCTCGGTGACCGGGCTCCAGCGGTCAGCGTCGCCGCGCAGGACGATGTCGCGGATGCTCTCGGCGCCCGGTGAACCGCCCGGCTCACGGGTGGTGACGACCTCGCGGCCCTCAGCCTTCAGGCGCGCGGCGAGGCGCTGGACCTGGGTGGATTTCCCCGCCCCTTCCCCGCCTTCGAACGTGATGAACCGACCGCGCGCCACGACGGCCAAATTGGCCGGTTCGGTTGCTTTGTCCAGTCGGCGCCGGGGCTAGAAGGTGCGCACGACCCGGGCGTCGGCGAACCCGACCTCGGCGACGCGGTCGCGGAGCGCATAGGCCGCCGCCTCGTCGGCCGGCGCCGGCATCACCACGCGATAGAACGTCATCCCGTCACGCTGCATCGGCTCGATGGAGGCCGGGCCGGTCTGGGCCAGGGCCGAGACCGCGCGCTGGGCGTTCACCTCGCTGGAGAAGGCGCCGGCCTGGACGCGCAGCGCCGAGCCGGCCGACCCGGCCTGGGCCACGGCCATCGGCGCGGGCGGGATCGGCGTCGAGGAGATCGCGGCGCCGGTCACCGGCGGCAGCGCCTCGGCGCTAATCCCGACCACCTTCGGCGCGGCCTGCGCCGGGGGCGCGGCGGCGGTCGAGGTCAGGGCCAGCACCGGGTCCGGCCCGGATCGCGCCATGGCCGCCCGCGGCGGGGGCTCGCCCGACAGCCGGGTCGGCAGCGGCTTGCCCGCCACCGCATAGCGCAGGCCGGCGTCCGGTCCGGTCAGCGGCGCCGGGCCGACGTAGCGCACGCGCACATGCGCCAGGCCCGCACGGTCGTAGCCCAACTGGCGGGCCGCTTCGTGGCTGAGGTCGATGATCCGGTCGCCGACGAACGGCCCGCGGTCGTTCACCCGCACCACCAGCGACTTGCCATTGTCGAGGTTGGTCACCTCCACCATCGACGGCAGCGGCAGGGTGGTGTGTGCCGCCGAGACGGCGTTCATGTCGAAGGTCTCGCCATTGGCGGTGGCCTTCTGGTGGAACTCGTCGCCGTACCACGACGCGATGCCGGTCTTGTCGTAGGTCGGGTCTTCCTTCGGCACGTACCAGATACCGGCCACCTGGTAGGGCGCGCCCACCTTGTAGCCGCCCTGCCCCGGCGCCGGGGCGCCGACCATCGGGCCGCCCGCACGAGTCGGATAGTTGGGCGTCACGCAGGCGCTCAGCGACGCTCCCGCCAGCAGGACCAGCGTCAACTGCGCCGCGCGCACGGGATTCAGGGCGTTCGCCATCACGGACCTCCGACTCATGGAGTCTATGGTCACGGCGGAAGCTTGCATCAGGGTTAACAGAGCGTTGCGGTGGAGCGCCCGCCCCGAGCCTGCTAGAGAGCGCCTCCCGGACAGATGGCCGAGTGGTTTAAGGCAGCGGTCTTGAAAACCGCCGTGGGTGCGAGCCCACCGTGGGTTCGAATCCCACTCTGTCCGGCAGAACCTACGTCCCCAGGAACTCCAGCAACCGCCGCCCCGGCAGGAAGAAGTACCCGCCGCCCAGAGGCTTTACGAAGTTGGCCATTGGCTTCAGGCGCACCGGGCCGTCGCGCGTGGGGATAGTGTACCCCGCCGGGCAGCCCGCCTTGTCGGAGGTGATGGGGTCGCGTTCGCGGCTGAGGCCGTGGAAGGTCTCGCTGCCCAGCCAGGTCTGCTGCACGAACTCGAACTGCCGCTCCAGGTCGCCGTTCAGGCACATGAACATCAGGCCGCCGTCCTTGCCCTTGTCCGGCACATAGCCGCGGCCGACACGCAGGATGCGGTGGCGGTTGGAGATGTCGATCTGGTCCTGTGAGCCCGGGTCCAGGCTGTCGCGTGGGTTGGCGCGGCGGATGTGGGCGCCGAACGGGCAGCGCACGCCCTCGGGGTCTTCCACGCCGAATAGGAAGTCGTTGTCCGCCGCGTTGGGCGAAGCGTAGGCCGGCGGGTGGATCGGCGCGGCTGCGGCCGGGTTGGTCAGTGCGCGCACCGTCGCGTGCTGCGGCGCGTCGAGGCGCTTGGTCCCCTTCGGTCGGGTGAACGGCTGGTAGGGGTTGCGCACCAGGGTCGAGCCGTCCGGCCAGCGGCCGATCAGCTTGGCGCCGATGAAGTCGGGGGTGATGTGGTAGGGCTCGCCCAGCCGGTCCTTCAGCCGCGCCGCCTCGCTCTCGCAGTAGTCCCAGAACGCCTGCCGGTCCTGTTCCAGCTGGCGGATCACCAGGAACGAGCCGTTGCGGGCGACCTCGCGGGGGGCGTCGGCGACGTTGCCCGCGAAGCCGCCGTCGCCGTCGCAGCGGATCGGCAGAATATTGTTGGGATCGTCCGTGGCGTTGAGGGTCGGCCCAGGCGGCAGGTTCCCGCGGTTGTCCGGATAGCCCAGGATGAACTCGCCCGGCTCCACCAGGTGGATCGGGTCGGGCTTGCGCAGGCCCTGGTAGGTGCCGCGGATCACCGGCTGGGAGGTGCCGTCCACGAAGCCGAAGGGCTCGAGCCGCTTGGAGGCCTCGGGGTCCACCGGGACCAGCTTGGTGACCAGCGGCTTGGCGTGGCCGTGGCGGGCCAGCATCCGGGCCACCTTGCCGCTGAGCGCCGCCGCCGCCGCCGGGGTCTTGCCGTAGACCAGCAGGGCGGCGTCGTAGGATCCCTCGGTCTTCCAGCGCCAGGTCTTGTCTGGCTGGTCGCCCAGGATCTGGGCGCGGCCGGCCGCAGTCATGCCGTCCAGGAACGCCGGCGGGAAGGTCTCCAAGGCATCGGCCGGCAGCCCGGCCTTGGCGAGCGCGCCCGGGCCGAGCGCCAGGGTGACTACGGCGTTGCGCTCCAGCCGGCGGCCGTCGTCGAAGGCCACCAGCGGCAGGATTTCGGCCAGGAACGCCCGCGCCCCGGCCGCGCCGAAGTCGGTCAGCAGCAGTTCGCCGTGCGGCATGAAGCCGAGGCCACCGAACACCAGGCTCTGGATCTGGTTGCTCTCCAGCTTGGCCTGCGGGCGCGAGGCCGAACCGAACAGGGCCAGCCAGGTCTTGGCCTCCTCGTCGGTCATGGCGGCGGCCAGGCCCACGCGGATGGCGGCGTTGGTGCGGACGTTGGCGGTCGAGAGGTTGCGGTAGGCCGAGTACCAGAACGGCGTCGGCGTCATGCTCTGACGGGCGAAGCGCTTGAACCGCTCCCCGTCGGTGGCCCCGTCCTGGAACAGGTTCTTGGCCTTCGGGAAGCCGACGGTGTTCGACCACACCGCGGTCAGGCCGTTGTGCGCCTTGGTGATGAAGTCCTCGAGGTAGCTCTCCCAGCTACCGCCGAAGTTGGAGAAGAACACGACCTGCCGGGTGCCGGGGATCGTGACCCAGCGGGCGAAGTGGATGGTGCCGATGTCGCCCAGGTAGCCGGGTTTGAACTGGCGCCTGGCCAATCCCAGGATCAGCCAGAACGCCAGCCGCAGCGTCATCATCCGCGTGAAACCCGGTTTCAGCAGGGTCACCGAGATCATGTGGTTCTGGGCGCCGCGGTTCTCGTGCTCCAGGATCTTGCGCAGCACCTCGCGCTTCGGCGCGGCGTCGGAGGTCCAGTCGCTCTCCTCCTTGCGGCGCAGGTCCAGGTAGAGCAGCACCAGCAGGACCACGACCGGGATGGCGAACGCCACCAGCACGCCCAGCAGCCACAGGAAGCCCGACCATAGGTGCTGGACGACGGTCCAGATCATCATGGCGCCTGGCGCGAACCAGGTCGGGTCGCGCCAGGCCGAGACGGCGCCGGCGATGAGCACGATCGCCAGCGGCAGCGCCAGCGGCCACAGGTAGGTCTGGACGAAGGACACCGCCAGCGCGGTGACCAGCTCAGCGGTCGAACTCTTCGGCTGCGCCGGCAGCGGCGTCGGGGTCTCCAGCGCCCAGGCGAAACGCGGATCCTTGCGCACCGCCTCGCGGAGCATGTCCAGCCGCCGCAGCGCCGGGACGCCGGCGTCCTGCCCGCCCACCAGGCCATCCAGCGCCTCGGCCAGCGCCGCCTCGCGGTGGATGCGTCCGACGCTCATCCCCGGCGTGCCCGCGAACGCCAAGCCGGCCTCGCCGAACCAGCCCTGGCCCAGGCGCACCTTGTGGCTCTTCAGATAGCCGGCCAGCGGCCCGCCGCGCCAATCCTCGGCGCAGGCGAAGACGGCGCCGAGCTCGCTCCCGAGTCGGGCGGCGATCCGGTCGATGGCGGCGTCGTCGACGCCGTCGGCGGAGAATTCCAGGACGATGTGGCCGCGCGCGCCCTGCGGATGCTCCGGTTCGACGGTGTGCAGGCTGGCGAAGTGGACGCCCTCGTCGCCGTCCAGCCGCGCCAGGGCCGCGGTGATCGCGTCGGAGGCCGGATTGCCCATCGCCTCGATCAGGCCCAGCGCCTCGGGGATGCGGCCAACGGCGATGGGCGCGGCGATGCTGACCAGGGCGTGGCTCATCGGGCGGCTCCCAGTTGGACGGTCAGGTGGTCGGGGAACGGCCCAGCCCAGGCGATCGGGCCCGCCCGGCCCAGGCCGCGAGCCATCAGCTTGCCCACCAGCATCGGGATCTGCCAGTCGTTCACCGCCCGCCCGGCGCAGGGGTGCAGGCCGGCGCCGAAGTGCAGGTAGGTCTGCGCCGGCCGGTCCGGCAGCATCTCGTCCGGGAACGGCACGGCCGTCGGGTCCTGCATCGCCGCCTGGGTCCAGGCGACCACCTTCGCCCCGGCCGGCACGGGCACACCGCCCAGCGTGCTGTCCACCAGGGCCTGGCGCAGCACCAGCGGATTGTGCGGCCAGCGGCGCAGGGCTTCCCAGCACCAGCCGCGCATCCGGGCCGGGTCGGCTGCGTCGCTCCGCACCGCGGCGGCCAGTCGGCGGTCGCGGTCCAGCACATGGACGATCTTGGCGACGGCGGACGCGGTCGTGTCGATGCTGCCGACCAGCATGCCGCCCAGCGTGCGGCGCACGCCGTCGTCGTCCAGCAGGCCCTGGCTCAGGAGGCCGCCCATGAAGTCCGATCCCAGCGACCTGGCGCGCCGCCGCCGCGAGATCTCGTCGCCGAACCACGCCTGCATCTGCCGGCCGGCCTTCACCGCGCGGGCCTCCACGGCCTTGTCGCCGCCCAGGTTCAGGAAGGTGTGGGCGAAGACCGCGCGGGCGACTTCCTGGAACAGGGCCTCGTCCGGCGGGCTGATCCCGAACAGGCGGCTGGCGGTATGGGCAGCCACCCGGCGCGCATAGCCGCCCACCACGTCGAGGCTGCCGCCCGCGCCGGCCAGCAGATCGTCGGCCTCGGCCGCGGCGTGAGCGGCCAGGGCGGTCATGTCCACGGCCGACAGGGCCGAGTACAGCGCCCGCCGCTCCAGCGTTAGCTGCGCCGAGCGGTCGCGGCCCAGCACGAAGGGGCCGCCGTTCACCGCCTCGATTCGATCTGCGTTGACCGGCCGGATGCCGAAGGCCAGGTCGTGGCTCAGCACCTCGTCCACATGCGCCCGCTGCGCGGCGATCACCACCTGGCCGACGCGCAGAGGCCGCTTCAGCAGCCGGATGCCCACCCACGCGGTCGCCGCCAGCGGGCCGGGGCTGCCGAGCAGGCCGCCGCCCTTCGCGGGTGTTCGAATCTCGCTGAGCGAAACGGCCGCGGCCGCAGAGACATCTTCTGTCACGCCCTACCCCGGCCCAAACTTAGGATTGCAGCGTGGATCGTGAAGGTTGTTGTTGAAATTGTCGAGTTGTGAACACTGAGGGCGATTGCAGCCTTTCATAGGTCTCGATGGCGACGGCGGCGACGTACAGGATGATCTCGGCCCGGGTCAGCCCGATGGTCGAACTCGCCCGCTGGATGTTCGAGCACTACGAGATCCCCTATTGGGAAGAGGCGCATGCCCCGATGCTGCACGTGCTGGCCACGCTGGCGGTCGGCGGCGGCGTCGAGGTTCCGGTGATCGTCACGCCGGACGGCGCGGTCTGGAAGGGCGCGCGCGAGACCCTGGCCGGCGTGGACGCCGCCAGCCCGCCGGGCCGCAAGCTGTACGGCGACACCCCCGAAACGCGCGCGGCGAACCAGGCCCTGGTCGAGGCCCTGCTGAGCCGGCTGCTGCAGCAGGTGCGCCGGTTCGTCTACCACCAGGTCCTGCCCTACAGGCGCGTGCTGCTGCCCACGGTGATCCACCGGGCGCCGCCCTGGGAGCGCTGGTTCGTGTCGGGGCTCTACCCGGTCTGGCGGGTGATGATGGCTCGCGGCCTGCGCATGACGCCGGACCTGCTGGCCGCCGCGCCGGCGGACATCGAGGAGGCGCTGGCCCTGGTCGAGGCGGAACTGGCGCGGCGGGGAACCCCGTTCCTGGCCGGGGCGGCGCCGGGGCCCCTCGACATCGTCTTCTCGGCGCTGGCCGGGCCGCTGGTCTTCCCGCCCAACTACGGCGCGCGGCTGCCGCCGGTGGACGAGCTGCCGGCGGGCCTGAAGGCGTTCATCATGGCGACCCGGGCGCGGCCCGCGGGCCGGCTGGTCCAGCGGACCTACGACGCCTGCCGCTATGCGCCGGGCGCCGGCTAGGGGACCTTGTCGACCTTCTGGGACAGGCGGGGCCGCGTGTAGGAGTGGTAGGTGAACCGCATGGTCTTCGGCAGGAACATCCCGAAGGTCGGTTTGTAGTCGTAGACCACGTCGGTCACGATGATGCTCTCGTTGGCGGCCAGATAGCCGCTGGGCACGCTCGGCGTGTCGGTTCCCGCGTAGGCCTTGTTCACCGTCCAGTCGGTCGACACCGAGCCGCTGGCGTTGGCGCTGAGGCTGGAGACCCGCTGCTGCAGGTTCACGTTCGGGAACGGATAGATCATCGTGACGCTGGCCGTCATGATGTCGTCCAGGTCAGCTGAGGTGACGGTGCGGCTCTGGGCGACGATGTCCGCCATGGCCGCGGCGATATGGGAGACGTTGCGCTGCGCCTGGTAGGCCTCCAGGGCCTCGGCCGCGCCCATGTGCAGCAGGAAAAGGACCGGAAAGACCAGGGCGAACTCGATGGCGGCCGCGCCCCCCTCGTTCGCCGCCCCTCGGCGCAGGGTCCGGATCATGTAAAGGGCTCGTTCTTGAAGGCCACCCTCGATCCCAGCGTGATGCTCAATGGCCCATCGCGATGGAAGGCGGTCGCGATGAACGGCGACATCAGCGGCCAGGTGTAGTTGGTCTTGACGATAATGATGTCGCCGGGGCCGCCCTTGTTGAACGAGCCGTCGGGCTGAGTGGTCACCGCCCCGCTGGCGTCGAAGAACTTCGTGTATTTCTGCACGCTGATCGCCAAGCGGCTGTGGCACTCGGAAACGTCGCCCCCGAGGTTCGCGCAGACCTGGTCCTCGAAGGTAGTCGCGCTGGTGGGGCCGTCGTCGCGGCCCGTACGGATCCGGCGCGCAACCTCGATGGTCGCGTTGTCCAGGCCGCTGCTCATCATGCCCAGCATGCCGATCTCCAGGATCGACAGCAGCGCGAAGCACAGCAAGGGCGCCACCAGGGCGAACTCCACCGCCGTGGCCCCGCGCTCGTCGCCGCGAAAGCCCCCGCGGCGAATGCTCCGATGTGCGAACTGCGACATGCCGCCAGTTTGCCGAAGCTGAGCAAACAAGACGTTAACGCGGTGTGAATTAGAGTAAACGAAACTTAACCTATCAAGATAAGATCAGATTAGCCGTGGTTCGATATTTTCCGTGATCAAATAACTAAGAACTGAACTGTCGCGGGAATGACCTCATGCGTAGCTCCAGCCGCTCCGGCCTCCGTCGCTTCCTGTTCGACAAGCGCGGCAACGTCGCCTTGGTGACGGCGCTGTCGTTGGGGCCGATCTGCCTGGCCGGTCTCGGCGCCGCCGACCTGGCGCGCGGGACCAGCGCCAAGGTGCAGCTGCAGGACGCCATCGACGCCGCCGCCCTGGCCGCCGCGCGCAGCAACGCCACGACGGACGCCGAGCTGAAAGTGGCCGGCGACAAGTACCTGAAGCAGAACCTGGCGCTCGACACCGATTTCACCCTCACCTCGTCCAACTTCAAGTTCGGTCCGGGCGGCACGGTGCAGGCCACGGCGCGCCTGGATGTGCACCCCTTCGTCGCCGGCCTGATGAACGGCGGGACCATGGCCGTCGGCGCCTCGTCCGAAGTGGTGCGGGCGGACATGAAGGTCGAGATCGCGCTGGTCCTCGACAACACCGGCTCCATGAACGACGGCACCAAGCTGTCCGACATGAAGAAGGCGGCGAAGGACTTCGTCACCAAGCTGGAAGAGGTCTCCACCAAGGCGGTCGAGCCGAATTCGGTGAAGATCTCGATGGTGCCGTTCTCCAACACGGTGCGCATCGACTCGACGGCCTACCGCTACTCGATGTGGATCGACCAGACCGGTTCCTCGCCGATCAACGACGAGATATTCACGACGGCGACCGGCACCCAGCACGCCAACCGCTTCACGCTGTTCTCGGACACCGGGGTCAGTTGGCGGGGCTGCGTGGAGATGCGCCAGGCGCCTTACGACGTGCAGGACACCGCCCCGACCTCGGGCGCGACGCTTTACACGCCCTTCTTCGCGGTCGACGAGCCTGACAACAAGACGGCCGGCTACGGCGACGACTACGACAACGACTACGTCAACGACTCCGTCGGCGGGACCAACTGGCGGGTCCACCAGGGTGCGATCGGCAAGTACACCAACTCGCACAAGAAGACGTTCACCAGCAGCACGACGGACGCCGGCCCGAACCGTGGGTGCGGCCTGCAGAAGGTCATGCGCCTGACGACGGACTTCTCGGGCCTGCGGACGGCGATCGACAACCTGAACGCCACGGGTAACACCAATATCCCCATCGGCATGGCCTGGGGCTGGAACACCGTCTCGCCGAACCAGCCGTTCGCCGACGGCGTCGCTTACGGCACGCCCAAGTACAAGAAGATCATCGTGCTGATGACCGACGGCGAGAACACGATGGACCAGAGGGACACGCCCAACGACGGCACCTACGCCGGCACGGGCTACATCTGGCAGGGCCGGGTGTTGAAGGCGAACGGCGCGCCGCTGCCGCAGGGCGCCAGCCAGGCCGAGCGGACCGCCGCCCTGGACTCGCGGCTGTCGCTGCTGTGCACCAACATGAAGAACAAGCAGATCGAGATCTACACGATCGGCGTGGAGGTCACCTCGGCGTCATCCACCCTGCTGAAGGCCTGCGCCACCGGCCCCGACTACTTCTACGACGTGAAGAGCTCGACCACGCTGACGGCGGTGTTCCAGTCGATCGCCGGCCAGATCGCTGCGCTCCACCTGTCGCGCTAACCGTCAGACCGGCTTCAGCCGCTCCAAGGGGCCGGCGGGCAGGGTCACGGCGACCCGGTCCCCGGCCCTCACCTCTCCGCCCCTGAGGACGATGGCCATCACCCCGGCCTTGCGCAGCGGCTCGCCGTCCGGCCCGCGGCCCAGACAGGCGGCCATCAGGCCCTCGTCCAGGCCTTCAAGCTGAGTGCACGGATTGCGCAGGCCGGTGACCTCCACGACCGCCTCGTCGCCCAGCCGCAGCCTCGCCCCGCGCGGTAGGCCCAACAGATTTACGCCGCGGGTGGTGACGTTCTCGCCCATCAGCCCCGGCGTCACGGCGAACCCCCGGCCGGCCAGTTCGTCGTGCAGTTCGGCGTGGATCAGGTGCACCTGGCGCAGGTTGGGCTGGTCGGGGTTCTGCCGCACGCGGCTGCGGTGCTTCACCTTGACCCCGTAGTGGGCGTCACCCTCCACCCCGTGTCCCTCGACCAGGCGGATCACCAGCTGGTTCGGCTTGTCGACGCCGTGACTCGCCTTGCGGCTGACCGCGATCACGCTCGGTTCGGACTCATCCCCGCTCATCGCCGGGGCCTATAGCATACCGGCGGCTGGGCGCCGCGCTGCGGGGTGGTGTATGCGGCCCCATGGCCGACGACGAGATCCTGGTTGACGCCCGCGGGCACCGCTGCCCGGTGCCGACCCTGCGCCTGCGCCGCGCGCTGGAGCGGGCGCCGGCGGGCGCCAGGGTGCGCCTGCTGGCCGACGACCCGCTGGCGCGGATCGACGTGCCGCACTTCGCGGGCCAGATCGGGGCTCAGGTGCTGGAACAGGGCGAAGCCGCAGGCGCGCTCAGCTTCCTGGTGAGGAAGCCCTAGTCAGCCCTGCAGGCCGCCCAATTCCGAGGGCAGCGGCAGCCGTCGGCCCTGCAGCGCGATCTCCATCTCGGTGGCCAGGGCGCCGCCGAAGAACAGGGCGTTCACGTTCCAGCTGAGCCAGATCAGAAAGATCACGACCGTGGCGATGGACCCGTAGGTCGCCCCCAGGGCGGCGATCTGCTCGACGTAGATGCCCAGTCCCCAGGACGCGAAGATGCACAGGCCGGAGGCCACCGCCCCGCCGACGAAGGAGGCGCGCCAGTCCACCGGGTCGCGCGACATGGCCCAGCGGTAGATCAGCGTCATGCCGGCGGCCATGCCGGCGCTCGCCCACGTCCATTCGCTGTAGAGCCACAGCACCCCGCGCAACGGGCGGAGGTTGAAGGTCTCGCCGGCGATCCGGAACGCGAAGAAGACGGCCGACAGCAGGCCCAGCAAGGCCAGGGTCGCCACCAGGACCACCAGGGCCATGAAATTGAAGCCCAGGAACCCGCGCTGCCGGTGCTCGTCGTGGATGAACGACAGGCCGGCCAGGAACGCCTTGATGCCCCGGTGCGAGGCGTATCCGCCGATCACCAGAGCCACGCCGCTCTGGAACGAGATCGTCCCGTGCGGCGCCTGCGACAGACGCACCAGTTCGCTCTGGAAGATCAGGCGCGCCGCGTCGGGCATCACCTGGGCCATGTACTCCGCCTGCTCGGCGACGCGTGTGGGGTCCGACAGCAGACTGTAGAGGCCCATGGCGATCGCCAGGGCGGGGAAGATCGCCAGCATGATGAAGAACGAGGTCCCGCCCGTGTAGAGCATGACGTCGCGACCCCACATGCGGGTCAGCGCCTTGCCCAGGACCGTGAGGCCGAGCCGCACGCCGTGGACCGGGTCCCAGTCCCGCGCGCGGACGCGACGGCTCAGCTCAGCAAGTCTCATGCGGGCGGAAGGTGAGGAGGAACGACGCCGGGCGCAACCCTAGAGCCTTTCTGGTCAGTGAAACTGACCAGATGAAAAGGCTCGACACCTAAAGTGGAGAGCGCGATGGGCGCCGAAACCGCTTCACACTTTCGGCTATCGCGCTCTCGCCAGGAAAGGGTCCCGTCAAACTGAAACGGCGCGCCACCCGGTGAAGAGTGGCGCGCCGCCCGATGGGCGTGTCGTTCCATCAGAGCCGTTCGCCGCTTCGAGGGACGGGAGAGCGCGTCGCCCGGCTCATGAGCGAACATGATCTTTCGCGGCTGAACCCAGTCTGAACGGCGAATTCAGGTAGTGCGCGGGCTAAGTCGTTGTTACGGCCCAGCTTGTTTCAGGCCAGCGCCGCGATCTCCGCAGGCGAGAAGCCCCAGTCGCTGAGCGCGTCCTCGTTGTTGGCGCCGATCGCCGGCGGCGGGCCCTGGATCTTGCCCGGCGTGGCCGAGAACCTGGGCGCCGGCGCCGGCTGGGTCACGCCGGCGACCTCGACGAAGGTCTGGCGCGCCGCGTTGTGCGGGTGCTTCGGCGCCTCGTCCAGGTCGAGGATCGGGGCGAAGCAGACGTCGGTGCCGCCCATGATCTCCGTCCACTCGTCGCGGGTCTTCTGGGCGATCACGTTCGCCAGCTTCTGGCGAAGCTCCGGCCACATCGAGCGATCCATCTGCTTGGCGAAGTCTGGGTCGTTGATGCCGGTCTTCTCCAGCAGCAGAGCATAGAACTGCGGCTCGATCGAACCGATCGAGATCCACTTGCCGTCGGAGCACTGGTAGGTGTCGTAGAAGTGCGCGCCGCCATCCAGCAGGTTCTTGCGCCGCTCTTCCTTCCAGCCACCGGCCGCCTTCATGCCGTAGAACATCGACATCAGGCTGGCCGCGCCGTCGCTCATCGCGCAGTCGACCACCTGGCCCTTGCCGCTCTCGCGCGCCTGGATCACGCCGGCCAGGATGCCAAACGCCAAGTACAGCGCCCCGCCCCCGAAATCGCCTACCAGGTTCAGCGGCGGCACGGGCTTTTCGTCGGTGCCGATGGCGTGCAGCGCGCCCGTGATGGCGATGTAGTTCATGTCGTGGCCGGCGGCCTGGCTGTACGGGCCGGTCTGGCCCCAGCCGGTCATGCGGCCATAGACCAGCTTCGGATTGCGCTTCAGGCAGACCTCGGGGCTCAGGCCCAGGCGCTCCATCACCCCCGGGCGGAAGCCCTCGAACAGCACGTCGGCCTGTTCGATCAGCTTCAGGCAGGCCTCGATCGCCGCGGGCGACTTCAGGTCCAGCGCCACCGAGCGGCGGCCGCGGCCGGTCACGTCGGCCGGCGAGCCGCGGCCGGGACCCTTGCGGTCGATCCGCACCACGTCGGCGCCCAGGTCGGAGAGCAGCATGCCGCAGAACGGCCCCGGCCCGATCCCGGCGAACTCGACGATCTTCAAGCCCGTGAGCGGCCCTTGGCGCATGATATTCCTCCACCGTTTGCGCGATCTAAGCGCCCTGCCCTTCGGTCAGCCAACAGGATAGGCCGCCGCGCCGCCCGGGCGTAAACTGACCGGCGGTTCGGGGAGCACGGGCGCATGGCGACGCAGCTGAAATACGTGATCAAGTTCGTGGCCGACATGGACGCGGCCATCGCCTTCCACCGCGACACCCTGGGCATCCCGGTCAAGTTCGCCACGCCGTTCTGGACCGAGATGGCCACCGGCGAAACGACGCTGGCGCTGCACCCCGCCTCGCCGGAGAACCCCGCCGGCTCGGTGCAGGTGGGCTACGGCGTCGACGACGTGGACGACTTCTACGCCGCCCAGTCTGCCGCCGGCCTGGAGTTCATCCGCCCGCCCACCATGAAGCACGGCGCAAGGATCGCAGCACTAATGGACTGCGAAGGCGCGGAAATCCGCGTTTCCGGCTAGCCCCCGCCCGGCAGCGACTGGCCGTCGTCGATGGTGATGATCGACCCGGTGATCGTCCTCGCCGCCGGCCCGGCCAGCATCAGGAAAGCCGCGTCCAGGTCCTGCGCATCCATCAGCCGGCGACGCGGGAAGCCCTTGAGCTGCTTCTGCCCGCCCTCGGTGGGCCACCAGAAGTCGTTGATGCC